>JAKAVA010000064.1 GCA_021827645.1 Planctomycetota bacterium
TAAGGGGGCCTTCTGCCCACAACCGTAAAAAACCTGCAGCCATGCCACCGATGTATATACAACCATGCATATCTCAGCACTGCCGCGATGACCGTGAATAATCCGGGCTAGCCACCTAGCGCGTGGCTTTTTGGAGATTAAGATGGGCCGTGAGGATGCTGCCACCCCGGGACGGGGGCTTCTTTGTCTGAGCCAAGCGTTACTGTTTGCGGCGGCGGCAGTCACCATCGCCAACCACCTTCTCCTGAGGCTTATGTCACAGGTTTGGTTTATTCGCATAATGATGCCGGCGCCCACACGGGTTCGAGGCGAAGGTAGAGCGTTGTTGTCCCCCTTAACTCCGACGCTTGCAACACCATCAGGGGTACTCGCATTTGGTGCGGAGCCATGGTCCTATCTGGTTGTTGTTGCAGCCTCGATAACCTGGCTGGCGATTCTGGTGCTGCTGTACCGGGGACGGATGCAAGCGGCATTTTTTTGGTGGTGTACTTTGTTTCTGTTTGGTGCGATCCTGCTTGCTGCGATCGGGCCGCGTGCCATCCCTCTTGCGGTCGAGTAGCTGCACCAAAACGTCCTATGGTTGCGGGGTAACCCATGTCGATCCAGCACCAAATCCGTCGGGGCCGTGTACTGCCCGCGATTCATTTCGCGGGCCTTGCAGCGCTCGTAGCCGTGGTGGCGGCATTTGCCCGGTGGCCGGGCACTGCCGTGGTGTTGTTCCTGTGTGGCGGGCTCCTGTGGCTGGGGACGCTCTGGGCCGCGAGCTACCGCTTGAAAAGGAGACAAGGCACCGATGTGAGCCTTCGGTCCGCCTTCACCAGCATAGTGCCTTGGTATATGCAGGTGCCCGTATGCGGGCTCGCTGTACTCGCGATCGCACTTCTACCCTACGCGGTGGCCTATCGAATAAACTCAGTTGAGATCAGGAAAATTGAGCGATACGACCGTTTCTTTTACGCGGTCGCCTTCACAGTTAACAGCAAGGCGGCGCCACCACGCGGCGTGAAGGAATTGCTGCGAGAAGTCGCAGCGGAGGAGAACTCTGCGGCCGTGAGGAGGTTTTTGTTCGTTTATGTACAGTTGGGGCACGCCACGACTGATTCGTTGAAAAATGCTGCAGCCATGGCAAGCAAGTTTATGGTACGAAATGTGCCATCGGCCGCGGGCGTGCGGATCGATGGCCGCTGGCAAGAACTGCTGCTCCGATCTGCCGTGTTCAGCGACTACGCTAATGGGCGGGCCTATTATTATCTGGTGACGGATGACGGATCACTTTTGATTAGACCGGTGGGGCGAAAATGAATCTTTGCCATTATGCGGTGGCTCTGTCGATACTGGGGGCAGCCATGTATTTTGACGGATGCAACAGGGCGGCAGCTTCCGGGCGCCGCCCCGGCGCGTTATGATTTTCACGGTGAGGCAATTTTGAGACCGTAGCATGGTCGGGATAAATGAATTTCCGTTGCCCGAGTGCACCGGTGAAGGGTGTGGTGGCGGAACGCGAAACCCGCCGCGCGAAGCGCGGCTCCATGCTTGCTCACCTTTCCACTTTCTACTTTCTACTTTCTACTTTCTGCTGGCGCAGCCGGCCCGTCGGCCCATGTCTCACACCAAGCCACAAAGAAGAGAACGCCAAGACCGTACGATAAAGCTAATGAATTCACTGCGGAAACCTCCGCGAACCTCTGAGTCCCCCTGCGGTTAAATCGGTTTCTCTCTCTCTTTCCCTGCGGTTGGCGGTTATCCACCGCGGTGCGACCGGCGGATTAAATCCACCGGCAGGCATTTACCCTGAGCGCGATTCACCTGATCTGCGGGCACCACTGGCTGCGGCCGCCCTGAAAAATGGGGATGCCCAAAATCCAAGAAGACCCACTCGCCTGATCGTTTGACCCCATATGGTGCTGCCTGTATTCTCACGAATCTGTATAGGGTTAGGTATTTTGTGTATCGGTTAAGGATTCAATCAACATGTCCTCCAATGCAGTTTCTCTCAAGATTTACTACGAAAATGAAGCTCCCCTTTCGGGCCTGGCGGGGAAAACGGTCGGCGTGCTGGGGTATGGCTCGCAGGGGCACGCCCACGCCCAAAATCTTCGGGATAGCGGCGTCAAAGTGATCGTTGCCAACCGCAAAGATTCCGCCAATGGCAAGTTGGCCATCGAGCACGGTTTTGACCCGATGAGCATTCCCGATGTGGTTAAAGCCGCTGATCTTATCATTGTCACACTGCCCGATGAATTACAGCCCGAGATTTATGAGAAGGAAATCGCTCCCAACCTGCGGGGCGGAAAGACCTTCGGTACGACGCACGGCTTGAATATTCACTTCAAGCAGATTGT
Source organism: Planctomycetota bacterium (assembly GCA_021827645.1). GTDB lineage: Bacteria > Planctomycetota > Phycisphaerae > WQYP01 > WQYP01 > JAJZGD01. The sequence goes on from JAKAVA010000064.1 coordinate 2,343, forward strand.
TCCGCCTCCGGATGTGGATGTGGTAATGATTGCACCCAAAGGGCCCGGGCACCTGGTGCGAAGTGAGTATGTGAAAGGTGGCGGAGTTCCGTGCCTGGTGGCCGTGGCTCAAGATGCGTCCGGCAAGGCTCTGCAGACGGCTCTGGCCTGGGGTAACGGCGTCGGCGGCGCCCGGGCGGGCATCATCCAAACCACGTTTAAGGATGAGTGCGAAACCGATCTCTTCGGCGAACAGGCCGTGCTCTGCGGTGGCCTCTCGGCGCTGATCAAGGCCGGCTTTGAAACGCTGGTGAAAAATGGCTACCCGCCGGAGATGGCGTATTTTGAATGCGTCCATGAGGTGAAGTTGATTGTCGACCTGATCTATCAGGGCGGTTTGAATTACATGCGCTACAGCATCAGCAATACCGCCGAATACGGCGACCTGACGCGCGGCCCCCGCATCATCACCGAGCAGACCAAAAAGGAAATGCAGAAAATTCTCGATGAAATCACCTCCGGCCAGTTTGCCCGCGAATGGATGGCGGAACACAAGGCCGGCAAGCCGAAATTTAACGCCCTTTACGAGGCGGATAAAAATTCGCAGGTTGAGGTGGTCGGCAAGCATTTGCGAAGGATGATGAAGTGGATTGCCGCCAAGGAAGTCTGATGCCGCAGTTTGACGGCGGACCGTCTGCCGACCGTGTTATCTCATTGGGCGAAGTGGCGGAGGCGGTGCGGCGATGAGCATTACTTTCACGGATGCCTTGGATCATGTGGCGATTGCCGCCGACGATACCGATGCCCTGGTGAAATGGTATCATCGGATGCTCGGCCTCGTGGTCAAAGCTCAGACCGAGCCGCAGCAACCCTCTGGCCAGCGAACGTATCTGATTGGACCACCGTCTGTTGAGGGTGTTCATTGCGGTATGATGCTGGAGATCATGCCGCGCAACGAGCACGTGCGACGGCCGCGCGACAGTCATGATCCGGGAATCAGCCATGTGGCGTGGCGTGTGACTGATTTTGATGCCGCGTATGCACATTTATCCTCTGGCGGCGTAGGATTTGTGGGGGCGGTGGTGCAGGCGGTCGGGGGTGGAAGACTGATATCCTTCGTGGATTGCGAAGGTAACTTGATGCAGATTGTGGAAAGATCGCGAGGCTGATGCTCATGAACTTCTCTTCCCGCATGCCCGTTTCGGGACGTACCGGAAAAATTTCCTCCGTATTTTGCATGCTCCTGATGTTTGTCGGCTGCATGTCCCTTGCGGGTTGCGGCGACCGCGCCCTGCAGATATCGCTGGTGCCGGTAAGTCCGCGCATCAGGCCGCAGGTGGTGCATAAAACGCATCAATGGTTTAACTGCAATCGCGTGGCGATTGTGGATGTAAGCGGGATGTTGCTTGACGGATCGACTGCATCATGGCTCGGTTCTTCGCATAACCCGGTGAGTGACTTTGCTCAGACGCTCCATTCCATCGCCAAAGACCCGCGCGTCAAGGCCGTTGTGCTTCGGATGAACACGCCTGGTGGTACCGTAACGGCCAGTACCATCATGTATAACACCCTGAAACGATTTGAACGAAAAACACATAAACCGGTCGTGGTTTCCATGATGGATGTGTGCGCCAGCGGCGGATATTACCTCTCTTGCGCCGCTGATTATCAGATGGCGTATCCCACAACCATTACCGGCTCCGTCGGGGTGATTGTTCAATTATTCAATTTCCGCCACACGCTGCAATACCTCGGCGTCACGGCGCCGGCATTTGCCAGCGGCCCGGATAAAGAAACCGGTTCACCCTTTTCCAAGATGACACCCTCACAGAAAAAAATTATCCAGGGATTTGTCCGTGAATTTTTCGCCCGCTTTGTGCATGTCGTCAAGTCTTCGCATCCACAGGTTAATCCGAAGCTCTGGCCGATGCTCACCGACGGTCGTCCGCTAACGGGAATCGACGCCCTTCGCTATCACATGATTGACGCCCTCGGCGGTCTGCATGCCGCCATCCGCAAAGCCAAGGCGCTCGCCCATATCAAGCACGCGACCATTGTGCTTTATAAACGCAATGGACACGACACCGGATCGATTTACGCCAAAAGTAATCTCGGCGGCAAGGGTGGCAATTTTAACATGGTCAACGTCAATCTCTCCGGTGCCGCCATGTCCACTTTCCTGCATCCCAATTTCCTCTATATGTGGGAACAGTAGTTTTCACGGCGAGCCTCTCCCATTGCGTTACGTTTTCCGCCTCAGGTCAGGGGCACCGCACGGTCCTTCCCCGTTGCCATTCTGCCCGGCGCAGATGGCCTGCGTGACACCGGTTCGACGGCCGAACGCACAGGAAAACTAAACAAAACAGAAATAGAACGTTAAGATGACAATGGTAGGTTAACGGCGGTTATGGATTTGATGCCGCCCCACCATGGGCGTTATGCGCTAAGGAGTGAAATGCAACGGCCATCCCTCTCGCGTCCCCGAACAGGGGCCTGTGTGTCAGGTTCAAGATTATTTGCGTTCGTCGTAGCGGCGGTATGCTGGTCGGCGATCGCATCCGGCGCAACGCTGACACATCAACTGCCCGACGGTAGAGTCGTCGCACCGGTTGGAAAAACGATTCAGACGGCTAATTTTCCCGTCGGTGTGGTTCGACAGCACGGTACGATTGTGGTGGAATCGGCGGGCGTGTCGGCAATTCAGTCTCTGCAGGGCTACAACAAAAAATTGCAACCGAATATGGTGCTGCATTTCCTCAAATATCAGCATCTGTGGCACAGCCTCAAACTTCCCAATGTGGTGACCAATCAGAGCCTCTTTCAAGGTTTGGTCCGCGGGCCCTACGGCATGATCTATGCCGCCGGCGGAGTGTCGGATAATTTGCTGGCGATCAAGGTGACGCAGGATGAACTCAAGATCGTCCGCGAATTCCCGCTCACCGGCCAGAGTTTTCCGAAGGATCAATACCCGTATGTGAATCAGGGCCCCCCCGGGCCTCCCCTGTTTTATCCCGATTCTGCCGCCATCAGCGGTAAATTTGCATTTGTTACGGGGTTACTCAGTAACAGCCTTGCGCGGATCAATCTGCGCTCCGGTGAGACGACCTACACCAATGTCGGTTCGTATCCTTACGAGGTTATCACCGCCGGACGCTATGCCGTGGTAACCGACTGGGGCGCCGACTCGGTGCGCTTCATCGAAAAGAGGAATCTCAAGACCCGGGCGGTTGTTCGTCTCGGTCCTCCGACCGGGCCGCATAATCGTCTGCCCGGCATCCATCCCACTGCCGTCGTGTACGATCACGCGGATCATTCAGTCTGGGTGGCCTGCGCCAACGCCGACACTCTTTCCGAAATCAGCCTTACAACCTTCAAAGTCACCCGCACCATTGCCGATCTCCCCTTTCCCGATGCGCTTCCCGGCACATTTCCTGATGCGCTGGCCGTCTGGCATACACGCCTTTTCGCCTGCAATGCCGGCAATGATGATATTGCCGTATTTAATACCGCCACCGGCAAACTCCTCGGCTTGATCCCCACCGGCTGGTATCCAACCGATGCGGTGATCAGTTACGGTCAACTCCTCGTCACCAGTACCAAGGGTGTTGGATTCGGGCCAAACCCGCACGGCAAGTGGATCGGTAATTGCATTCCCGGTTCACTGCAGATGATCCCGCTGCGGGAACTCAAGCGTCAACTTCCTCTATGGACCCACGAAGCGCTGAGCGATTTGCGCATGACCGCCGCGGATCGCGCCCGGTTATCCGCCGCCAATCTCCGGGCTACCGCATGGCTGCATCAACACATCCACCATGTGGTATTTATTCTGCGAGAAAACAAAACCTTCGATGAAGATTTCGGCACCTATTCGCGGGCCGGAAAATGGGCCGACCCCAAACTTGATCTTTATAACGAGAAAGAACTTCCCAATGCCTACGCCTTGGCGAATCGCTTCGGCCTCATGGTGAATTACAAGGTGGACGGCGAAGTGACGGCCCAGGGACACCAGTGGACGACCTCCGGCGAGGATGGCGATTTTGTGCAGCGGACCTGGCCCATGTATTACTCCGGCCGGGGGCTTTCCGAAAATCCCGGATGGACTGAGCCTCTGGTCGGCAGTGCGTTTAATTCGACGGACGGCTTCGGCGGGACAGACAACCCCTATTCGGATTACACCGATCTGAAAAAACTGGGCCGCTGGGCCAATCCGTGGATATCGTATCCCAATGGCATGTTTATTTTTAATGATCTGCTCGATCATCATGTTTCGTTTCAGGATTTCGGAGAATTTGTCTCGCGCAGCGAGATAGGAGATATTTCGGCTGCGATGCACGCCCATCTGCAGGTTAATTTCCCCGGCTGGAATCGATTTTTCCTTGATACGTACCGCGCAAAAATAGTCAATGAATTCATCCATTCGCATTCTGGCGATATGCCCGCACTCATGTACATCTGGCTGCCGGATGATCACACCGCCGGTCGGCAAGCGGGATACTACACCCCGGATTATTATGTGGCCAATAATGATGAAGCCACCGGCGAAATTGTCGCCGCGCTTTCAAAACTCAAATCATGGCGGCATACCCTGGTGTTCGTCACCGAGGACGATGCCCAGTCCGGTGCCGATCATATCTCGGCTCATCGCAGTTTGGCGCTGGTGATTGGCCCATGGGTGAAACGGGGCGTGTTGGTCACGCATCCCTATTCTCAGATTAATATCCTCCGCACGATGGAGGCGATTACCGGTGTGCCGCCTATGTCGCAGTGGGATGCCGGCGCACAGGTCATCAGCGGCATCTGGGCCAACACTCCCGACACATCTCCCTATCATCTTCGGCCGATTCGCGTAAAAATGGCTCTCAACCCGGGCCATGTTTCAGTCGGACTTATGGCACGGATGAAGGCTGGCCGCACCGGTCATTGGCTCTCGCCGCGGTGGCTCAAACTCCATCCGATGAAGGCCGGGAAACTGTCGGAATACGGCCCCACAACGCTGCTGAAGGTCCCTGGTCCGGAGCAGCTCAAACAGGAATGGATCGCATCCAAAGGCGTCGCTTCATATCGGCGGCTGCAAGCCTATATTAAAGCGATGGCCAAGCGTCGCGGCGAAAGTATTTATCAGATTGTCGCCTCGGATGGGCAGTAAACCAAGAGCGTCGGGGGCATCGGGTGAGTGAAACGCCGGCTATTGAATCTGCGGAATCAGATCCTCTTCTGGAGCAACTCGATTCCGCCCCAATGACTCGCTTGCACAAGCGCCTCGTTCTGGCGGCGGGACTGGGTGTTTTTCTGGATGGATATGATCTCGTGATCATCGGCATCGCCATGATCTTCATCCATCGGCAGTGGCATCCATCCCACGTCGAAAGCAGCATGCTCGGCTCGGCCGCACTGGCTGGGGCGCTGATCGGGGCGCTTTCCGCCGGTCGGATAGCCGATCGCTTCGGCCGCAAAGTCATTTATGTGATTGATCTGATCACTTTTTTCGCCTCGGCTCTCATGTGCGCCCTGGCATGGAATATAGGGGTGCTGATCGCGTTTCGCCTGCTGCTGGGCATCGGTGTGGGGGCCGACTATCCGCTCTCCGCCACCTATCTGGCTGAATTTTCGCCCAGGAAAAGCCGCGGGGCCGCCATCACGCTCATGTTCGGTCTCTGGTCCATCGGCGCCATCACCGCCGGATTCACCGGCCTGGCCCTCTGGCAGATCGGCCCGTCGAACTGGCGCTGGATGCTCGGGTTGGGGGCTCTGCCGGCCATACTCGTCATCTGGCTCCGCCGCGATCTGCCCGAATCTCCGCGCTGGTATTTGCGCCGTGGAAATGTGGCAGCCGCCGCCGCGGTGGTGAAGCGCCTCCGGCCCTCCATCTCTCAGGCGCAGCTCGATGAGATTCTCGCCCACGAACACAACAGAATCATCACACCTGCCCCATCGTGGACAATATTATTTTCCCGCGAGCTCATCCGTGCCACCCTTCTGGCCTGCCTTCCGTGGTTCATCATGGATCTCGTCGGGTATTACCTGACGATCTATCAGCCCACCATTCTCAAGCATCTCGGTTTTGTCGGAGTCTGGGACCGCATTCTCGGCTCGACGGTATTGAGTTTTTCATTCCTGATCGGCTTTGTTCCGCTGGTTCTGCTGGTGGACCGCATCGGACGGATCGTGCCCCAGATCATCGGTTTTCTGGGCAGCGGATTGTGTCTGGTCGTCGTCGGTGCCATTGCCGGCACGGCCGCTTCCAACGGCGGTAAATTCACGCCCGCCATGGTGGCCGTGGCCTTCGGGTGTATGCTGTTTTCCACAGCGTGTAATTCCTTCGGGCCGGGCAATACAACCTACATGATTCCGGCGGAGGTGTATCCGACGAGTGTGCGGGCAACGGGTCATGGATTTGCCACTGCGTTTTCGCGGTTCGGAGCTGTTATCAGTACGTTTTTTCTTCCGCTGCTTGAATTACACATCCCCAAGCCATTGTTTTTTGATCTGCTTGGTGGTCTGAGTCTGCTGGCAGCGTGGCTGACGTGGCAGTTCCGCATCGATTCGCGCCAAAAGCCCCTCGCGCAGGAATAACACCTCCCTCGCCAGCCCGACAATCCGCGACGATATGTGCGGTTTGATGATATTCTGCTGCGTGGCGGTTCGGCCTCAATAGAATAGGGAGGTCCCTGCGGGACTGTAGGCCCCTTACCAGCGCCGAACGGTAGAGCCCTTTCATGAAGGGCCGGAGCTGGTGGTAAGTGATGGCGTTTTGGCTATCTTTTTTAACGCGCTGCGTGACGGAATAGGATTGATAATCATTCCCGGAGCAGAAACATGAAGACACGTGAAAGCGGCATGCCTGATGAGCAAATGTGGGCTTCCTTTTTTTCCCCTGCTCAGACCTTGGCCAAGTTGGGCTTGGCGGGGACCTGCCGGGATGTGGCGGATTTTGGCTGCGGCTACGGCACCTTTGCGATTCCTGCGGCCAAAGTCGTCGGCGGCACCGTCCACGCCTTTGATATTGAAGGCGAGATGATCTCGATAACGCGACGAAAAGCCCATGAGTGTGGTCTCACCAACGTCCATGCTGAGCACCGCGATTTTGTTGCGGAAGGGACCGGTTTGCCGGAAGGGAGCGTAGATTATGTGATGTTGTTCAATATCCTGCACTGCGAGAAACCGCAAATACTCTTGGGCGAAGCGTGGCGTATTTTAGACCGCGGCAAGCTGCTGGGGATTATGCACTGGAATTATGATCCTGCGACACCGAGGGGCCCATCGATGGGCATCCGCCCACGCCCCGAGCATTGCCTGGCATGGGCCTTGGCCGCCGGATTTCATCTGCAGGTACCGGAGATGATCGACCTGCCGCCATACCATTATGGTTGGGTGCTGGTGAAATAAAGTTTGGCAAACGTCCGATTTTTTTTGCGGCTTTTCAATACTTGCAATTCATTGTTTATTTTGGCTCATACCCATTTTTGCGGGGAGCGATCCGGTGTGAATCGCGACAACGCTGGGGTTGATTCGTGATTCAAATACAGACAAAGGAGATCGGGCGCCGAATTCGCCAGAGGAGATCGGGCCGATGTCGAGCCAGGCCAACAGCGTGTCAGCCGATATTGATCGCTTCGGACGGCGCCACAGTGCCGATATCGAGGGGCACGCAATGGCGACGGCGGTGTCAGCCGATATTGATCGCTTCGGACGGCGCCACGAAACTGACGTACCCATTTGCGTCGGTGAGACTGCGGTGTCAGCCGATATTGATCGCTTCGGACGGCGCCACGAGAAGGCCGAAATAAAGGGGGGAGCAGGCTGGGCTGTGTCAGCCGATATTGATCGCTTCGGACGGCGCCGCAAAAGCGATGTGGCGTACTTGTATTTTGTAATGAGTGTCAGCCGATATTGATCGCTTCGGACGGCGCCACGGTCTGGGAGGGTTTGGAGATGCGACGCCGCAGCGTGTCAGCCGATATTGATCGCTTCGGACGGCGCCACGTCCCCGTAGCAGAACTCCCCGTCCAAGACTTGAAGTGTCAGCCGATATTGATCGCTTCGGACGGCGCCACGGCCGCCTGCGTTAGCGGCCCCGACGTTGATGATGTGTCAGCCGATATTGATCGCTTCGGACGGCGCCACCCTGCTCGGGATCCTGCTGGCGGTCTTCACCGCGGACGTGTCAGCCGATATTGATCGCTTCGGACGGCGCCACGAAGGTCCGCCCACGCAACCCTGGGAGCGAGCGGAAGTGTCAGCCGATATTGATCGCTTCGGACGGCGCCACCAATTTTGAAGCGCTTTAAGCCATTTTTAATGCAAGTGTCAGCCGATATTGATCGCTTCGGACGGCGCCACCGTGACGCCCAGTTCCGCAATGCTCCGCACCGGCAGTGTCAGCCGATATTGATCGCTTCGGACGGCGCCACTGGTGTTAACAGAATGGCCAGAACGTTTTGTTTTAGTGTCAGCCGATATTGATCGCTTCGGACGGCGCCACAATAGCTATGTCCAATAACTTGGAATCTACACTATAAGTGTCAGCCGATATTGATCGCTTCGGACGGCGCCACGCGGACGCATTGAAAGTAAGCTGTTTGAACCGCCGAGTGTCAGCCGATATTGATCGCTTCGGACGGCGCCACACTATAGATAATGGTATACCAAAACCAGAACCTATGTGTCAGCCGATATTGATCGCTTCGGACGGCGCCACGTTTCTGAAGTAGCAGTAGATGCAGTTGTAATATCAGTGTCAGCCGATATTGATCGCTTCGGACGGCGCCACCTCCGTAGACCTATTGTTCAGCAGCCTGTCCACCCGTGTCAGCCGATATTGATCGCTTCGGACGGCGCCACAAAAGTTAAAACTAATGCAGAAACAAGGTCAGACAAGTGTCAGCCGATATTGATCGCTTCGGACGGCGCCACTCGTTTCACTGACGTTGGTGGAACTGCCTCCGGAAGTGTCAGCCGATATTGATCGCTTCGGACGGCGCCACGTAAACCCCGTTCGGCAAAATGATGTGGGTATTAGTGTCAGCCGATATTGATCGCTTCGGACGGCGCCACGTGGATTACCGGAGGTATCGAAGCGAGAGCTAAAAAGTGTCAGCCGATATTGATCGCTTCGGACGGCGCCACTTCGTTTATCTCGGTGACGAGTTTCTCGGTACCATGTGTCAGCCGATATTGATCGCTTCGGACGGCGCCACAAAAATTGATACTTGTTGGATAAGTATCAATACTTGTGTCAGCCGATATTGATCGCTTCGGACGGCGCCACCGCTGTAGAATTGTACAAAGGGTTAAATGAATACAATGTGTCAGCCGATATTGATCGCTTCGGACGGCGCCACATTATGTTGCACGATGGATGGGTATTCAGTTCGTCGTGTCAGCCGATATTGATCGCTTCGGACGGCGCCACAGTCCAGAGCGTCAATGTGTCCGCTCCGGCATTGAAGTGTCAGCCGATATTGATCGCTTCGGACGGCGCCACCGGGGAACATTATAAAACCACCTTAGGGGAGTTAAAGTGTCAGCCGATATTGATCGCTTCGGACGGCGCCACGTTTACACATTCAATCAACCGCGTGAGGATATTGAGTGTCAGCCGATATTGATCGCTTCGGACGGCGCCACGTTTTTTCTAAATTGTATTAATGAAAAATAACAAAGTGTCAGCCGATATTGATCGCTTCGGACGGCGCCACCCAATAGTGGTTATACTATACTAACAGTAGACTAAGGTGTCAGCCGATATTGATCGCTTCGGACGGCGCCACTAGGCTATTGGGAAAAAGTTAGCAAAGAACTAAAGTGTCAGCCGATATTGATCGCTTCGGACGGCGCCACATAAGGAGATTTAACATGGTTGCGTTTATGAACACGTGTCAGCCGATATTGATCGCTTCGGACGGCGCCACTAAAGTCAAATCGCGTCGAAAAGTATGGGAAAAATGTGTCAGCCGATATTGATCGCTTCGGACGGCGCCACCTAATACTGCGATAATGAGTGCCGCCATTAGCTACCGTGTCAGCCGATATTGATCGCTTCGGACGGCGCCACAATCGAACGTTGTCCGGTACCAACCGGGACTATCATGTGTCAGCCGATATTGATCGCTTCGGACGGCGCCACGTCGCAACCGTTGTCGAATACTTGTCGGCAGCTTAAGTGTCAGCCGATATTGATCGCTTCGGACGGCGCCACCCAATTCAAATTTCAGGCCAGATAGGTGCCTTGAAGTGTCAGCCGATATTGATCGCTTCGGACGGCGCCACGCAATTTCATCCACACAACTCTTGTACGACTCCATGTGTCAGCCGATATTGATCGCTTCGGACGGCGCCACCGTGGGCCGCCTAAGTTGGCCTCTTGCAACGCCTTGGCCACGGCGCTGCGAGTGTGACGGGAAATTACCCCGAGCCGATGGTTCTGAACTCATTTGCACACCCCGAAACCCCCGATTTTGCGGGCCGTTTTGGTGCTGCGAGTGCGCCCCGTACCCCCTTGCACCACCGCCACGCTCGCGACCGACTTTTCAAAGAACCCAAGCGAACAAAATCGACCCCGAGTGCCAAACCCAACGAAGGGGGAGACACTTACTCGGGAGTTGTGTGCCCTGTAGGCACAATAAAAGGCTACCACATCGCGCCCACTGCCGCAACGCCCGCGGCCAAGCCGCCTCGTGGGGCCGCCGCCAGGGGGATCACGATGATTCACCGCTTCCGCTTTTGGCCGCCAGTCTTCCAATCACTCTGCATTCGACCTGGTTCCAATATTTCTTGCTTTCGGCCCAGCGGTCGGGGGTGTTGATGGGTGGCTCGTGGGTCGGGTCCCGCCATAAGTTAACAATTTCTTGCTTGGCCTTGCCCGAGCGTGCTTTGGGCTTGGCCGCCAGCGGCCGTTCACCGGCCGGGGTCGGAGCGCCGGTACCGAGGGGGCTGCCGCAGTCGACCGCCGCGCACCCTTTGACCTTCTCCGTGTGGGGCTTGTGGGTCGCGGTTTCGCAGGGGATGTACCACCATTTCCCCGGCCAGTCGGGGTCGAGGAGTGCCTTGAGCCCAATGTTGGCGGCGGCGTTCAGGTCGGCATGGAGGCCGCCGGCCGCGGGCGAGGAGGGATCAGCGGAGACGAAAATATCTCCGCCCCTGACGGGGATACGGATCGGGGGCGCCGCCTTTCGCCGCTCCGGCGTAAGCTGGGAGCAGGCTTGGTCGAGTTCCAAGAGGTACCGGTCGAGGGCGGTGCCGGAGCCATTTCCTTCCCGCTTCCTGCAAGCCGCGCCGACCCTGCTGCGCCACCAGGGTGCGGTCGTGAACTCGTCGACCGGCACATCCTTGCAGCGGACACCGGGGGCGCCTGTGCGGGAATCCTGCCGCGAGGTGTAGGCCGCCTGAACCTCGCGCAGATGCAGGCCGTGAAGCTGGCAGGATTCGGAGAGGTACTTCTTTACCTTTGAGGAGGCCCATTGCATGAGCTGTCGATTCTCGCGCCGGGTTTGCATCTCGTCGGGGCGGTAGTTATTCAGGTTCTCGATCACCACCGCGTGGCAGGCGGCGAAACGAGGGGCGTCAATGCGTGCACGCGGGCGCTGCGGGTCGCGTCCGTCGCTGCGACTGCGCTCGATACCGACGCCGAGGGCAGCCTCGACGATCCGGCTGGCGAGTTGTCTGGCACGCTGCTGGCGCATGGACTCCATGGCGGAGAGGATTCCCTGCGCGACACCGAACTTGCTCTCGCCCCGCTTCGGAGCACCTCGCGGCCTTTCGGGCCGTGCACGCATGGCGAACGCCTTCTGCAGTTGGTAGAGCGATTTCATGGTGGTGACGCGTGTTACGGAAAGCCCCCCGACCCGGTGTTTCCACCCTTCGCCAGTGCAGCCCGGCAGCCGCCTGCCCATGATCCAATCGGTGATCCAACGAAGCTCGGCGTGCCAGCCGGTGGCAGGCTCGGACGGCGCTGTTGTCGCCGGGCCCCGCTGCCCCGGCGCGATTTTCGGGGTGGCGGAGCATCGGCCATCCGAATGTTGCCAGTATTCTTTCCAATCGGCGTGCATGGCTCGCCGGTCGGCACTCGCCAGCGTGCGGGCGACGGGCCGGAACCGTTCGCGCGGGGGGTCATCGTCCTTGCGCCGCTGCTGGCCAGTAGGATTCTCGGCAGCCCCATCCGTAGGATCGAGGTCCTGGGCTTGCCAGCCGTTGGCTATCGGGGCAATGTGCCGGTTCCATAGATCGCTGGCCGCCCTGTCACGCCACTTGGACTCGGTGGCCAGCGTGTACCAATCGAATAGGGCATCCGTGAGAAATTTAATGTGATTGTCGTCGCCGACGGTGAACGACTTTTCATGGCCACCCGCGCCGGGGATGCTTTTGGTCTCGGGGTTCAGGGCATAGGCGATCTTGGCACGGCGAGCGTGGCGCTTAAGGCCAAGCGTGGCAATGTGCACAGCACGGGACATAAGTTCGTCCACGGCGCGGCCTTTGCTCCGCTCGTCGTCTGCCTCCAAACCGAGCCGTTTGGCGAAGGCGGCAACCTGCTGGATTTCACTGCTATCGCCACTGTTCGAGGCCGCGCGGGGCGGTAATTCCTCGCCGGGGAGCTTGATCAGGAATTGACGGTCCAATTTCGCCCAGGGTGCGGGATGATCTGTTCCATCTGGAAGTTTGTCCGGCCCGACGCGGCGGTATATTACTGTTTTCCGTTTTCCGTCGGCACCGCTGGTGGCCAAGTGCAGGTACAAATCGGATTCCTTTGGCCGGGGGACGCCGACGGCAGTGCACGCGGCTTCCATGCTTTCGGTTGTGATGGCTTCCCAAACTGCGCAGGCAGCCGCGTAGCGGTGGCCCAAGTCGACGGAGAGCAGGCGCAGTCCGGGAAGGCGCGAGAGAATCAGCTTGGCATTTCCCTGGCGGGATTTGTTGCTTTCATGCTTAACGCCGCAGTCACCGCTGCGGCCGAAGAAGGGCTTGGCGGGGGATTCCTCTGGAAACCGTTCGGCGTAACGGTGCCAGGGTCCGGTCGGCTGCAGCTTGGCAGATAAGGTGATTATCCAACGAATTCGGTGCCGCATCTGTATCGCTTTCGCGTCCCAGCCGTTTTTGGCAATGTGCCTTGAGAGGGCGTTGAGCTGGGCCCGCGGTGCCTGCAAGCGGCCGTTCCAATATTTCTCCTCAAAGATGTTGAGGACCTTCACTCGCGCGCCGCCGGGGGCGTCCGCTGCGACCCGCCCCAAGCGGTCGGCTCGGGTGACGCCGACGGGGACTGCCGGGGCGGCCTGGGGCTGGCCGAGCGCGAGGTCACCGGCCAGCCGTTTACACGCCCAGCGCAGGTCAACGGGGCTCAGTTCTCGGCCGTTCCAGAGCTTCATGCTGACCACGTGCCGGTTGGAGAGCGTCGGCGGTTGCTTTGGCGGTCTGTGGTCGGCGAAATCAATCTTCCAGCGTGAGTTCCCGAAATCGCAAAATACGGGGTGGGAGAGCGGGTCTGGATGGCGGTAGGCGGGAACTTTAAACCGCTGCTGCCTTGCCCGCGCATCGGTCGCGATGACGTAGTCGGTCAGCGGCTTCGGGGTGGCATTGCCGTCCAACAGCCACACGCACTTTGCGCCATCTGCCGCCAGTGCCTCGAAAAGCTGGATGTCGCCGAATTTATCAATTTCGGGGTCCTCCTGCAGCTCCCTTGCGGCGGCGACGCGGGCCTCGAGCGAGTCGATTTTGAGCCCGCCCCATGCGGCAACTACCTTTTCCCAGCCGCTGATTGCCCGCTTGCGGATGCTGTACCCGTCGATGGCGCCGGTGGCGGTCGAACGCTCGTAGCAGTGTTTATCAAGCCAGTCCCTTGCCTCTCGCCGCACCTTGTCGAGTTTCTGTGCGTCCTGCGCCAGATTTTGACGTTGCGCCTCCGCCCGCTTAATCCAAGAATGGCCGATCACAACCCGGCGGGCGGCGTGGTCAAGCATGACGGCAAACTCCGTATGCCGGGAGGGGCCATTTTCGGGATGGTAGGCCAGGCCGCACGCGGCCACGACCTGCCGAAGCATTTCGTCGGACCAATCCTTGCGCGCCTTCTCGCCAATCTTGCCCCTGCACTTTTCAGCGTCGGCGCGAGCTTCCGCCCTGAGCTTCTTCAATTGCTCCGGCGTGAGCCGGCCTTCAGGGAGCCAAGCCTTAATTTTATTTCTCGTGGCGCTCTTGTAGCCGGGGCCGCTAATCAGCCGGAGGATGCCCTCGGCGGATGGGGCGCCCAGCGCGGCGGCAAGGGAAGTGAGATTTACCGAATCAGCAGAGGAGGTGAGCTGCTGATCGCACCAATCGGCTATGACGCCGTAGGCCGCCGAGATATCTTCGAATTTGGCCCCTTCGCCTGCTCCGAAACGGCTGCTCAGCCATTGGCCGGCGCCCTGAACCAGGTCTTTCCCCTTATCTGCCTCGCCAACATCAGATTCTGTATCCTTGAGTTTCACGCCCGCGAAGTAGGATTCCGGGGAGCCGAAGAAGTGCTTGAGCAGGTCCCAAACCTCCTCGCGATTCAGCGAGCCGTCACTGGCGGCGACGGCCGCATCGAACATGGCGCTGCGATTCACCCAGACGGCATCTTCCCGGATTGCTGCGCATAATGAAGCCTTACACTCAGCTTTCCACGCTTTAACCTCGGCGTCACCGACGCCGCGTCGGCTGAGAATCTCACCGAGCGCGGCCGTGACCTTTTCGTCTCGGGCGGACTGGCATTCCTCGCCGGTGGCGACGATGAACCCCGCCCTGTCTGCCGGGTCAACGGGGGCGGACTCGACGCTGAGCCAGGAGAGGGCGAGGAGGATGCGGCGTTGCCGACGTTCCTCGTCCGTTCGATCGCGTTCCGGGTTGCCCGCCCGGCCGTGCACCTTCGCATCCGCCAGTGTGTGGCACAGCCCCCCACGAAACGTCAGCAACCAATCGCCGAAGACCTTGGCCCCCTTGTTCACGGCTTCATGTGTCGCCCACAGCGCTTCGCGCCATGAATTGTCGCCGTCGCCTGCGCCGCGCAACCGCAGTGTGTACGCCCGCTGAGTGGTGAAGGCCTTGCTTTCAGCCATCTGGTTTCCCCAAAAAAATTCGAAATCGAATAATAGCCTATAGCGGTCTCCGCGCCCAGCGGGGGTTACTCTTATAAAGTTGTGGATGCAGAAAAAGAGGCGGGGTAACCTGAGGTTTGAATTCGTTCTCTTTTTTTAGGATTACGCCACCGTGGAAAAGAGCATGGCCGAAACGACGAAGTTTTCAATGCTCGGGTTCAGCGATGCCCTGACGGAGGTATAGCGTCAGGGAGCCCAGCGGCTTTTCGTCGCAGGCGATGCAGATGGAAGCGGAAGCCCGGATGGAACGTCCCGTGCTCTATCGGGCCGGTTGTCACAATATCTTTTGCCGGAGAGGCCAAGGGTAATATCATGCGAGCATTTCTAATATTTGTCGGAATCGTAGCCACGGTTCTGCCTGGGGTCGGGTTCTTTCGTGGGTGGTTTCATGTTTTGGGCTCGACGAGCTCTCATCAGGTAGGAGCCAGTTTGCCCGTCCACCCGGGTAAATTGGAATCCGATAAGAATAAGGCAGCGAGAGTTGTGGGAATACATACACAGACTGCGGCATCGCCACGCGCGATCCCCCCCACCGATCATCACGCTGGAAGCGTGGATCGTTCGTCGGATCCAGTCGAAATCTATCCGCGAAGGCAGGCCTTGATCGCGTTACGCCCACTACCTCGATGTGACTTCTTTTGAAGGTGACCGCAGACAGAGGTCTCGTGGCCGTTGCGCCCTGATGCCCCTTGTAGCGTTGCCGCAATTTTGGCGGTTGTCTACGAACCGGTTCGGTCGTCGTCGCGCTGCCCGGCGATCAATCGGTGCGCCTCAGGATGACCTACGCCCGTGAGGCCGTCCGGGCGAAGACATCCCGTCGCCGGGGCAGCAGAAGCAGTCCGCCCATGGCCGCCAACGTCAAAGCGGCGGATGCCGGTTCGGGTGTGGCGGCGGTCGATTGCAGATAGCCGATCGGCAGGTAACCGGGCGTCACCAGTCCGTAATCGGAAGACATGGTCAATGGCAGAGCGCCATCGGCGGTGGCGTAAAGGGTTCCGGAATCGATGAGCGATGTCGGAGCCAGAAAGGCGTAGACGCCGCTCTCGGGCAGCGGGATGCCGGTACTGGTGAGGATATGGATGTTTCCGGTGGTTCCGCTGCCGGTGATGGAGAGAGTCTGCTGCATGAGGGCGGCGGCAAAGGTAGAAGAAGTGGAGCTGATTCCCACCTGGAGGCCATTGATGGATGAGCCGCTGAGATTGACGATGAAAACCCATTGATAGCCCGGGAACACATCGGAATATCCGGGCAGCCCGCTGCTGCCGAGCAGTACGGCGGCCAGTGCGTGGGTGGGTGCATTGGCGGCGAGACCAGAGAAGACGGTGGCATTCGCCTGAAGATTGGCGAGCACGCCATAAGGTGCCGCTACGCCGCCGGCCAGGTCTGGTATGTTGGGTGTGTCGGTGGCGGTAAATGGGTTTTGGCCCACCGGCCCGGTTGAATATTGAGGCAATCCGCCGGATACGTGACTGATGGCAGAAATTTGGCTGTTGGTCGCGATGAATAATTGACCATTGGTGGAGGCATCTCCTCCGCCAAGCGTATTAAAAGCGCCATTGGATATGTTAACCGACGAGCCTACCAGCGCGATCGTGCCCCCGGCCCCTGCTCCGCCCGCGCCACCCGTCCCGCCGGTGCCACCTGTGCCGCCATTACCCCCGAATCCTCCGGTTCCACCCTCGCCTCCAGCGGCCGATCCGCTGGCGGAGGCGGCAGAACTGCCTGGCTGGCCGGGAATGCGATTACCGCCCTGTCCGCCATAACCACCACCGGCACCAACAATGCCGGATTTTCCGCCCGCTCCCTGAGCCTCAATATATCCATTTACGGTCAGCCGACCGGCTGCGTAAAGTTCGATGGCTCCGCCCCCTCCGCCACCATTGCCGCCCGAGCCGCCAGCTCCTCCGGCTCCGCCGTAACCGCCCAAGGCCCCGGCCCCGCCATTACCGCCGGAACCACCGCCCCCAAGGAGTGTGCTCGCACCGCCACCCCCACCGCCACCGCCGCCACCCACTCCCCCCGTTCCGCCGCCCCCACCGCCTTGGCCACCACCGCCACCCGCCCCACCGGCCCCGCCGGTGAGATGGGTAAATGATGCAATATTAAGTCCATTGGCACCGCCACTGCCCGACCCGCCGGCAATTCCATTGCCTCCGTTGGCTCCGGGCTGTCCGCCCCCCCCATCTCGGCCGGGGTTCACACTGACCTCCACACCATTGGCGTACCCCACTGGTCCTCCGGCCCCGCCTTCGCCTGCTTGGCCGTTTATGCCGGTGAGGCCCCCTTGGCCAAACCCGCTGCCGCCGGTTCCGCCCGCCGCCGCGACCGGCGAGCCAAATGCTGCGGAGCCCGCCGAGCCTTGAGCGCCGACGATTCCGACCGATCCCCCCGTGCCATCAAACCCGGCACCGCTCTGCCCAGGTTGGCCATTGCTCCCGGATGAATATGATCCTCCGCCCGCCCCGCCCGCGCCGCCATTTAATGCCCCAGCCGATGCCAGCGGGCCAACGTCCGGCGGCACCCCGCCCGCGCCACCGGTACCACCCGTGCCTCCGATGCCACCTGCCCCGCCTCCGGGGCCGGCATACGTGCCACTGGCTGAAAGATTGATGTTGACGCCTAAGGCGACGGATATATCGTTATAGGACGCAATCATAATGGGTCTGGAGCCGGTGACATTGATCACATCCCCGGTATTAAACGACACGTTTCCACTGAATGTGAACACCTCCCCGTCAGGCGTAGTGCCCGACGTCATCACGCCCCCGGTCGCCGTACCGCCCGTGGTGGTCATCGCGCCCGTCGTGGTATTGAAGTTATAGACGGTAGCCGAAGAAGTGTGAACGCCCATGGCCACGACTGCCGCAGCAGCCGCGAGCCCAACAACCCCACGACATTTCATGAAAATTCCTCCCAACGGTGCACGAGTTAAAGTTCCCACGGTGGTGCGTCCGGGCCCAAGGCGATGCGGACAAACAATAAATATAGTCTGCGGATGCTTCGACCGCAAATTTTACTTGAAAAAATACGGTGGCGGTTGCCCATTTTCTCATCCCCGTGCGTCTTCCGCAGTGGGATGTCGCCCCTTGCCCGGCGCTACGCGCTGTGAAGGCGGCGGTCAAAATGAGTAAAAAAATCGCCCGGAAGGCCGCAGGCTGCGTAGGCTCCGCGAATAAACTATAATGCGCGGTTGAGAGGTGAAACTGAGTTTAGGTTTGGTTGTATGGACGAAACAGTCAAAAAGCAATTACCCTGCGAGACGACGGCAGAGCCGGAATTTCCGCCCGCCGCCTTTGAATTTGTCCAGCGCGGCTTGGCGTACACCGTCATGAACATCCACCCGAATTACGAATCGCTGGATCAGGATTCGCGCCATGTCAGCGGCCAGCAATTGGCGCATGGGCTCAAGGCGTACGCCATCAAACGCTACGGACATCTGGCTCCGGCCGTACTGGCCCATTGGGGTGTGCACTGCACCCGAGATTTCGGCCGCATTGTCTACGCGATGATCGCTCATGGTGTCCTGCACAAAACGCCGACCGACTCGCTTGATGATTTCAACGACGTTTTTGATTTTGAAACGGCGTTTCGGCCGCCGGATCGCCCCAAGCCCAAGCCTGTCGCGGTTTTTAAGCTGCAAGGTAAATAAAACCTTCGGCACCTTGCCCCGGCGTGGCGCAGCTAAATACTGCTGGAGGCCCCGTCCCATGCAGGGCATCCGATCGGGCGAGAAATCCTGCCGCCGCCTTGCTACCATCAGGCCACGGGAAACGCCATCAGAGGCCGTGGATGCACAGGATGTTTATTTCTCACAGGGCGGTGTATCAATCTCATGTCGGCAAGTGAAGCGGCCAAAGTGACGCATCTTCAATCTCCCTCCCCGATATGGGGATCGCTCCCTCCGCGTACGCGCCTTGTCCTGCAGGATGCCATCCAATATGCCGACGGGCAATCCGGTGTTGAGCCGCATCATCTCCTCCTCGCCCTTCTGCGTGCACCCCGCAGTGGTGCCCAATACCTGCTTAAGCGGAGTGGGGCTGAGTTACACACCCTGCAGGAGCGGGTGGCAGAATTTGCCCGGAGCGAGGCGGGTTCTGCCGACGACATTCATTATTCCGCAGCGCTGATGCAATTGCTGGATCAGGCCCGCTCGCTCGCTGAATCGCTCGGGCGTTCGTACATTTCCACCTCGCATCTGCTGATGACTCTCGCCGCAAGCGATCTGCCCGTCGGCCGGTTGATGCGCGATCATGGCCTGACGCCGGCACGACTCAAGCGATGCTGGCGGAAATGGCAACGCGAATCCAATCTGCGCCGCCGTTGGGCGCTGGGGCTGGAGGCGGCCAGCGTGTTTCGCCCGGTGATGCCGCGGATTCCATCCTTCAAGACCGCCGCCGCCTTGGCCGGTATTCCCTGGAAAGTTCTGGCCCGGAAAAGCCTGCTGCATCCCGGCTATCGCACCGATCCGTTCCGCATGTATCGGTATCTGAGGCGGGAGAGGCCTTTTGCACTTGATCCATTGCTGCCGGCGTTTGTGGCAGTCCATTACAAAGATGTGCAGTTCATTATTAAAGATTCACGTTTCGGCCGGGCGCCATTTATCTCTGATGGGTTTCCCGCCGCCGTGCGCCGCCAGCTTGGAGCACCGGAAAGCCACCGTGGTCTGCCGGCCATGATGCTCTTTGCCGACCCCCCGCGCCATACACGGATTCGCTCGGCATTTATGCGGGTATTCAATTCTGTATCCATGGAACTCATCCGCAGTCGCATGGTGATGACGATTCAGAAATTGCTCGATCGCATGGCCGAGATGGATCGGTTCGATGTCATCGAAGAATTTTCCGGCCCGCTTCCCACGATGGTCATCACCGGCATGATGGGATTGCCGGAAAGCGATGCACCCCAATTGGCGGCGTGGTCGGATCGCATGGTGCCGGCGATCGGGATTCACTCTTCGCTGGATGATCTGACTCGCGCCGACGCCGCCTACGCCGAATTCAGCGATTACCTGCAGCAGAAGCTCTCCGAAAATCCGAGGGATGGGATGCTCGGAGCACTTCTGGACGGCGATGCCGCGGAACTGCCGCGGGAGGAATTCATCGCCAACTGCATGCTGCTGCTGATGGCCGGCCACGAAACCACCACCAGTCTGATAAGCAATGGAATATTATTACTGCTGCGCCATCCGGATCAGCGGGCCGCCGCCCTGAGAGATGAAAAATCCATGGCCGCTGCCGTGGAGGAAATTCTGCGGTTCGAAAGCCCGGTGCAGTGGACGGGCCGCGTGGCCATGACGGATGTCACGTTGAACGGCTGTGCCATTTGTCGCGGAGACCTCGTGCTGGCGGGGATCGGGGCGGCCAACCGGGACCCGTCGGTATTCGACGATCCGGAGCGTTTTAACGTCGAGCGCACGGAGAACCGCCACATCGCCTTCGGCTTCGGCATTCACTATTGTCTTGGGGCCATGCTGGCCAAACTGGAAGCCCAGATTGCATTGACCGAATTTTTCCGCCGGTATCCCCATGCGGCACTGGCTCAAAAATCACTTCGTTGGCGACCCGGACTTGTGCTCCGCTGCCCGGAGCAATTAATCGTACACCCCAAATAATGCGCGAAACGGACAGTCATGCACGCAAGAAGTGACCGGCACCTGCGCCGTCGGCCAAAGCCTTCAGATCGGGTGGCGATAGCCCACGACCGAACAATGGCGGGCCCTCGAAATTTCAGCTATGTTCGCAAACACTTGAACCAAAGGAGAAACAATTTCAGCGAGCAATGATATCTCCGTTATGCCACCTTAACTCCGCTACATTGCATCCCGATCCTGCTTGCGACTTGCTACCACACCGGGGGTCCCTGTGCCCTGCGGATGGCAGGAATTGATGGCGTCGGCCGGTCGGCGGTTTTCGGCGTGGAGCAATCGGAGACTTTCGCCGATAATCTACGCAGGGCCCGGTCGGTCGGGCGCTGCGCGCCAGAGTGTCGGCGGCGGCGCAGGCGGCCGGTGGCACGATGGAAGCGACGACCTTGAAAATCATACTGGTGAATCAGACGTTTTATCCCGATCTGGCCTCCACCGCCCAACACAGCTTTGATCTTTGCCGCTATCTCAGCCGGCAGGGGCATCAGGTAACCGTGGTTACCTCTCGCAGTTTATATGGTGAAGCCGGTGCCAAACTCCCGAGTCGCGAGACCGTCGAGGGGATCGATATCCATCGCGTGGGGCTGAGTTTATTTGGTAAAAAATCGATTGCCCTTCGGTTGATCGATTTTGGCCTCTTTTACGTTCTGGCCCTCCTGCGTGCCATCACGTTGCCGCGAGCCGATGTCATTATTGCGTTAACAACGCCCCCCTTCATTGCGACGGTCGGTTATCTCCGCAAGCTGCTGCGCGGCACGAAATTCGTTTATTGGGTGATGGATCTCTACCCCGATACACCCATCGCCTGCGGGATGATGCGGGGCGATTCCCTGCTGGCCAAGGCTCTCGGTGCGGTTAATAATTTCACCCTGCGGCATGCGGACTGCAATGTTCTGCTCGGCCGCTGCATGGAAAATCTGGTCATGGCCAAAGGGGCGCCGGCGCAGCGCTGTGCGGTGATTCCTGTCTGGAACGTGGCTGAAGAAACGCAGGTCAAATCGCCGGAACAGAGCAGTTATCGGAAAGAGTGGCAGCTTGAGGGCAAATTCGTGGTGATGTATTCCGGCAATCTTGGAATCGGCCACGATGCCAAAACGCTTTATCTCGCGGCCGAAATGCTGCGCGACCATCCGGATATCCGATTTGTGTTTGTCGGCGGTGGAAAGCGGGCCGAAGAACTCAAAGCCTACGTGCAGGATAAAAAACTCGACAATGTCCTCATCAAACCTTACCAGCCGCGAGCAAAACTCTCCGACCTGCTCGCCCTGGGCAATGTTCACATGATCAGTCTTTTGGAAAGGGCCACCGGAGTGATGCTCCCTTCCAAAGTTTATGGCATTATGGGAGCAGGGCGGCCGGCCATTTTTGTCGGCAGCCCGCGTTCGGAAGTGGCCATGGTATTAACTGAAAACAAGTGCGGCTTCGTCGTTAAAAACGATGATGTGGACGGACTGGCTGAACTGATAAAATCGCTTCCGCAAGATCCGAATCTGGAACTGATGGGGCGCCGCGGTCAGGCCGCCAACGAGAGGCTATATAAGGATACCCGCTGCCTGGAGGCGTGGGATGCCATGCTGCAGAAACTGGTCCAGCCGCCGCTCGATCCGCAACTTCGCGTTCAGCAACCGGAAAAACCGGCTCCCGAGTCGGATGCGGTAAGTTAAGACACTTGGTAAACGTCATTTCCGGTGCTTAATCCCCGCGGCGATTTTTACGTCGGGCGGTAAAAAAGTCCTTCAGCAGGCGACTGGCGTCCTGCGCCTGAACACCTTCCAATATCCGCGGCCGATGATTGAATCGCTCGTCGGCCGGGAGGTTGTAGAGCGACCCGACGGCTCCTGCTTTGGGATCCCGGCACCCGAAAATAATCCGCCTGATGCGGGCGTTGATCAACGCACCGGCACACATGGGGCACGGTTCAAGCGTTACGTACAGATCGCAATCGATCAGTTGCCAATTGCCCAGTTTTTCGCCTGCAGCACGTAAGGCGAGTATTTCCGCATGGGCAGTTGGATCATGGAGCGATTCCCTTTGGTTATGAGACGTCGATACAACAGCAGGTTCTGCACCGGCGGAAAAACGCACGATAACAGCGCCCACGGGCACTTCTCCAATCGCTGCAGCACGTCGCGCCTCTTCCATGGCCAGATTCATGAAATATTGGTCGAACTGCGTCGGCTCGGATGCATTGGCAGAGCGCTTATTTTCAGATGTCGCCGCATCAGCCGATACGGTCTTGGTCATTTTCATAGGGAAATACCTTACCCGTTGCACTACAAAGATGCTTGCCTTACGCCCGTATTATCACCTAAACTACTAGAACGGTCGGTATACGCGAAGGTTGCGGACGGCGTAAAAGAGAAGGCGTGGGCATCAATGCCCGGTAATGAGGTATTTGCATTGGACGATTTCGGCCGTTTAACTCCGTCAGACTCACAGGTATGGATCGATTTTGATGGCACGATCTCGAAACGGGATGTGCTCGACGAGTTGATTCGTCAATTCGCAAAAAATGATTCGTGGCGTCTGATTGAAGAACGCTGGGCAGCCGGGTTGATCGGTTCGTACGACTGTCTTCGCGAAGAATTCGCTCTTTTGCGGGTGGCTGCTCCGGAACTCACTGATTTTGTCCGCCGCATACCGATCGACCCCGGCTTCGGCCCTCTGCTGCAGTTGCTGCGAACCCGGCATGTTCCCGTCGCCATCCTCAGCGATGGCGTGGAGCGGTTCATTCGCCTGATTCTGGCGGAAAATGGATTATCCCATCTACCCATTTATGCCAATCGCATAGCCCATCGTGGTGAGCGGCTGTCGCTTCGGTGCCATTTGCGTTCGGGCAACTGCGAAAGTGGAGCGGCGCACTGTAAGTGCAGCACCGCCGGCCGGTTAGGATTTCCAGAACGGAAAAACATCTACATCGGTGACGGACGGAGCGATTTGTGTCCGGCGGGCAAAGCCGATGTGGTTTTCGCCAAGGGGGTTCTGGCTCAGGAACTCTCACGTCGCCAAATCCCGTTTATCCCGTACTCGACACTTACAGAAGTGGTTGCTCGCCTCGAACGCACGTGGATGGGGGCACCGGTCGAAATTGGTGTGGTCGCTGCGGATAGAGGCCGGAGGCTGGCGGCACGCTGAATTTTTAGCTGGCAGTGTGACGCGCTGTGCTTCGCCTGCCCCGTGGATTGGTAATCATGCCTGAGCCCGAAATTCAACCTCCCTCATCCAAGACGTCATCACGCCCGGTGATCGGCAGAAGGCATCGCGGGACGCGTTCATCGGCAGAGGACCGATCCAAGCCGAAGACATCGCCCCCGCGGCAGGGGGCATCTCTGATCGGTGCCACTTCCGTCAGTGAAATCGATTCCGCAATGTTGGACCTGCTCCGTCGGTGCATCGCCATGCCAAGTATCAGCGGGGATGAGCAGCCACTCGTGAAACTGGTCGCCGATCAGGCTTCTCGGTGGGGCTTTGATGTCGATCTTTTTCAAACCGATGAAGCCCGGTTGGCGGGTTACCCCGCGGCACTGGGCCGACACCTGCCCCTCTCCGGGCGGCCGACGGCGGTCATTGCCCTCAAAGGGCGGGCACCGGGGAAAACCGTTCTTTTCAATGCCCACAGTGATGTAGTCGCAGTTGGTGGTGAAAATCGTTGGCTGCATGGGCCTTGGTCGGGCGCAACCATCGATGGGCGGATGTACGGCCGCGGGGCATGCGACGCCAAGGGGCCGCTCGTGGCTGGGTTGGGTGCCATGTTGAAAATCCGCCAACTTCGTGGCCATGATTTTGCCGGGATGGTCGCACTGGAACTGATCCCCGGCGAGGAAGATTGCGTCGATCTTGGGACGCTCACCAGCGTTGTTCGCGGGTACCGCGCCGATGCCGCCATCATTTTAGAGCCCACCGAAGGCCTGCCGCGCTGTGCCGCCCGCAGCGGACTTCGCTTCGAAATCAGCGTCCACGGCCGTGCGGTTCATGGAACCGTAAAGTGGCTGGGGATCGATGCCGTCAGGGGACTTCGGTACGTTCTCGGGGCGCTGGATGAGATGGAGAGCCAATTCAGTCAAATTGAAAGAGATGGGCGATATACCGACTATCCCGTACTTCGACCAATTACGGTTGATAAAATCTCCGGAGGTGGTTGGCAGGGAATGATCTGCGATAAGGCGCTGTGTGCGGGGTATTTTGAACTTTGCCCGGAAGATGATCTGGATACCTGGCAGGAGCGGTTTATCTCCGAGTTGACCGATCGGCTTGTAGCGCAGGGATATCCGGGCGACGGCATTGACGTTCAATTTCCCGAGCGTTACCGCGGTTTTTTCACTCCGACGGACGCATCAGTATGTCGGGCAGCCGAGAAGATGATAAGATATTCATCGGCGGCGGAACGCTGGAAAAAGTGGCGGGGATTTAACTCCGGATGCGAGGGTGGGCTGCGTTTTGCTCTGCACCGGACTCAAACGCTTGTTTGGGGGCCCGGGTCGCTGGAGCAGGCACACCGAATCGACGAATTTGTGCCGGTGCAGGAGGTCGTCGATTGTTCCGGTGCCATGGCGGCGGCGGTGCTCGCCTACCTCGATAGCGAGGGGACGTAACGCATAGCGGCAACGATGCTGCGGATTGACGATGGACGTATGAACATGAAAGTATCGGCACCTGCCGAATTAAATGAGCAACTTGGATTAACGCATTCCACGGATGCTTCGCGCAACTGGTTTGCCAGAGCCTCGGCCGTTCTTGCCGGGGGGATCAGCAGTTCCGCCCGCTCCAATACCACCGGCGATCTGCCCTATCCCCTTTATATCGCCCGCGGAGATGGATCCCACATCTGGGATGCCGACGGAAATGAATTTATTGATTATCTTTTGAGTTACGGCAGCGTGATTCTGGGGCATCGGGACCCGGGGCTCACAGCGGCGGTGACTTCGCAGTTGGCGGCGGGGACGATGTTCGGCACGTGCAATACGGTGGAGGTGGAACTCGCCGAACAGATCACCCACATGGTGCCGGGGGCGGAACTGGTGCGATTTTCCAATTCCGGCTCGGAGGCCATCTGTGGCGCGATTCGAGCGGCCCGGGGGTTTACCGGGCGCAGCAAAATATTAAAATTTGAAGGCCACTACCACGGATGGGTGGACGTGCTGGCCATCAGCAACCGCCCCGCCGAAGCCGATGCCGGTCCGCTGGATCATCCCCGCAGCCAGCCTCACTCACGCGGTATCCCGGAGGGGATCGTGCACGATGTGATCATCGCCCCCTGGAACCACCGCCCCGAGGTGGGCCGCATCCTGCAGGAACATCGCGCCGATCTGGCGGCCGTCATTCTGGAGCCTGTCGTGGCCAACAATGCCTGCACCATGCCGGAGGCGGGCTTCCTGGAGTGGCTGCGGCAGGAATGCGACCGGAACGGTATATTGCTTATCTATGATGAAATTGTTACAGGATTCCGGATGGCACGCGGAGGGGCGGCGGAATATTTCGGTGTCACGCCCGATCTGCTGATCTGGAGCAAAGCCCTCGGCGGAGGATTTCCCATCAGCGCCTTCGCCGGACGCCGCGATGTCATGCTCCCGGTGGCCGCCAATACCGTCAAACACGGCGGAACCTACAACGGCAATCCCCTCTGTGCGGCGGCAGCGCTGGCAACCCTGCGGTACATCAATACGCCCGGCGTGCTGGAGGCGATTCATCGGCATGGTGAAGCGATCATCGACACCATCCGCCGGTCCGCATCGCATTACGGAGTTCCGTGCTGCGTTCAGGGTACCGGAGCCATGTTTCAAGTGGTTTTTAACGCCGACGGCCGACCGCTGCGACACTATCGCGATCTGCTCAAGGCCGACGCCCGCCGTTACGCCATTTTCCGTCAGGCGCTGCTGGAGCGGGGTGTTCACATCAACAATTCCGGCTCGGCCTGCTGGTTTGTCAGCGCCGCCCACGGACGTGATGATGCTGCCGGTGCGGCCGACCTTCATCACACCTGCGCAGCGGTTGAGCAGGCGATGAAAATCTGCGCCGATTCGCAGGTGGTGGGATGATTCGGCAGTCGAATGGGATGTTGGCGGTTGCGTGGTTTTCAGTGCAAAAGAATAAAGGTGATCACGATCAATGATATGGCTCGCGGTTGATAAAGTAGTTGACGGTCTCTCGCCGCGAAACCTCTCCCGACTCTACAATGCGACGCCGGGTTGGATGGTCACGCGTATCCGAGATGCCCGTTTCCGCCGGACCCTGCGCTGGGCCGCCGAGCGATCCCCTTTCTACCGCGAGGCATTCAAAAGCCGGAATATTGATCCGTATCGCGTGCGCCGACCGGCCGATCTGGGAGATTTTTTCACAACACCGGATCAGGTGGCGGCCGACCCGGAAAAATTCCTCTGTGCCCCTCCCTCCATCGTGTTTGAATCTTCCGGAACCAGCGGAAAAAATAAAAAAATCTTCTACAGCCGCGCTGAACTCGATCAGATGGGCCAGATTATGGCGGCGGGCATCATGCTCATGGGGGTTGATCCGCAGGACCGTGTGGCCAACGCCTTCGATTTCTCCATGTGGATTCCCGGAATGCTCACCCATTACGCCCTCATGACCGGCGGACAGTTCTGCATGGCCTTCGGTAAGGTGGATCCCGTGGAGGTGTATCGACGCCTCCGGACTTACCGCTTCAATGTGGTGATGGGAGAGCCGACCTGGCTCATCCGGCTCACCGAAATCGCCGAACGTGAAGGAAGTGTCCCGCTTAAACTGCTCATCGGTGCCGCTGAGGAAATGCCACCCAACGCCGTTCCGTGGATGAAAAAAGTCTGGCAGGGGGCGCAGGTTCGCATGTGCTACGGCAGCGTGGAGCAGGGGAGCGCCATCGGATTTCAACCGTGCAATCAGACCGATGGCTATCATGTGGACGACACCGATTTCTATCCCGAACTGATGGATGCCGACAGCGATGGTTTCGGCGAACTCGTTTATACCACGCTGCGGCGGCGGGTGATGCCGCTGATTCGATATCGATCACGCGACGTAACCCGTCTGATCCACGAACCCTGCACCTGCGGGGTTCCCGGCATGCGGATGGATCGGCTTCGCGGACGTCGGGATGAATTGGTGGTCGCCAGCGGTGGAAATCTCTATCCGCTGATGTTTGAGAATATATTCAAATCGGTTCCGGGGCTCAGCGGCGAATGGCAGATCATTTTTCGTCTTGAAGGCGTGCGGGAAATACTGGAAATGCACGTCGAGACCCATCGTGATGATATCGAGGTGCTGGAGAAGGACATCCATCGCAGTTGTACCCAAGCCTATCCGGACTTGATGAAAAATCTGGCCTTGGGGATATTTCAAATGCGGCTCGTAACGCATCCACAGGGGAGTATCCGCACGGGACGAAAAATCCGGCGTATGGTGGATCTTCGCTATGCTCCAGCCGCAGCGGTGGAGGAATTGCGATCTGGTTCAAATTCCGAAGAGGTTGAGCATGCCATCTGACCATTTAATATTTGAAAAGCATCCTTCGAAGCCTGAGTTATTGATCGTCGGCGATTCCATTACGCTCGGCGTGGCGGATATGCGAGGCGCCGATGTTATCTCGTATGTCGAACCTACCTATGTGGATATCCTCCGCGATCGGTTTCCACACCTCACCGTGAAGGTGGATGCCGATCTGCATCGATCCACCATCGGCGGCCTGCGATCTCTACGTCCGCTTCTCGAAGTGCACCGGCCGCAGATTACCCTGCTGATGCTCGGCGGAAATGACGCCGATCCGGACTGGAAGCGATTTGTTGTCAGCAACGGTCGTGTGGCGCGCAGCCGCATTGAAATATCGCGATACATTGACAATCTTCGTTCCATGGCCGAAATGGTGCGATCCACCGGCGGTATTCCCATTTTGACCGATATGCCCAATCAATATCTGGCACGTCGCACCAAGGTGCTTTCCGAACTGGCCGGGCGCGATCTGGCGCCGCTGATCGAAGCCGGCGGCGGAGAAAAATTCTGCAATGAAGTATTGGAAAAATATCGGGAAGCGGCCGCCGCTCTGGCTGCTCAGCTCGGCGTCCCCTTCGCGCCCTACGGGCATCGGCTCGCCCGGCACCCGCTCGATCAGGTCGTAGGCCCCGATGGCGTCCATCCCAGCCGACTGGCTCATACCCTCATCGCCGAGCAGATCATCGCCGTTCTGGAACCGACGCTCGCCGGCTCTCTGGCGGCCGTTTCGGGTTCCCCTGCGTGATTCAACCCATGCGAAAAAAATGGCTGCTGGTCATCGGCCTGCTGCTGGCCGTCGGTCTGGATACCGCCGTGCAGTTATGCTGGAAGGCGGCTGTCCCGGGGCAGGCGACTCCCACGGGGGTGATTTTCGCCACGTTGACCAACCCCTGGTTTTGGGCCGTACCGGTCATGATGCTCTGTCAATTGTTTAACTGGATGGGGGTGCTGAGCGTTGCAGATGTCAGCCTGGCGCAGCCCATTACCGCTCTGGGATATGTTACGGTCGCCGCCATGTCGTATGTTCTCTGGCATGAAACGCTCACCGGCGTGCAGTTGCTGGGCATCGGCTGCATTCTGATCGGCGTGCTGCTGGTGAGCCGTACCCATCGCTCCGAGGCAAATCCATGAATCTGATCGGGGTCGCAGCATTAATAACCGCCGTCGGGCTGGAAGTATGCGGCCAGCTCTGCATGAAGCGTGCCATGCGTGATCCGATCCGCGGATTTCGGAGTGCGCTTCATCGCCTCCGCACCAGTCCGTGGTTGCAGGTGGGAATAGCCGCCTTCATTACCGAAGCCGTCTTCTGGACCTGGACCCTCTATCTGCTTCCTCTGAATATCGCTTTTCCAATGGGGTCATTATGCTTTGCGGGTGTTGCGCTCGGGGCGGCCTGCTTTCTGCATGAGCCGATATCCCGGGGGAGGTGGCTTGGAATTGCGATGATCCTCGTGGGTGTGGGGTTACTGGGTGCCGGATGGTGAACGCTGCAGCAGATGACATCTCAACCTTGGAAGATATTCCTTCCGCAGAACGCCAGCAGTTGGATGCGTTCCTCGGTCGAAGCAGCCGCGATTTGAACGTCTGGCTGGTGCATGACTGGCTCACCGGTATGCGTGGCGGTGAGAAAGTCCTTTTAGAACTGGTGCGGCTTTTTCCATCGGCTCGGATCGCCACTCTTTTTCATGTGCCCGGAGCCATTCACCCAGCCATTGAATCCCGCATACGCAGTGTTTCCTGGCTGCAGAAAATACCGGCGATTGAAAAACGTTACCGATCACTTTTGCCGCTGATGCCGCTGGCGATTCAATCCGTCCGAATTGATTCGGCTGATTTAGTTCTGAGCACCAGCCACTGCGTGGCCAAGAACGTCCGCACGCAATCACCCCACCTCTGCCACTGTTTTACCCCCATGCGATACATCTGGGACATGCAGGACGCCTATCTTCAATCACGCGGCACGGCGGTCCGCACCGCTCTGCGAGGGCTTACGCCATGGCTGCGACATATGGATCGCCGCGGGCACCGGAGCGTGAATCAGTTTGTGGGCACGTGCTGCAATGTTTGCCAGCGCATTGAGCGGATTTATCAGCGTCCGAGTCTGATCGTCTATTCCCCCATTGATGAGACCTATTTCATGCCCGCAGACGAATCCAGTCGCGATTTTTTTCTCGTCGTCTCGGCGCTGGTGGAATATAAGCGGATCGATCTGGCGGTGGAATTTTTCAGTCGGCTTGATGCTAGCGATCGGGCCCGGTTGGGCAGGCTGGTGGTCATCGGCACGGGGCCGGATATGAAGCGATTGCAGGAAATTGCCGCCCGGTCGCCGGGGAATGTCGAATTCAAGGGGTGGCAGGATGATGCGACCGTGCGCTGGCATTACCAGAATGCCCGCGCCCTGATTTTTCCCGGCGAGGAGGATTTCGGTCTGGTGCCGATCGAGGCGATGGCCTGCGGCCGGCCGGTGATCGCCTTCGGCAAGGGGGGAATTCTTGAAACAGCGGTTCCCGTGGGTGAGAGTCCCGGTGATGCCACGGCTGCCACGGCCGTATTCTTTGAGCATCAGACTCTTGAGTCTTTCCAGGTGGCGATGGATCGATTTCTGGCCAGTGAGCAGGAGTTCAACCCACAGGCGCTGCATGCCCGGGCGATGCAATTCGGCCGCCCGAATTTTCGATCCCGTATCGCCGCGATTGCCGGTGCCGTGATGAACGGCAAGACCGATATGGCCGAAGCGGATGTCCCGGTCCGTGGTGTATGAAACCATTTGCTTTTAGTATTCTATTTTGGTGAGCGGGCGGCTTTATCGCGCGATGCCCGCGCCAAGAGCGCCGTCAAAAGCGCGGCTTGAATAACACCAGCGAGGTGCCTTGGCGGCATTCGACGCTGGAATCCGGACATTGAAAGGATATGTCGAAATGCCTTTATCGCCGATGAGGATCAGCAAACCCGTCAATCGACTCGTTACGGAAAATCCGAAGATTGGAATTCGTCCCACCATCGACGGCCGTCGGGACGGTGTGCGTGAATCACTTGAAAAGCAGACGATGGCCATGGCACGCAGCGTCGCGGCCCTGCTGACCCAACGCCTGCGCCATGCGGACGGGACTCCAGTGGAGTGCGTGATCGCCGAGAGCACCATTGGCGGAATCGCGGAAGCGGCCCGTTGTGAACAGCAGTTTACCGTTGCGGGGGTTGGGGTGAGTATCACCGTCACTCCCTGCTGGTGTTACGGTTCCGAGACGATGGATATGAACCCTCTTATGCCCAAAGCCGTCTGGGGATTTAACGGCACCCAGCGACCGGGCGCCGTATACCTTGCAGCACTGGGCGCCGGTCACAGTCAGAAAGGACTGCCGATATTTAATATCTATGGCCGCGATGTGCAGGAATCCGATGATACCGCCGTTCCCGCCGACGTTCAGCGGAGACTCCTGGATTTTGCCGCCGCCGGGCTCTCGGCTGCGTCGATGCGGGGCAGGTCCTACTGCGCCGTCGGGGGGGTATCGATGGGAATCGCCGGCTCGGCCGTGGATGAGGCATTTTTCAACGCTTATCTCGGAATGCGGGTGATGAGCGTGGATATGGTGGAACTCTCTCGCCGCATCGAGCGGGGCATTTTCGATGGGAGAGAATTTGACCGAGCCATGAAATGGGTCGATGAATATTGCCGGATGGGACTCGACGCCAACGCCCCATCCCGAAGGCGCAGCAGGGCACAAAAAAATCGCGAACTCCAGTGGGCGGTAAAAATGACATTGATTGTTCGCGATCTGATGATCGGAAATCCGCAGCTTGCCAAACTCGGCTTCTCCGAAGAAGCCATGGGGCACAATGCCATCGCCGCCGGTTTTCAGGGCCAGCGGCAATGGACCGATCATTACCCCAACGGCGATTTTCTCGAATCCATCCTCAATTCATCGTTCGACTGGAACGGCATACGGCAACCTTTTATCGTCGCCACCGAAAATGACTCCCTCAACGGCGCCGTCATGCTGATGGGGCATCTGCTCACCGGTTCGGCGCAGATATTCGCCGATGTCCGTACCTACTGGAGCCCCGAGGCCGTTCACCGCGTGACCGGCCATCAACTCGACGGCGTGGCTCAGGGAGGCATCCTGCACCTGATCAACAGCGGCTCGGCTCCGCTTGACGGTACGGGTTGCGCCGCAATCGGCGAAACACCCGTGATAAAACCATGGTGGGAAATGACCCGCCGTGACGCTGCCGCCTGTCTGGCTTCCGCTGAATGGTGCCCTGCGATTTACGAATATTTCAGGGGCGGTGGATTCTCACTCCGTTACCGCACCCGTGGCGGTATGCCGGTGACGGCCTCCCGCATCAATCTGATTCGTGGCCTGGGCCCGGCTTTGCAGATCGCCGAAGGGTACACCGTCGATCTCCCGCCGGAGGTGCACCATACCCTCGATCACCGGACCAACCCCACGTGGCCCACCACATGGTTCGCACCCCGCTGCACCGGGCGTGGGGCATTTACCGATGTCTACACGGTGATGAACAGTTGGGGCGCCAATCACTGCAATCTGACCTATGGACACGTCGGCGATCGGCTCATCACCCTCGCGTCTATGCTGCGGATCCCGGTTTATATGCACAACGTGCCACCGGAAAAAATCTTCCGTCCCGGAGCCTGGCTGGCATTCGGAACCGATGAACCGCAGGCTGCGGATCTCGCCGCATGTCGCAATTTTGGGCCGCTTTACGGTATGTATTGATCGGTTGTCCGGAGTCAAAAGTTGACCGCTCACAGCGGAAACTCCGTTTCGGCATGCCCAATCGACCGGCCCGGCCGCCAAGTTGCATCAGGTGTCAGTTTGGCGGAAGATATAGACGAAGTTTGCCCTCTCGCGCGGATTCGGGAGGGAATACTGACATTATGAAAATGCGCAGGTTCATGCGCGGGAATTCAAGAAAGGTTGTGCCCATGCCGGGAGTTAAATACCGTAGCCGAGTATTTTTCGCTTTGCTGATTGGCCTGACGATGTGTCGGACCGCGGGGGCGGACATCAATGGTTTCACAAATACCGCTCCTGCTAATAGTTACCATGAAAAGCAGCCGGAAATCGTTCAGGGCGGCATCACTCTTACCCAAGGGAGACCTCATCAGGCTGCGAGTATTTTCTTCCGGAAACGTCAGAACATTCGGGCATTTGAGGCGGGCTTTACCTATCAGGCCAAGCCCGGTAGGGCCGGCATGCCGGCCGATGGATTGGCATTGGTGTTTCAAAATGATCCGCGCGGAGTCAAGGCGCTGGGCGGCGATGGAGGCGCTCTGGGTTACGGCTCTGCGACCTCTGGCGGCGAGAGAGGCTTGTCCCCGATTATGCACAGCGCCGCAGTTGAATTTAATATCTTCGCTCATACTGGTATTGGAGTGTGTGCTCATACACAGGGTGTCACCGGCCTTTATGAAAAGACCGCGCCGGTGAATCTCGGCAGCGGTGATCCGATTCGTGTGACCATTCATTATAACGGCGTGTTTATCAGCGAAGCATTCAAAGACCTCAAAACCGGTCAGACCTTTTCCACCCGCCAACTTGTCGATATACCCGGAGCCGTTGGCGGGAATCGGGCCTATGTTGGCTTCACGGCTGCCAGCGGCGACGGGGGGGAAATTCAACGGGTGAGCCATTTCTATTTTGTCGGTGAATCGCCGGTTCCCTGGCGGAACTCGCCCCCGGTTGATTTTGTCCAGCCGCTGCTGGGCACGGGCAGCGGTCCAGGATACAGCATTAATCTCTTTCCCGGACCGTCCATGCCCTTCGGGATGGTGCAACTCAGCCCCAACACCCAACCTTCTGCCTTTGGTTATCACAGCTTTCAATCTCACATCCTCGGGTTTTCCATGACGCATATGAGCGGGCCCGGATGTGCGAACGATGGCGATATATTTTTCACCGCGACCACCGGTCAGGTGCATACGAGAATTAAAAATTTTGAATCCCGCTATTCTCACTCCCATGAGCGAGCTGCCGCCGGCTATTACCGGGTGGACCTTCTCCGCTGGGGCGTCCGCGCGGCCCTGACGGCGACGACACGCTGCGGATTGGCTCAGTTCACTTTTCCCGGAGGACGCCGCGCCAACGTGCTCGTGCCCATCAGCGAAACACTCAACTACACCCATGCATCGCATGTGCATGTGGTCGGAAATGACGAGATCACCGGTTTCGATGCCAATCACTGCTTCTGCGGCAACAGTCAGGTATACCGGGTTTATTTTGTCATGAAGTTTTCCCAGCCGTTCCAATCCTTCGGTACCTGGTCCGGGCCCGGCAGCGGTATGAACGGCCACGGTATTCTTCACTCCGGCACCCGCATCGCCACGCAGGTTGATCATCATCAATGGATCGGAGCCTATGTCTCATGGCCCGCGTCTAATGTGCAACGCGTGATAACGGCCAAAATCGGTATCTCATACGTCAGCTTGGCTGATGCGAAGGAAAATCTCAAAGCGGAAGTGGGCGACCGTAGTTTTAATACTGTGCGCCTGGCGGCTCTGGCCCGCTGGAACAAGGCTCTTTCGGTCATCCAAGTTCATGGTGGTACCAGAGCTCACAGAATAGAATTTTACACCTCGCTTTACCATTCCATGCTGATGCCCAACACGGCCAGCGATGTCAATGGCAAATACATGGGCTTTGATGATCGCGTTCACCGCATGCCGTCAGGCCATGTGGATTACATGGATTACAGCGGCTGGGATATCTACCGCAGCCAGATGCCTCTTCTCGGGCTCATTGCGCCGAGCCGCACCGCCGACATTTGCCAGTCCATCGTCCTGATGTACAAGCAAGGGGGTTGGATCGGGCGCTGGCCGCAAACTCATTACTATACCAATGTCATGTGCGGCAGCCCGTTGACCACCGTCATGTGCCAGGCGTGGGACGAAGGAATTCACGGATTCGATATTCGCGATGTATGGCCCGGTATGGTGAAGGATGCCACTGAAGCTCCGCCTCCGGGTAAACCGTATGCGGGTGAAGCCGGCATCCAATGGATCAATAAACTCCACTATGTGCCGGACAACTATGTGTCTTACGGATCGGTATCGCAGATACAGGAAGATTGCATTGCGTACGCCGCGATTTATCACTTGGCTAAGCGACTTGGAAAACCCAACGCCCGCCGTTTCTTCTTGAAACGCGCGCTCTACTACCGGAATGTCTTCGACCCGGCGGATCGTGTGTTTCGGCCGCGACTTTCCAACGGAAAATGGCTCCGTCCCTTCAATCGCGCCCAATACCACGGTTTCGTTGAAAATTCCTGCTGGGACTATCAATGGCTCGAACCGTGCGACATGGCCTGGCTGGTCCATGCCGTTGGTCAGGCTCGATTCAATCGGCGACTGGAAAAATTCTTCAGCTATCATCAGCCTAACTGGTATGCGCTTTATTACAATCCCTACAACGAACCCGATCTCGAAGCGCCATTCGAATTTGACTTCTCGGGCAAACCTTGGGAAACGCAGCGGGTTGTCCGCAAAATCCTGCGGCAGAACTATACCTTGTCGTATGACGGCGTACCGGGCAATGACGATTGCGGCGAGATGTCATCGTGGGCCGTTATGAGCATGATGGGGCTCTACATGATGGACCCCGGTAAACCCGTGATGGAACTCAACAGCCCCCTGTTCCGAAGTATCGTCATCCACCTTGCCGCCCCCTACGCCGGCAAGGAGATTGTGATTCGCACCAACAGTCATCCGTTCGCCAGACGTTATATCCACAGCCTGACGATCAATGGGAATCCATGGAACAAGACGTATGTCCCCGTTAAGGTGCTCACCGATGGAGCCAAACTGAAATATCGGCTTGGAAGCACACCCGATCGCCACTGGGCTGCATCGCCGGACGATGCGCCGCCCTCCATCACCGGCAGGTAAATTTGGTGCCGCTGTGACATCCAAAGCAGTCCGGAGGTGGATGTCTCCGCACGCAATTGTCATACCGTCACCGAATTTGCCGGGGCGGTGAGAGGCCGCGCCGCAGAGCGGACGATTCACGACCATCGCACATACGAGCCGGTGGATTTGCTCCACCGGTGGGTACCGCGGTGGACAGCTGCCAACCGCAGGGAGAGAAACCGATTTAACCGCAGGGGACGCAGGGGAACGCAGAGGATGCCAGAAAATCGGGCGCGAGCGTCTCGCACGCGGTTAGATTCCACATGCCCCGCGCGGTATGATTCCACAAGTGGTCCAATTTTGAGGCCGTGTTATGGTCGCGATCAATGAAATCCTGTTGCGCGAATGCACCGGTGAAGAGTGCGGTGGCGATAACAACATTTGTACGGACAGTCGCGTCCACCACCGCAGTGCCGAAAACCGAGCACCGGTAACCCGCAACCGTCGCAGCGCTCCAATCCTTGGCCGCTGGCTCACCCGCGACCCGATCAGCTATCGCGGCGGAACCAATCTTTACGGGTATGTCAATTCCTCGCCGGTGGGGATGGTGGATGCGGCAGGAATGGCGGCGGTGCCGACCACCGTGCCAGGTATGCTTGCGACCCTGAAACCGGCACGCGGTTATTTCAAAGGCAGCCTCAAACGCCACACCAATTACTCATCGCACCTCCAGCTTTCCTTTTACCCGTCGGAGAAAGTCAAAAAATGTGGTCTTTGTAATGAGATTAAATTCGTCCAATTTGTCCAGCAAACGTGGGCTTACAAGGGATGGCTGTACTATTTTGTACACAAAAGCGACCAACATTGGCATCTCGACATGATTCCAGGCGCTGCTAAGCCGCCATTCTACCCGTACCAGACGCCCTGGCTCGCCAGCTTCGCCAGGGCCCCAGCCCAGATGCACGACTACCCCGGCGACTACGCCCCGGTGCACCATTACGCCCTCTTTCAGCAGACGTTTCTAACTTTTGCCGTTTGCACAAATGGAAAGGAGGCCGGATCGGCGTATGGAAAGGAAGCGTGGCAGCAGACATTCCATTTTGTCTGGGCCTTGGATTTTTGGGCGAATTCCACAGTCACCCGCAGCCTAGCAGGCGGAAATCCGCCAGCGGCCACCGGGAAAACAAGCGACCCGAGTGTACAGGTGGTGATCCAATGATGGGCGCCAGCAGCAGCAGCCAACATCCGCCTACCCCTCTCCGCACGCGGCTTGCTTCATTGTGCGCTGTGGTGAACGCAGCGGCAATCGTGATTATTCTCGCTCTCCCGGCGGTCGCATCGCTCATTGGTAGAACCCGCCTGGGGTACAGGGATACACCACGGTTGATTTTGGTAACGCTGGCCCTTACGCTCTGGAACTCGGCCTGCCTGGCGCTCTGGGTCGGAAAGGGCACCAGCGGGAGGCCCGCCGTGCGTCTTTGTTTTTGGCTGGCGGTGGTTGACGCCTTCTTCTTTCCCTCGCTGTTATTACTATACATCCTCGCCTCGGTGTTTTTGCATCCCGAGTTGGTCACCATTCACGGGCCGTAAATTGCGATAGATCAAAGAAATAATGTGGAATTTGGGGTCCGTGAGAAAAAAGGGACCACGAAAAATAGGCCGCTAAATGTAAAAAGTGGCGTTTTCTTGATTATTTCGCCACTTTTTCCCGTGAACGGTTACGCTTTTCTTCCGGGGGGGTACAATTCATCCATGGTCAGGCTTATAGTGAACTTGTTAGGCCGGAAGGGCCGTGAACGGTTACACGGACGGAAGGTAGGCACGAATGGTTGAAAGTAAAACCGACAAGATTAGCGGTGGAGTGAGGTCGCCGTGGCCGGGAAGGTGCTTCGCAATCGTGGCTGTGCTGATTACTGCTCCCATTTACTGCCTTGGCACCAATGGCGGCAGCCACTACCTCCGCCAATTGGCGGCCGCGTTGGGCGTCACGGCGTATGTTGGAACAGCGGAGCTACTGGTGTGCGCGGCAGGCGTGGGTTTATGCATCGGCGCGTTTGCCATGACGTTGGGCCGGTGCGTGGATTCTCGGGATGAGGGCCGGCCAAGGTGGTGGCTGGCGGAGTCCGCAATCACCGTTGCTGCGGTCGCAGTTGCCGCATTCCTGTGCCTTCGGCCGCTGCTGGCGTGGCTTGCCTGGATACACTGACCCGGTCGTGTGCCCGCAAGGTGACCCCGGCTGTCGATATATCCTGAGCGGTCACAGTCGAGGGCTACTGCCAAATCTCGCGGACCGGCGTGATCACGCGGCGGAAAATACCTTGACGCCCATGTCCCGTGACGCCGTAGCGTGACATGCAACTGATCGCTCAGGAAAGGGGTAAAAAGCGTCTACGGCGGGAACGTGTGCTCCGACACCGCAATGACTCGCTGTTTCATAATTTGCGGCCCGGCGGTTCCATCGGTATATTCCATTAAATCAACTGTTTGCTGAGGCCGGGTTATGGTCGCGATCAATGAAATCCTGTTGCGCGAATGCACTGGTGAAGGGTGCGGTGGCGATAACGACATTTGTACGGACAGTCTCGTCCACCACCGCAAGGCCGAAAACCGAGCACCGGTAACCCGCAACCATCGCAGCGCCCCAATCCTTGGCCGCTGGCTGACCCGCGACCCGTTCGGGTATCAGGGTGGAATCAATCTTTACGAGTACGTCGGCGGCGGGCCGTCTCGAAGGCTCGACCCGCCGGGACAGAGGCCGGTACATTTGGGCCGCGGCCAAATGACCCAGCTGGCAATTGCAGTTGCAGCACAGCTGGCAAAGGACGGCTATTATGGCCTTAGCAAAAAGAACCAAGGATCCGTGCTGTACAGGGCCAAGCGGTTCTCGGGACTAAGCCTGCAATTCCCCGCACTCGCATCATACTTGGAGGTAACGCTGTTGAAGGCGGCCGAGATGATCTCGCACATGGATTTTACCGAGGAGTACGACCTCGCCGACAAAATTAGTAAGCATATCCTGGAGAACGTGAGGGAATTTGCTGAGAGGATATTCGACTATTATTCCAAAATTGGGGCTGAAACCGTGGTTGCACAAAGCGCGAGGCGCGGCTCACAGGGCTGTTATGCCAACATGGTCTTAATTTACGACCCCCAAAATCAGACCTTTTTCGGCGACGTCACTGGAAGGGTTGGGTGGTATCACATGGCCACCGGCATGTTTAGTATTAGTTGTAGTCGGGCCTGTGATGTGAGTGATTTCACGCTTAACGTTACAGGTACCTACAGGCGGACACTGAAGGGGAAAAATTTCACCGGTTTCCAAGTGACTGGCATGCAAGTCTCCGGTGGCCATTGACCTTTCGTTGGTCTATCTTGTTTTGGAATGGTGATAACTATGTCAAGAAAGAAACGGCTGACCTTGTGTGTTCTGGTTATTCCCGTACTTGCCCTAGGCGCATGTTCGCCACGTAGGACATCGGCAGCCACGCGGAAGGACGCGTCCACACCGGCGAGGCCGAGGCACGCGACGCGCGGCCTCCCGACGTGGGAGGCCTCAGCAAGGCGTTTCCGTCGGCAGGCCGGAAACGCCTATTGGCAAAAATTCAACAATTTTCAACCGTTTTTTTCGGTGATGGGGCCGGCGGGGTCGTGGGTGTCGTCCCTTTCCAGCCGCTATTTCATTTATTCCGGGCGGTTGCGTTTTGTGAGGATAAAACACCGAAAGGCTGGGCAGCGACTGGGCCTTGGTCGGGTAAGCTTGGTGCTTCCGTCGGCGTGGCGGGCCGCATTGGCGAGGCACCGAGGCAACAGACGGCACGGGGGAACCGATTGGTTCAAGGTAAAGCTTCCCGGTGACAAGGGTGGTTTCGTCCTCCGAATACGGAGCCCCGGGCTATGGAGGGCGCGTGCCGCGGAGCGCCGTCGGCATGTGAGGCCTTTTCTGGAACGAGCGATATTGGCCGCGAGCACGTCGCCCATGGACCTGATTCCGGCCGCCGTTGATCGAACGGCGCCTCCCAGACCCTGGCAGGTTGATCTGGCCGAGAAAATTCACGAACGGCTGCAGACAAAAATGGAACTTCTTGGCGCAAAGGATTGCTTTTACAGCCACTACGCGTTCGCCTTCCTGGCCCCGGTTTGGGCGCAGGTAAATCAGCCCGATAAACACGAGGATTTTCTGGCGACAATCTGCGGGCCAAATGGCCGTTGGGCTGGCCAATTGTTTTTCACATTTGGTATCGCCACACCGGCGCCCGTTGCAGACAAGGTCTGCGAACGCGTGATTGCGGGCTTATCCGTGCTACCGCCGAGTGGACGGAAAACGCAACGAACGCTCGGAACCGTGGCACACGGGGCCGGGGCCGCATCCGTAGTGCCGCCTTCAATTGCCGTGGCAGTTGCAGGAGTGGACTGGACTCGCGACACCGACGTTGCCGGACACCATGGCACGCGCGCGGCCGCGAGAGCGGAGCTTAACATCGTACTGCACGTTTATGGTACTGATACCAGAGGAGCATTTGGCTATAGTGGAGTCGTAGTTGAAGAGGCTGGCGATAATTTAGGGGGCAATTTAAAGCTGGCAGTCGGGAAACATTCCGCGCATCACGACGGGCCGCCGACCGCGCGTAAACTGGGTCTCCGCGCGAGCGGTTCCTGCGTGGGTCCGAACGGTTTCAATTTGGCGCTGCACTTCCGGAACGCGCCGTCCGCCGTGAGTCGGATCAACGTGCTCAGGGGGCACTTTACGCTCATCGCCGCTAAAAGGCTGAGGTCTGTGATTTTCCATCTCAGCGACTTACTCGCACCTGATGGCGTGGCCAAATCGGCAGCACTCGCGAAAGCCCATATCACAGTGACTTGGATGGGACCGGCATTTGCGGTGACATTTTCCCGGCCGGGTGACGCCCGGGCACTGCGAGGTGTAGCGGTCACCAGCGCGTCGGGACAGAACCTGATCGCCGCGCCCAGAATCGCCCAACGGCGTGCCAAATCAGTAATTTGGACCATCACCGGCGCGCTAAGGTACATTTACTTACTGAAGCGGCCGTTCGGGCTGGGCGATCGGGTGGAACTTACCATCGCAACGGGCACACGGGAGGTGGCCGTGCCGTTCGACATCCGCGGAATTAGGTTACCCTAATATATTTTTACACACATTGGCCCTCCGCATTAAGAAATGCATTCGAGGCCGCCAATTTCACGTTGTGATGTCGTGGGACTGTTGGCCGGAACGGGAGGCAGACCGACGTGGATATAATGGGAAACTTTCTGGACCGGCCTAACCACTCGCCCCAAAATCCCCTTGATAGCAAAAAGAAGCGACGCGATGCTTTTTCGCGTATCCCCGCCGCACGCGTCTCGCGACGCCATTGCGTGACATGCAACCGATCGCTCAGGAAAGGGGTAAAAAGCGTCTACGGCGGGAACGTGTGCGCCGATACCGCAATGACTCGCTGTTTCATAATTTGCGGCCTGGCGGTTCCATCGGTATATTCCATTAAATCAACTGTTTGCTGAGGCCGTGTTATGGTCGCGATCAATGAAATCCTGTTGCGCGAATGCACTGGTGAAGGGTGCGGTGGCGATAACGACATTTGTACGGACAGTCTCGTCCACCACCGCAAGGCCGAAAACCGAGCGCCGGTAACCCGCAACCGTCGCAGCGCCCCACTCCTCGGCCGCTGGGTCACTCGCGATCCGATCTGGTATCGCGGCGGAACCGATCTTTATAGATACGCAAAAAGAAGCCCCGCTGGCGGGACGGATGCCCTTGGGCTCGCGTTCGTGTCGCCCGGCTACCCGCTGCCGGATAACTCGCCTCCGCCACCCGTGCTCTCGGAGGAGGCGGCGCAGGCCCTCCTAGATCTGATCGCCTCGCTCGTGGATTTTGCGTGGCTACCCGAGGTGGCGGCGGCGCTTGCGGGCCTGTTGTTGGCACTAGCGGCGTGGGCGGTGGCGTGCCGCGCCATGTACGCTGCCTACAAGTCCGCCTGCAACGACGCCGCCAAGTTCGGAGGGTGCGAGCCACGCATGCCCTGCAGCCAATACCCGCCACGCATCACCGCGTGGGCCCTTTGCGCCAATGGCCGCCAAGCCTACCTCGACGCCGGTTGCGACATTATCATCCCGACGCGCGCCAAACACCGCAATAGGGGTAGGGAAGACCGCTTTTATTGCGGTCTCCCCTCCCTCCGAACCGGACGTGCGGATTTGCCGCATCCGGCTCTCCGGTTAATGGGCCCCTTTCAGGGACTGACAGGCGAGTTGATGGGCCGCAGTTAGTGAGTACAGGCCCATGTCGCGGAAGTAGACGTTTGGCCAACGCTGATGATCTTTGCCCCGACCCCGGCCTCGGCGGCCATGCCGACTCCGAAGAATGCTCCGAAGTCGCATGCGTACCCATGCGTCCTCCGGCGGGAATGTGGTCCGGTGGCAGTGCTGGAAATACCTGAACCAGCCCCGCAATACCGGGTTGATGGATTGAATGATCGTCGGCATACTCCGGCCGTTCGTGCGTCGAGTTCGCTCCCGTATCGCGTCCCGCAGCTTCTTGAGGCTCTTCTTCCTTGGGAATTTGCGCCCGCCTTCAAAGCGGTATC
The DNA here is from genome assembly GCA_021827645.1 of Planctomycetota bacterium. Classification (GTDB taxonomy): domain Bacteria; phylum Planctomycetota; class Phycisphaerae; order WQYP01; family WQYP01; genus JAJZGD01. The sequence goes on from JAKAVA010000064.1 coordinate 45,009, forward strand.
CCAAGAACTCAAAACCTTCCGTAGCCGCATGAGCAATGCGAGTCTTTTCCGGATGCAGCGTCAGTCCGGCTTGCGCCGTCCATTGTTGCACCTCATCGAGCGCCTTGCGGGCCTCCGGCTCCGTCTGACACAAAATGACAAAGTCATCCGCGTATCGCACCATCTCATATCCCTTCCGGGCCATCTGATGGTCCAGATCGTTGAGATAGATGTTGCTCAACAGCGGAGACAATACCGCACCTTGCGGTGCCCCCGTCGTCGGCTTCCACGTCGAAGCCTCCTCCATGATGTTGGCCTGGAGGAATTGCTCGATCAACTCCAACAGGCGACTGTCGGCTATGTCCCGTCGTATCACCTGCATCAATCGATCATGGGGAATCGTGTCAAAGTAGCTTTTCAAATCTGCATCCACCACATACAGGTGGCCGGTCTTCAGCAATTGATCCACCCGACGCAGGGCGTCTTTACACCCCCGCCCCGGACGGAAGCCGTAACTGTGCTGGGCAAATTGCTTCTCATAGATCGGTTCCATGACATGGCGGATCGATCCCTGTACGATGCGGTCCTGAACTGTGGGTATGCCCAACGGGCGGGTTTTCCCATCCCCCTTGGGTATATGCACCCGGCGAATCGCCTTGGGACGGTAGGTGCCTTCCCGTATCGATTTCGACAGATACGCCACATTCGCTTCCGCGTCGCGTTCGTAGTCGGCGATGCTTATGCCATCCACCCCCGGAGCCCCCTTATTCGCCGCCGTTTCCGACCACGCACTCCAGAGATTCCGGGGTGACCACACTTTATCGATCAGGCTGTACCATACGCCTCCTTTCACGCCCTCTTCCAGGGCTTTCAGCATGCGATCCGTCCAGACATCGGCTTGAGCCCAGCTCCATCGTTCGCGACGCGATTGATCAGCTTGGGCCTCTCCGGCTTGTTTAGCCTCGACAGGCACTTCCGCCGGTGTCGATCGTTCCCTATTCGGTACGATCTTCTGCTGGTGTCCGTGACTTTTCACATCCATCTTCCTGTGTTGCCTTCGCTCCACGGGAATTACCCCGCTTCATCGCTACTACGCGCACTCTGACTCCTGCCCGCCAGCCCCCACATGGGTGGCCGTCACTTCACGGACAGGTCTCATGGATTCATGGGTTGAGCCTTCCAACCATACTGCCTCCAATCACCCCATGCCGTCCCGTTGTCATGTTCGCTTGATCGAACGGGCTTTCCCCTCGTGTGGGAGTTGGGCTTCGCCATTGGCTAGCAGGCTCGCCACAGCATCAGGCCGAATCGAGTTCGTATCCTGCGGTCTGGTTGTTTGTCTCCGGTTGCTTTCCACCTTGCCTCGCGGCAACGCGGTTACCTTCGACTACGAGCCGGAACATCGACTCGGAGAGAACTTTCATCTCTCTGTCTCAACACACTCTCCATCGCACTGGCCGCCGCGGGTGCGCGGCAGGCCCTCGCCAACTGCGTGCGGCTCCAGCCAACTTGCGTGCCGTACTGCCCGGCGCCGCAGGGGGGGATCACGTGAGCCATCACCCAATCGCCCCAGCGTCGCTGTTGCAATCCCTCGGCGGCTTCTCAGAGCCGCATTACTTGGGCCTTTTCCGCGCGGTGAACCGCGATGAGATCGAGGCCATGCTGCGAGGCCTGAACGCCACGGAAATCCACTTTGACGGGGATTCGGCGCTGGCCCTCGACGCCATTTTTGCACCGCTTGACACGGGAGAGTTCCCCCGGGTTTCCGTCGACCAGGTGGCCGACAACACCCACGCCATTGACGACTTAGTGGAAGAATCCGGCAAGAGCGATGCCTCGCCACTCGCCTTGGCGTACTGCGCGAGCTTGGCGTTGTTCGCCGGAACCTTGGCGACAGCACCCGACATCTGCGCCGCCGAGCGAGCCGTCAGGGCGCTGATGTCAACCACGGACAAATTGGGCCCGCTTTGGGGCGTTGAGCTGCTCAAGTTTTGCATCTGGTGCCATGCCCAACGAGACGCGGGGTCCGGCCACCTGCTGCAGGCGGTGTACGTAATCCTGCCCTTCTTTGCCGTCTGCGATTTGCTGGTTTCCACGGCGTCGACGCTTGCGCGAATGGTTACCGCAGTGGGGGGCGGCGAGGGACCCGTGGAACCCCTTGCTGGGCTGACGGCCGACGTGCGATTCGTACAGGCCCTCAGGCAGCGATTCGAGGCAACCTTCGGTGCGCTGGGCACGGTGCCACAGGCCGCCAACGAGGCCGCCCTGGCACTCTTCGGGACGGCAGCCCCCATAAACTTGGGTGGTCCCGAAAATGGGTAGGATGGACAAGGGGGCGGCAGGCAGCGCCGTCGAGGCGTACAATACCGACTCCTACGGCAACACGCTGATTTTCACCGGTCCGGGGGCGGACAATACTTGGTTTACGGACGATGATACGCAGTCGAGCTACGGCGCAAGCGGTATTATTTACTGCGGCTACCGGTATGATGCCGAAACAGAAAATTATTATGTGCGGAATCGGTATTACTCGCCGACGCTCGGCCGCTGGCTCACCCGCGACCCGATCGGGTATCGAGGGGGGATCAATCTTTACGGCTACGTCGATTCCTCGCCGGTGGGGAATGTGGATGCGAGCGGCGAAATCTGGATTGACGGTATGAACCTCTCGCCTCCGCCAGCCCCGCCGCGAGCGCCGAAAAAGTGCTGCCCACCGTTCCCGTCGCTGGTGAAGGCCTGGGAGCAATGGGTAGCCGATTATCTTGAGGCCACGGCAATGTACTCCGCCTTGGTGGCTCAGCAACGCTTCGCCCACGGGATTGGGAACGACTTAGCCACCGCCACGGCCGAGTTGCAGCATGCAAGGCACGTGATTCAGGTGTCGCAATTCGACCTGGCTGTTTCGGAACTCCTTGGCTCTACAACTGATATAGCGCTCGATCCGGTTTTCATCACAGCCGATTTGAAGATCAAGATGCTCGAGGCCCAGTATCAGAGTATCGCCGGCGACGTGGCAAGCTTGGAAGGGATGTACGCGAGGTCCGTTCCGCCGTTCGTCGAGGTGTCGAATTACATAAAACAATTAAGAAAGGTAGGAAGGGCTCAGGGTGATTACATCTTTTTGCACCAGGGCTGCGGCTAGCGGTCCCCGCGGGGCGACGGCAGCGGGAATCCGCCGGTTACCCATGGTGGCGAATTTCATACTACGGCTCACGTTGGCGTGGCCGTGGTGGCTTGCAGCCCGCAGACTTGGTGGGCTTGCACGGGGATCGCCTCGCTTGGGCACATGCCGACGGCGAGTGCGTGTGATCGGTGGCGGGATCGTCCTTTGCGCCATCGCGATGCCGGGGTGCTCGCGGCACCCCGCCTCCCATCAGGCATCTGCTGCGGCGAGCCGGCCGGCGCGGGCGGGCGCCCGGGTGGCGGCAGTGGCGGCTCCGGTCCGGCCACGCGCCCGCCTCGCGGTCTTCGGAATGGTGGTCGGCCCGGGCAGCGGCCCGGGTTCCGGCTACCGCGTGGCGGTTCTATTACCTGGGGGGCACCACCACTCGCCGGACCCCTCGGCGCTGACCAACGTGGACGGAATGTTCGCGCTCAACGGTGAGCTTCGCCCCGGGAAATACACCTTTGAAATTACCAGGGGCAGGCTGTTCCTCGTTCGCCCACCATCGGGCATCTGGCCCCTGCTGGAGTACAAGTTCGAGGCCTCCAAACGCGATGCCACGGTGCGCGTGCCAGCGGTAATAACACCGTCCGCCAGCTGGTTTACCGTGGTACGTTTGAAGCTGCCAGGTGCAGCAGCCGGACATCGAGAGCGAGCCATAAAAGAGCGTGGGGTGCCAATATTTGGACAGCTCACCAAGCCCGACGGTGCGATACCGCTTGTGGGGGCTTCGGTGGGGGTTTACCGCGTCGGAGGCCGGGCCATGCCGGAGTTTGTTACAGCGGCTATACCCAATAGGCTGGGGCTTTTTGTCTTCAGGAAGGGGCGACTCGACCCGGGCAGATACTGGATGTCAACTATAGTGTTTTCCGGGCGCCCAAAGCGTCTGAATCCAGTTGGTTTGTCGGCTCTGGACGTCGCGCCTACCCCACAGCGGGATATCGTGCTGCGGCTGCGGGAGGACGCTGGCACAGTTGAAGGCCGCGTAGTGGACTCCAAGGGACATCTCGTCCGCCGGGCGGAGGTTACGCTGGAGGGGAGGAAGCGGCTGCAAGCGTTCCGAAATTACGAGGCGGAGACTAACGCGGAGGGCCATTATGTGATAAAGCACGTTTGGAAGGGTACGTACACGGCGAGCGTGAGTTTTGGGGCAAACGCCACGTTTCCGGTCGTCGTCAAGGTCGGCAATCAGCCGGTGCACAAGGACTTTCGGCTTCCCCGCTGGTTCGGCGGGTGAGCTGCGTGATGGAGCCGCGTGGGGAAACCACCCCGTTGAAACCGAGCGGCAACCTTCCCGCCCCGCCCCGGCGCGTTATGATTTCAGTAGTGATTCCATTTTTGAGGCCGTGGCGTGGTCGCAGTTAATGAAACATCATTAGGGGAGCGCGGGACCGGGGCGACCGGCATCGCCGGCCCATGTCTCACACCAAGCCACCAAGGGCACTAAGACGGTACGGTAGAGGGGTTAGGCCCGGTGCCGAAATCTTCGTGTCTTCAGCCCTTAGTGTGAAACAAAAGCAGAACGCATCACGCGCCAGCGCGAATCAATATCTCGCGCGGAGGCGCGGAGATCGCGAAGAGATTTCAGAATCGGGCGAGACGCCCAACCCCCAATAACCTCTGCGAACCTCCGTTACCTCTGCGGTAAAAAAGTTATTAACCGCAGGGGACGCAGGGGAACGCCGAGGACGGCCGGGCCGCCGGCCCATGTCTCACACCAAGCCGCAAAGAACGCCAAGGCGGTACGGTAGAGGGGTTAGGCCCGGTGCCGAAATCTTCGTGTCTTCAGCCCTTAGTGTGAAACAAAAGCAGAACGCATCACGCGCCAGCGCGAATCAATATCTCGCGCGGAGGCGCGGAGATCGCGAAGAGATTTCAGAATCGGGCGAGACGCCCAACCCCCAATAACCTCTGCGAACCTCCGTTACCTCTGCGGTAAAAAAGTTATTAACCGCAGGGGACGCAGGGGAACGCCGAGGACGGCCGGGCCGCCGGCCCATGTCTCACACCAAGCCGCAAAGAACGCCAAGACGGTACGGTAGAGGGGTTAGGCCCGGTGCCGAAATCTTCGTGTCTTCAGCCCTTAGTGTGAAACAAAAGCAGAACGCATCACGCGCCAGCGTGATTCAATATCTCGCGCGGAGGCGAGGAGATCGCGAAGAAATTCCCGAGTCGGGCGAGGCGCCCGGCCCACAAAACCTCTGCGAACCTCCGCTACCTCTGCGGTAAAACCGGTTTCTCTCACTTTCCCTGCGGTCGGCGGTCGGCGGTTACCCACCACGGTGGCCACCGGCGGACTAAATTCACCGGCGAACATTTGCGATGAGCGTGATCCACCTGCTCAACCGTCATCTGATCTGCGGGCGCCGCGCGCTGCGTCCCCTGCGGTGAAAATAATATAAAATCAAGACTGCAAGGCCCAAAAGGACGGTACGATCAAGCGGGTAAGTCCAGTGCCGAAATCTTTGTGTCTTCACCCCTTCGTGTGAGAAAAAGCATAACCTCCGAATGGCGATATCCTGGGTACGCAGTCTCTCCGAGCTCAAGGGTTGCTCAAATCCGATAAAACGGCGAAAGTGTACGCCGTTGGTGCGATGGCGTCATCGCGCCGGATGGCGGAAGGTGTATTCGATTGGCGGCTGAAACTCCCCATACAACCGGTGCTTTCGGCTATCTGAACCGAATCGAGCGCATCGGCCTGGTTGCACTGCTTCTCGGCGTGATCATCTTCGGTGTGGTGACGGAAGTGCGATCAGCCTTTCTGAAACGCCGCATGACGGATGTGGATACCTATTTCCGCGCCGCCTGGGCCGTCCGCGTGCACAAAGACCCGTACAACGTCACCGATACCAACGGTTGGCACTATAACTATCCGCCGCTGCTCGCAGTCGCCCTCTGGCCGCTGGCCGATGCCCCGGCCGGGCATTCCCGTGCCGGTCTGCTTCCCTATGCGGTGAGTGTCGGCATCTGGTATGTGATCAGTATCGTGGTGATCTGGCTCGGGGCGTGCTTTATTGCGCACGCATTTGAAGCGAGCAGTTCAGATCCCATGGTTCGGTCGCAAAAAAGATATTGCCGCCGCTGGTGGGCGCTTCGCATCTTACCCATTCTGGTCTGCATGCCGGCGTTGGGCCGGGCACTGGCACGGGGGCAGATCAATTGCGTACTGCTGATGCTTTTTTGTCTGGCTGGCGCCGCGCTGACTTGGCGCAAACAAATCGCTGCCGGCTTCTGGCTGGGACTCACTGCCGCCATCAAGGTATTCCCTGCGTTTTTATTGTTGTATGCCATTTGGCGCATGCGGTTTCGGATGCTGGTGGGGGCGGCGACGGCACTTCTTCTGGGGGTCATTGTCATTCCGGCATTGGTGATGGGGCCGCACCACGCCTACACGGCCGAATCCCGCTTCATGCAGGTGGTCATCGAGCCGGCATTGGGGCTTAATCACAATACATCCCGTGATCGCGAATTGCTGGATGTCAACAAGACCGATTCAAACTCCTTTGAGGCGATGATCGACCACACCGTCAATATCGGCCGCCATACCCCGGCGCCCGCCCCGTGGATGAAAATTGCCCATTGGTCAATCAGTGCCTTGTGCGTGCTTATCACGCTCTGGGTGGAATTCAAAACCCGCCAGCATCATCCGCTGCATCGGAATTTATTTCTCGGCGCTCTGATTACCATCATGATGCCGATCGTCCCCATCTGTCATCCCCATTATTATTGCATGGTGTTGCCCCTGGTGACGACGATGCTGGCGGTCCGATGGGAAAAAGATCAGAAACTGCCGATTGGCTGGGGGTTGGGCTTGGTGCTCCTCTTTTTCGCGGCGTCGCACATTCTCACCGTTCTGCCGCCGCCGTTTTATATTCTGCGCGGCTTGGGGCTGGTGACGTACGCTGCATTGGTTCTCTGGGCTGCGGCGCTGGTGATGATGTGGAAACTGCGGCGATGGGTACCCGTTGTCGCAACTGCGCCCGCCGATGCGTCCGGTTAAGATTCAAGAATGTCTGATGGACGAAGATGCCACGGGTCGCTGACCTAACAGGGCGGCCCGACATGGCTTCATTCCAGCGTATTGTTTTTTGTCATCGGGCTCAGCGTGTCTTATAATTCCACTGGCGACTCAGGAATGCCATTTCCGGGCGCCAATGTCGATGTCTGAACATCAATTGCGATCCATTGTTAGTGGGAGGCTGCAGCCATGACGGTTAATGCACGTGACATCATAAAATCTCGCAGCACTGGCCAAACGGTACCGGAATGGGGCCGGCGCGCGGCATCTCGGCGGCCGCAATCGGCAGTCCACGTTGGCGTGGCGCTGCTTGCACTGGCACCGACGATTGCCATGGCGGGTACCCACGCCGCCGCTCCTTTTCCCCGTGCAAAGATGACGCCGCAGCAGGAAGAAGCCGCCGGCTTGGCGGCCCATCACGCCAAGCACTACCGCCAAGCGATGGCGTGGTACCGCAGGGCCGCTGCAGCTGGCGTTCCGCGGGCGATGGCGGATATCGGGCTGGGTTATTTTAACGGCCAAGGGGTGCCGCAGAACTACGCCAAGGCGATGAAGTGGCTTCGACGTGCAGCTGCCGCGGGAAGTGGCCGTGCGATGAACCAGATCGGATGCACCTATGAGTACGGCTGGGGCGTGCCACAAAGCTACGTCAAGGCGGCAAGATGGTACCGCCGTGGGGCGGCGGCGGGATATCGAAAGGCGATGGTCAACCTCTCGCTAATTTATAACCACGGCGAAGGCGTCCCCGAGAACACCAGTAAGGCTCTTAAATGGGCACTCAAGGGGGCCAGACTGGGCTCGGTTCTCGGCATGTATGTGCTCGGAACTTTGTACGACAATCATCCGGGTATTCGGCCCAATTACGCCGAGGCGTTGAAGTGGTATCACAAGGCTGCGGCGGCTGGGTACGTCGATGCAATGCGCGCCTTGGGATTGTGCTATCAGCACGGCCTGGGGATTCTGCGCAACTACAAGAAGGCAAATTATTGGTACCGCAGGGCCGCGGCGGGAGGGAATACCTATGCCTTGGTGAACATGGGCCTGATGTACTTTGAGGGCGAGGGCGTACCGAAAAATTTTAAGATAGCCGTCGAGTTGTTTCGTCAGGCAGCCGCGGAGGGGAATGGCTTGGCGATGTATAATCTCAGTTCCATGTATCAGAACGGCTGGGGGGTGCCCGAGAGCGCCGCTAAATTTTTCAAGTGGTCCCGCATGGCGGCGGAAGCCGGGAGTGGGCGAGGGATGCACGCCTTGGGATTGTGCTATCAGTACGGTCAGGGGACTCCGCGCAACTACAAGAAGGCAAATTATTGGTATCGGATGGCCGCTGCCGCCGGAAATGCGTAAACGTCCGGCGAAGGGCAGTGGGAGGGGGTGTGGCCTGGCGGGGTGATGTACGGTGGCAGCCGGGGTTGGCGTGCCAGGGCGCCGACTGCGGTGGGCGGGCGGAAGATTGAATGGATTA
>JAKAVA010000072.1 GCA_021827645.1 Planctomycetota bacterium
GGGGTTTGGGATCCAGGAGGCACGCGGCCATACGTTCCGTATAGCCCCACTGCTGGTCGAACTGTCGAATGGGGAGTAACCCGGCGTCGGAGGTGATCTGGCCGGCAGAGCGTTCCACGATCAGTTCCCGTGAGGGGAGAAAATCGAAGAGCAGTGGTTGACAACGTGGCGCAGGCATAAGGCACTCCTAACCGCGAAACATCGCAGCCGGATAGAATACTACAAATCTAATACTCTGTCCACTCGCTTCCGGTTCACACAAGTCGGCAGACGGAGAGCGTGAAATGGAGCATGGGTACCCAAAATCGAATGGAAGCTGCCCTTGCAGACTGCGCGCCGAGACTCAATCCAGCCACGGAGACTAACCGTCTGCAAACACGACACTTACGACCTCCACCCCCGCAATCCCGCGCCGGTCCTTGAATAATCCGGGCTAGTGTCTATGCGGAAAACCCCATCGTGCTGTGACCTGGTGTTATTATTCGTTATAATGAATATTTTGATATATGCTTTGCGGCTGAATACAGAATTCGGCCACTGAGATGTTCATGCCGTAGAATCGCGTGGTTGCAGCCCGCCCAAAAGGGGTCGCTCGCAAATTGATCGATCTCGGTCATTGCGAAAATGGTTGGTCGGTTGGTATCGTCGGCAAATTCATCTAAGATGAGAAGGCATTGGCGAAAGGATATCCATCGGCGTGTCGAATCCACCTAAATCCAGCAGTAAACCGGCACCTCTCTCCGAGGATCAACTCGTAGAATTGGGTGAAGCCAACATGAGACTGCGTCAATTTCATCGGGCGGCCAGAGCGGCCCGCCGCGCTGCGGTGGGGCTGCTGGTCTTTGGCGTTCTGACCGCCGTTCCGCAGTTTGTTCCCGGAGCCGGATTCAGTCTCAGCGCCAGCGTCATGGGACTGTGGATGATTGTCGCCGGTTGCGTGGAATATTGGGGTGAACAGAATATCCTCCGGCTTCGACCGGGCGTATTTAAGAAATTGATGACAAATCAGCTTCTTCTCGGAGCCATGTTCATCGTGATCAGCGGGTGGTGGATGTTGGAGGTTGCACTGAGCGGCAATGCCGAGACGGCACAGCTTAATCATGTGCTTGGGCCGTACATGGGGGCGGGAGCGGGAAATGCGAGCCAGCAGATCGACCAACTGGCCACGTTGTGTCTGTACGTGATGTACGGGTCGGTCGGGGCTTTTGGTCTGATTTGTCAGGGGTCCATGGCCATTTATTACGCGCGGCGGGAGCGACTGCTACAGGCGTATCTGACGGAAACCCCGGAGTGGATTATTCAAATTCAGCAGGTCCAGCGGATGCCGGGATCGCCCCGTACGCCCATGAAACCGTTCCGGTCATAAACGCCCGAAATCCCGGTTTTCTCCGGGTGGGCGACTGATCAGCGCATCACCCAATACTTTTTAACCAATACCGGCTGGGGTGTGATATTAATCGCATGTCCGGGGATTTGGTAATCAAGCACGAGCGTCTTGTGCAGCACCACCGGCTTCCCATTGAGCGGGTCTTTCTGAATGGCAGTTTCACCGGATAGACCGGTAACGAAAATTTTGAAGCCGCGTATGCCGGATGGAACACGGCTGAAAATAGCGAATGAATCTTTTGCGTTATCCGCGCCCTGAAGAAGTTTACCCGAGACCATATCCGGATCGATCAGAAATGGGTTCCCCGTGGCGCGTTTGACGGCACGGTAAAGCCGGGGGGTAACTCCCACCACCGGTGAAATGAGCCGCCCGTTATCCAGTCGAAGCTGAAAACCGGGTGTAAAGTAAAGATCACGGTGCGTCTGGTTCATAATGGTGTAGGTCAGATACCAGTACTTGCGAAGTTGCATCTGATTACCGGCGCCGCTCATATAAAACAGCCGGGTGGGCGTATGCCATACAAATTTGATCTGCCAGCTTCGGCTGAAAAGCCGCGGGCGCGGAGCCAGATGCTTGGCGAAGGTAATGGCCGGTGCGGCCACAATCAATCCTGCCGCCAACGAAACGGCAGCAACCCATTTGGCGAGGGTTCGGGATGTTGTCTGCATATCGATAACCTCCGGATTAAAGTCCCGCTTCGGCTTTGATCAGCCGGCGGCGGGCACATCACGCGCACATTAGAAACGGCACCGTACTCGACGGCAAGCCATTATATACAACCCCGGTCATCTTACCGCCCCATGCGTCGAACGGCGAGCCTCGCCCGTCAGCGGGTCAGATAGGTCGGTCGCCCGACGCCGAGCCACAATCGGGCGCTTTTGACATAGTATTTCGGCCCGGTACCGGTTTGGATCACCTCGCCGTGGAGGAGCACCATTTCGCCGGTAGAAAATCCGGTCATGGCGGCCTGCGGCGTAATGATCAGTTCACCGTGATAGGGGTCCGGTCCGTCGGCCGGCGCATATTCAATGGCCAATGTTTGCTGTCCGACGATCTGCAGCGAACCGAATAAAGTATGGTAATGGGGCGAATGCCACCCCGGCTGACTCTTGGGATAATCGTAGCGAGTCCCGCATCCCGCGAGCAACATGGCGCTCAGCATCACGGCCAAGCCGCCCCATCGGCGGCCGCAACGGTATGCGCCGCCAAACATTTTGCTGTTGCGTTCGCATTTGGAAGTAGGCTCAATCTCAATCATCTTTACATCAGCCCGCATTTTCACCAATCGTATAAACGCTTAAGCTGTTGGTTGCACCCGCAGTTCCCAGAGGGGATCCGGCGGCAATAATTACCCGGTCTCCCGACTGAACCCACCCTTTGCCCAACAGCAATTCATCAACCATGGCGGGCAGATCATCAAAGTGTCGGGGGATGTCCGCCCGCATCGGCAGTACGCCATAATACATGCTCATCCGCCGCACAGCGGCCTCGTCGGTGCTTAGGGCGACGATCTGCATCGGGAATCGATTTTTGGAGAGATATCGTGCCGATCCACCCGCCTGCGACCAGACCACCACCAGGCGTGCATTGACATCCCGCGCGATCGCCAAGGCACCATGGGCCACGGCGGCGGTGCGGTGATAGCTCATCTGCAGCAGGCGCGGAGGTTCCGTCGCGATATCCTGCCGGACGATGTAATCTTCCGTCTTATCGGCGATGTCGCGCATCGTGCGCACGGCTTCGACGGGGTATTTTCCAACGGCGGTTTCCCCCGAAAGCATCACGGCATCGGCTCCGTCTAGGATGGCGTTGGCCACGTCGGATACCTCGGCACGCGTCGGCGTGGGACTTTCCACCATGCTCTGAAGCATCTGTGTCGCCACGATGACGGGCTTGCCCGCCTCGTGTGCCGCACGAACAATATTCTTCTGAATCAGCGGGACACTGGTGAGTTCCATCTCCACACCCATGTCGCCTCTTGCCACCAGCACCGCATCCGAGGCCTGAAGGATATTATGAATTTCATCGACGGCCTGGGGCATCTCAATCTTTGCCACCAGATGGATTCCGGATCGCTTCTTATCCAGATACCGCCGGACATTGAGCACATCTTCACTGCTGCGCACAAAGGACAGGGCCAGATAATCCAAGTTGTGCTCAATCGCCCAGTCAATATCCTGCCAATCTTTTTCCGTGACGCTCGGTATCGAGAGCCGGGTATGGGGAAGATTGAGTCCTTTATTGGAGCCGATCCGGCCGCCGGTGGTTATGCGGCATTTAACGGCGTCACGCAATTTTTCCACCACCTCCGCCCGGATAAGTCCGTCATCAATGAGGATTCGCTGTCCCACATCTACATCGTCCACCAGCGCGGCGTAATTGCTGGAAACTACACCGTCACCGCCAGTCTGCGGATCGCGGATGATCGTGAGAATACTGTTTTCCGGCATATCCATGCCACCGTCCCGAATCGGGCCCAGGCGTATTTTCGGGCCGCACAGGTCGCCCATGATCGCCAGCGGGGTATCGGTAATGCTTCTTGCGGTATCCAGAAAATGCTGCCGCTGCTCGAGCGAACCGTGCGAAAAATTCAGGCGTATGACCGACACGCCCGTTTTAACCAGTTCCGCGAAGACATCCGGTTTGACGCTGGCGGGGCCAAGCGTAATGACAATTTTTGTGCGGGATAACTGCAAACTCATAATCGTTATGCTCAACTTTCAAAATCAAACGCGACATTCTCCAGTCGCTTGGTCGCGCCGCGTATCGATAATCGCGGCGGGCGCGTATTTCTCGCGCACTTCACTCAGTGTACCGCATTTACGGCTGTTTTTCGGCCGCAGCATGTTTCGGTACTGCCTGCCCGTGCGGAGGCAAACCCACCACCGCCAGATGCAGATCGGCCAATTGCGCAGGCTCGACAGGGGATGGTGCCTGGGTCATCAGATCGGTGCCGCTCTGTGTCTTGGGGAACGCAATCACCTCGCGAATGCTCTGCCGCCCGAGCATCAGCATAATGAGCCGATCCATTCCCAACGCAATGCCTCCGTGCGGCGGGGCACCAAATCGAAGCGCATCGAGGAGAAACGCAAATTTCTTCTCCGCCTCTTCGGGTGAGATGCCCAGCAGCGAAAATATCCGCGATTGCACCTCCCGCCTATGAATACGGATCGACCCGCCCCCGATCTCCACGCCGTTGAGCACCAGATCGTACGCCTTGGCTCTTACCGAGAGCGGATCGCTCTCAAGTTGCGGCAGGTCGTCATCCAGTGGCGAGGTGAACGGATGATGTCGGGCGATGATCTTGCCGGTCGCCTCGTCGCGTTCAAAGCCCGGAAAATCAATGACCCAGAGAAAATTCCATGAAGATTCATTCATCAGGCCCAGTGTACGCCCCAATTTCAGACGCAGCTCACCCAGCACACGCCAGGCGATTTCCCGCTTGTCCGCTACCGCCAGCAGCAGATCACCATCCGCAGCACCCGTTGCGGTTCGCAGCGTCTGCTGGAGCGCCGGCGAGATGAATTTGGCAATTGGCCCGCCCATATTACCGGCGCCGGCATCACCGCCGAGTTTTATCCACGCCAGCCCCCGGGCCCCGAATTGCTTCGCCTCGGCGGTCAGCTCATCGAGCTGTTTGCGGCTCAGAGTCCCGCCGCCCGGAACAGCGATCATTTTCACGCATCCGCCGGATGCGACCGCATCTTTGAACACGGCAAAATCCGTTTGCGCCGCCGTTTCACTTACATCCTTAAGTTCCATCCCGAATCGCGTATCCGGCTTATCAACTCCGAATCGATCCATCGCCTCCTGCCACGACATGTGAGGAAATCTTTCGGGCAGTTGCACCTGCAGCAGTTCACTCCACAATCGCCGGATCAGCCCCGTTACCAGCGCGATGACATCCTCGCGGTCCACAAAGCTCATCTCGAGGTCCAACTGGGTGAATTCCGGCTGACGGTCGGATCGGAGGGCTTCATCGCGGAAGCATCGGGCAATCTGCATATACCGATCCATTCCCGCTACCATGAGCACCTGCTTGAACAACTGCGGACTTTGCGGCAGGGCGTAAAAATCACCCGGGCTCAGACGCGAGGGGACTAAAAATTCTCTCGCACCTTCCGGCGTGCTTTTGTAGAGAATCGGCGTTTCAATTTCCAAAAAGCCGTGCTCATCGCAATAATCCCGCATCAGTTTGGTTACCCGGTGCCGAAATATGAGCGCCTCGGTCATCGGCCTCCGCCGCAGATCGACATACCGGTATTTCAGCCGGACATCCTCGCTGACCGGCTCGTGGCTTGAGGGAAGGAATGGCGCCGGATCGGCCTTATTACAAAGCGTCGCCTGTGCCGCGATCAGTTCCACCTCGCCGGTACTGATGCGCGGGTTTGTCGCCCCCGGCTGCCGCAGAATCAGTTCCCCGGTCACCACCACCACATCTTCATTTCGCAGGCTGCGGCCAAGTTCATAAACTTTGCCCGTTTCCGGCTTGAAGACGATCTGGCAAATGCCCGTGCGGTCGCGCAAATCAACAAACACAACGCCGCCGTGATCTCGCCAGGAGGCCACCCATCCACACAGCGTGATCTGCCTGCCGACCTGTTCCTTAATTACCTGACCGCAATAAACGTCGCGCTTCATATTCACCTTCAACATCAACCCTTCGTCATCATGCCGCCGTGCCGCCCCCGATTGGTCGTACCACCATTCACCGCTGGCCGCCGAGAGGCCGGGGGTTACCGACCGCTGATCCAATGTTCTACCAGATTTAGGGCGGGTTCGCCTTGAAGCGAGTAGGTGCCGTAATCAGTCGGCTTGGACCCCGGATACCATTCCCAGATAAAAGCCCCGGCAAAATGGCCGCCGGGCATAAATTTCCAGATCCGCACAAATGCCTGATACGCCTTTAATTGCACCTGCGGATCAATCCGCCCCGCACCGACGTAATCCCACGGCTTACGAAGGGTATTTTGCAGATTATCCCAGCCGACTTCCGTTATGAGAACGGGCTTGCCGAGAGCGTCAGAAAAACGAAGAATCCGATTGGCGATCGGCTTCCATCGGGCGATGATGTTCTGCACAGGAGGGCTGTTGTGCCGCGCCAGATCGTAATATGAATTCATGCCGATATAATCGAGCCGATTCCAGAATCGCACACTGGTGTAATGATCCCAATTGGCACTGTACGTGAGTTTGCCGCGGTACACCCGTCGAACGGCGGCAATGAGTCGATCCCACTGCGTGGTATGCGGCTCGGCCGAGATCAATTCGCTACCGACGGAAAAAATCGCCACGTGGCACCGCTGCGCCCACCCCGCGACCGTGACAATATACCGACGGTAGGAGGTAAACCAGGCCGACCAATTTCGCGGTTTTATTCCGCCCCGCCACTGATCACCGGTGGCGTGATCCAGCAGCACGATCGGCATGAGCATGGTGTGGATCCCGAGTTCATGGGCATGCAGTAATATTTTGCGAATCTGTGCTGGGGAGAGCGTGGCGGAAGGATTGAATGCGATCTTCTCGGATTTAATATCCTTCTGCCGCGCATTGATGACAAAATTAATCCATCGGCATCCCATCTGCCGCAACGTCCGGATCGATCGCCGATAGGTTTCATATCCGTTCGGCTGATCAAGCTGCATGCAGAAACCGCGGATGGTCGGTAAGTGTGCGAGGGGGAATTTCAGAGGCGCTGGCGGGGGGAGTTTGCGGCGGGGGGCGTGCGGCTCGCGGCCCATGCCGGTCAGAATCAATGCGACCAGCAGGCTCAATAGGAGACACCACCCCGCCACCAATTTCCACCAGACACGCTTCACCCGCATCGACTCCCGGCAAAAAGTGGCATTCTGTTGTATGCACCGTCGATATGCAACCACCCGACGCAGGTCCGAACGGCGAACAGCCACCGGATGTGAAGCAAATGCGAGCCGGTGGATTTATCCGCCGGTGGATAATCTGTACCAGGGGATGACGCTGGATGCAGTGACGGGGCTGTACGATGACCGTGCACGCGATTATTCGCCCAGCCTCGGCCGATAAGTGGAGCAGGCCCCGGGCCAATACAGCAACGAGGCGAATACAAATCAATTTGAGATTGGGCGGCCAGCTGCGGCCCCTCTCGGCTAGCGGAAGTCTCCGTAGACTACAACCTCACGCCGGTCTGGGCAGCGCCCCGGTGGTCGATCGGAATTATCTCCCGAGATTGATCGAAAAAGGGGCACCAAGCCGGCATGGTTTGCCGCCGGCAGATCAGGTGACCGAAAGGCTTCCTGCAGGGGGAACTTTGCCGTCAACACGACATGCGCCTGGGAGCCACCGTCATTGTTCTTTTTAATTGCAATCCACTTTTTCTTTTCCAGAAAAGCTGTGGTACACTTTCATCTCTGGATTATTTCGTGATACCGCGCGCCGCGCCGGATGGCCTGGTTCAGATCGTTAGAAGTGCGTGTGTGGTAGATTGTAGATTGTCGAACCACTTTTGCCTTTTGAGGTAAAGCAGTAATGAAATGGATTCCATCCAGAACATTCATGACCGTACCACATGATTTAGTTACTCGCCGCGAGGCGCTTCTGAGGATGGCAGTTGTATCCGTCGGAGCGGTTGCGGCGCCACGCGCTTTGGCCAGCACCAAGGCTGCGGATGAACCAGTCGATCCCGTTGCGCCGCAGGACAATGATCGGTTTGTACTGCCACGTGGCAACGCGACCATCATGGTGGAACCGTATGCCCCTAACATCGTGCGTATCACCCTGAGCCTGAGCAAAGCTGGTGCGCTGGCCGAGCCGGGGTATGGGTTCATTGCTCAACCATCCCGCACAGGCTGGAGCCACAAGAGAGATTCCGCTGGGTTTGATTTGTTCAGTGCGGCCGGCCTTGTGGTGAAGGTCTCCCCCGGATCCCCGCCCCCACCGACTTTCATGCCGCTCGATGCCACGTGGCAAGCAATACTAGACCCGTCCGGGCGACGACGAACGCCACCGAAAAATCCCGATCTCCGCTTCGATGTGGTCGCCGTCGAGACGCCGCAGGGAAAGACGCTTCTGACACTCTGGAAATGGTCCATGTACAAAAATCCCCCCTATCGCGGCAATAACATCACGCAAGCACACAAAGATATCGATCCGGGCTATCGGATATCCGCCACGTTTGACTCGCCATCGGATGAACATTACTACGGTCTGGGGCAACACCAGATGGGCAATCTGGACCTGCGCGATCAGTTTATCAAATGCTGGCACAACCACTATGCGAGGGGCGGGGAAAGCGTCGGAGTACCGTTTATGCTCTCCAGCCGGGGCTATGGATTGATTTGGGATAACGCATCCCGGACAACCATTGAACTGGGGACAAACGGAAATAATATATGGAATTCGGAGGTGGGAGATGGCCTATCGTTTTTTGTCATTGGCGGAGAGAGTGCCGATGACATTTTTAAGGGATATCGATACCTGACGGGTGTTACCCATCTGCTACCAAAAGGGGCATACGGCTACATACAAAGTAAGTGCATATATGCGACCCAGAAGCAATTGATGGACGTGGCGAAGGGATACCGCGAAAGAAATCTGCCCCTTGACGTGCTGGTGGTGGACTTCATGAATTTTACCGTCATGGGAAATATCGATCTAAACCCGACGCGATGGCCTCATCCGGCCAAGATGAATCGTGAGCTTGAGCGCATGGGTATCAAGACGATGATAAGTGTCTGGCCGCATTTTGCGACGTTTTCAAAATATTACAAACTGCTCAAAGCCAAGGGCTGGTTTATCCAAAAAGCTGACGGCTCCCCCTATTTTGGGTGGGCCGGACCTGGCATGGGCCCGAATCTGGACGCAACCAATCCAGAAGCGGGCAGATGGTTTTGGGACACCATTCGCGATCATTATGTCAAGAAAGACGGTTTCAGTTATATCTGGCTGGATGAAACCGAGCCGGACACCAACATCGAGCATCAATTTTTATATGTGGGTGCCGGCAACCGGTACTTTAATGTATATCCATTATTTGAGACAGGGGCGGTTTATGATGGCTTTCGGCGCGATTTTGGGGCGAGTCGCCGAGTTTTGATTTTGGCTCGCGCCGCTTACCTTGGTGCACAAAGGCATGGCACCTTGTTCTGGTCCAGTGATATTCTCGACACATGGGATATGCTCCGGCGATCTGTTACCGCCGGCTTGAACTTCACAGCCAGCGGAATGCCCTATTGGTGCACCGATATCGGCGGATTTATGCGACCACCGATTCATGCCTTTTATCGTCCCGCTCACAAGCCACTGATCAGTCCCAAAGGGGACAGAGAAGAAGTAGGCGCCTATTCAGACTATCCGGAGCTCTTTGTACGGTGGTTTCAGTGGGGCGCGTTTCAACCCGTCATGAGGGCCCATGGTGAGCGAAACCACAACGAGGTGTGGTCTTACGGCAAAGAGGCGACGCCTATCCTTGAAAAATACCTTCGCCTTCGCTACCAGTTGCTGCCGTACACCTATTCCCTCGCTTACAAAACTTACCGAACGGGTGCCCCGTACATGCGTGCGTTATGGATGGACTTTCCTGATGACCCGAACGTGAGCAACATTTCTGATCAATACATGTTCGGGCCGGCATTTCTGGTTGCGCCGGTGACGCAACAGGGGGCCACGAGACGCCAAGTCTATCTACCATTGGGCTGCGACTGGTATAACTTCTGGACGAATGAGCGGCTGCACGGAGGGCAAATTATCACAGCCAAAGCCCCTATCGACACCATTCCTCTTTATGTTCGTGCCGGGTCGATTTTACCGCTGGGCACTCCGATTTTGGATACCCAGCAGACGCAAAAGATAGCCTCGGTCCGGGTCTATTCCGGCGCAGATACAACTTTTACTCTGTATCGGGATGATGGCGAAACCTACGACTACGAGCATGGCAAATGTTCTTTCACGCACCTGCATTGGGACGATCAAAGCCGCCAATTAAGCCAAACCGGACAACCGGCATGGTCGACCGCAGACGCGCCTGTCGTCGATATTATTTGATCCATCAAACGCCTTTGGCATTTGGCAATCCTTTCCATTGCAGCACGGCGGCAGACACCGACTCATTGCGCATGGCACCCGCTGTCGGTAACATGCCCGGGCTGGTCACTTTCCAAAAAACCCGTGCAGATGCCTTTCACCTGCCTTTTAATGCCTTTGCCAATGCTTTTCCGCGGATGACTGGTCCACTTGGACCTTGGGCGATGTGGTGCTGCCGGTGAGTTTCAGCGGTATGGGCGGCGTGAGGCCCCGCCGTTGATATTCAGGCACATGTTCATCGTAGACGTCCGACGAAATTGATCTGGCGGGATTTTTGCATCGGGTAGATTCTCATCCGTCGATTGGATTTTCAGGCTCAGATCGATGGATCAACCGGCCGGGAAGTTTAGCCCGACTTTCGCACTTTGTGTCTGATTTCCGGAATTTTTAAGATTTTTTTGGCCTTGGTTGCACGATAATGCGGTTTTGGCCTGTAAAACCCCTGTGGTGAAGACCTACCCTCTTTTTTTAATTGAC
>JAKAVA010000014.1 GCA_021827645.1 Planctomycetota bacterium
TCCAGATTCGGCGTAAGCCCTTCCATCGGATTGAGACCCGCGGCACAAACGCAATCCCAGCGAAACTGGTCGGAATGGAACAGGATGATATTCGGCTTTCCACCCGGTCTGCCCGGCACCGGTGCGGACGCCGCACGCGAAGCGGCAACCGTTATTGTCGGGACCGCCGCCGCAAGGACAGAGGATTTGAGAAAATCCCGCCGGGTACTGCCAGCCCTTGATTGCCCCCCCTCCTGAGAGGAATCAGACGTTGAACCACTCCGGCTGCTTTTTTTCATCACCACGGTCTCCTTAGAGTAAACAACCTTTTTAATTTCTTTACGATGTCGCGTAATGCAAGTTCATCCGCCTGACAAAAATTGGCCCAGCAGCGCGAGGCCCTCATGAACGAATTTGGAGTGTATCACACAGGGGAAAAAAAACAATTAAGTCGCTTCGGGCATGATTTCGGGATCATCAGGGCGCTTCTTGGCGCCGGGTGACAACGCAAAGATTAATGTTTGGTGTTACGAATCAACTGATGGAAGAAAATAAAAAAGCCACTGCTTGTTTGAAAAACGCGGAGTTGCTGAGCTGTTAGGTGCCGCTTGGGTCAGCTTCCTTCAAAGCTTTCTTTGGGCCCGACCAGGCTCCTGCAAGTCCACGCCTGACGGCCGCACGCAGATCGACCCAAAAGGGTTTCGCCATAGGGCGCGTCGTAACGACGGTCTGTATCGGCGGCCTGCAGTGGCTTCATGAGTAAGTGTATCACCTGAATCTGTGAATGCAAGAAAAATCCGTCGGATTTTTTCTGCGATTTAGGGTATCAGCCGTTGACACGACGACGGCACGCGACTCCTGCCGACACTGACGCCTCTCGCGCGATGCACACCGGGAGAGCCTACAGAATCAATTTTCAATGGCGAGGCTTAGCGACTCGCGGGCATAATGACGTGGTCAATACCGTAGATAACGCCATTTTCAGTGTACTGCGGCCCGACGACCACCGCTGCGCTGTCTATGGAGACAATCTGACCGTGCTTAACCTTAATAAGCGCCTTCTGCTGATTGCTCATGTGTTGTACGGGTTGAGATGCGGCCGCTGCCGGAGTGATCTGCACCGGCGCGATGTGATACCACAACAGCTGACGTAATTCATTCCGATTGCGTTCATTTTCCAGTTTCTTGAGTTCGCCCTTGGGCAAAGCGGCAAAAGCAGCATTGGTTGGAGCGAATACCGTGTAGTTGCCTGCGGTCTGAAGAGAAAATCGAAGGCGTGCATCCTTGAGAAGCTTAACGAAAGTGGAAAACTGGGGCTGCGAGGCAAGAACGCGGTAGGTGCTGTACACCTGCGTATTATCCATGATGAGTTTTGAGGATTGCTGTGCGCAACCCGCAAATGCCCCCATAACTATTACCGCCACACCCAGGGCCGTCATCCATTTGCTACGCATTCTAAAAACCCCCTGAATATAAAGAGCCGACTGTTATCTCAAGTTGGGATTATACGGCTTGATTAAACTTTCTCCAGTGTACTCTATGAAGCGAGAGCCGAGTTTCCTGTACTCCCCTTCGAACGCTTTTACTCTATCGCGTTATCGACTATCATTCTTTAGCGTAACGTGAGTCTTTTGAGGCGCAAAATGCCAAGCATTCTTGAGACAATTAAAGGGCCGGAAGACCTGAAGGGCTTATCCATTGAGCAACTGGGTCATCTGGCGGCTGAAATTCGCGACACGATTGTCAAGACCGTCGGTGCAAACGGCGGGCATCTTGCCCCAAATTTAGGCACGGTGGAAGTTATTCTCGCGTTGCATATCGTCTTCGATATGAAAGTGGATCGGCTGCTTTGGGATGTCGGCCACCAATGCTACCCTCATAAACTCATTACCGGACGCTATAAAAATTTCAGTTCACTGCGGAAGGCGGGCGGGATATCGGGCTTCCCCGAACCCAACGAAAGTCCTTATGATCTCTTCAGCGTCGGACATGCCGGAACGGCCATCAGCACGGCGGTGGGGATGGCGCGGGCAGACCAGCTTCTGGGGCGGGACTCACGCGTGGTGGCATTTATTGGTGATGCCTCCATCGTCAACGGAGTGGCTTTTGAGGGGCTGAATAACGCCGGGACGCTCAAGCGGCAGCTTCTGGTCATCCTCAACGACAATTCCATGAGCATCAGCGAGCCGCAGGGAGCTTTTGCCAATTATCTTGAACATCTGCGCGTGGCGGCAAGCTACGACGAGGCGAAGCGACGCCTGCAGGAAATATTGGATCGCATCCCGTGGGGCCAGAAGATTTCTGAAATCGGCGGCCACATCAAGCATCAACTTAAGAATGCCTTTATTCCGGGCCATATTTTTGAGGACCTGGGATTGAAATATTTCGGCCCGGTGGATGGGCACGACATCCCGAGCCTGCTGGAAAAACTCAATGAGCTTTACAGCCTCAATGCCCCGGCCGTGCTGCACGTCAAGACCATCAAGGGGAAGGGGTATGAATGGGCGTGCGAAGACCCCACCACGTTTCACAGCCCCAAGCCGTTCCAGGTGGAAGGGTGCCGGGTGGTAATCAATCAGGGGTCCGGGCGTACCTTCACCAGCGCCTTTGCCGATGCGATGACGCGGATCGCCAAAGCGCATCCGAACGTTGTGGGCATTACGGCGGCGATGCCGGATGGTACGGGAATGATCAAGCTCAAACCGCAGCAGCCGGATCGGTATTTTGATACCGGTATTTGCGAAAGCCACGCCACCGCGATGGCCGCGGGAATGACCAAAGCCGGGCTGCGACCGATTGTGGCCATTTACAGCACATTCCTGCAGCGGGCGTTTGACCAGATTTTTCAGGAGGTCTGCCTGCAGGGCCTGCCGGTGATTTTTGCGGTTGATCGGGCCGGACTGGTGGGAGATGACGGTGCGGTGCACCACGGTTTCTGCGATCTGGCGTTCCTCAAGAGCCAGCCGGGGATCGTGCTCATGGCCCCGTCGGATGAAGGGGAGCTCAACAGCAGCCTTGATTTTGCGCTCACCCTGCAATCGCCGTGCGAAATCCGCTATCCGCGTGATAACTGCCCGGCCGAGCCGCTGGGGCCCACATCGCCGTGGCAGATCGGCCGCCATGGCGGGGTATCGCGCCAGTTGCGATCGGGGGATGACGCCACACTGCTCGCCTACGGATCGGTGGCCGCTCAGGCCGTCGCCGCAGCGAAAATCCTCGCTGACGAGGGTATCCACGTGGGCGTGGTGGATGCCCGATTCTGCAAACCTCTCGACGGCGAGATGCTGGAGAAGCTATTTACCGCCGGTCGACCGATTATCACGGTGGAAGATCATTCCACCATCAACGGGTTTGGGACGGCGGTTATTGAACATGCCCAATTACACGGCTTTGATGCCCGCTGCGTAACGCGTGCCGGCATACCGGATCGCTTTGTGCGTCAAGCATCTCGGGGAGAGCAATTACGCGAAGTGGGCCTCGACGCGGCCGGACTTGCCTCGACGGTTCGAGATGCCATCGCCCGCCATCCGGTGACTCCGGTTAAAGGCTCGGTTAGGACGCGCCGTGCGGCCGCTCCGCTGCGTGGCTGATTTTTACCGAATACTGCGTCAACCCAATGACATGCTGATTTGACGGCCTGATCGGGCGATCAAATGGCCGCTGGCGTTTCGTTGGTGATTTTGCGAAGTTCTTCCAGCACTCTCGCCGCCTGCCCGCTGTCGATCGCGGCGGCGGCACGGGTAATTCCCTGCGGCAGGGCCTTGACGGCCTTGCCCACCCAAAGTGCGGCGGCGGCATTCATGAGCACCATATCACGTGCCGGCCCTTTTTCACCGGCAAGTACTCGGCGGATGAGGGCCGCCGATTCAGCCGGAGTATTAATTTCCATATCACGACTGGGAGTTACCTCCAGACCGACATCGGTGGGGTTAAGCGTGACATTTTTTATCTCATCGGCATCCAGCAGACACATCCCGGTCGGCCCGCTGATGGATAATTCACACAGGGGTCCGGAAGCCGGATCGCGGCCGCAGACCACCATGGCCCGCTCAGCCCCCAGGCGCCGCAACGCCTCAGCCACCGGTAGGATGAGTTCCGGTACCGGTACCCCGACAAGCTGCCGCCGCGCGGCCGCGGGGTTGGTCAGAGGCCCCATCAGATTAAAAATAGTCGGAAAGCCAACGGCCCGTCGGGCTTCCGCCACATGCTTCATGGCCGGATGATGCCGGGGGGCATAGCAGAAAGCGATTCCCACCTCCCGCAGGGACCGCTCCTGAATTTCCACCGGTGCCACAATGTTCACGCCAAGTTCACGCAGCACATCGGCACTTCCGCTGCGGCTGGTGACTGCCATGTTGCCGTGCTTGGCGACGATGAGCCCGCAGGCGGCGGCGACGAGGGCGGCGGTGGTGGAGACATTGAATATCCGCGATCCGGCTCCGCCGGCGCCGCAGGTGTCGATGACATCGGGCGGCGCCTTGACCGGTACCACAAACTGCCGCATGGCTCCGGCGGCTCCAACCAGTTCATCGACGGTGGGAAGGCGAGTCGCCATCAAAGCCAAAAAAGCGCCGAGTTGGATCGGATTGGTCGCCCCGTTCATGATCTGCTCAAACGCGATGCGGACTTCATCTTCAGTAAGATGTTTGCCGCGATGGAGTTTTCGCAATTGATCAATCATATGACTTCCACCGGTTTTAGTCCCGGCACCCGGTGCAAAGAACACATCAACGGGCCAAGCCGCTGACCACGTGGGCTCCGGGCCCGGCCGTGGTGACAAAATGAGTCGCCTGAAGTCCAGTGCGGCGTGGGTACTGGTCATCGATCGTGGCAGCGGCGTCCGCCATGGCGGCGTGGCGGCCCATGACGACAATGCTTCCGCCGAAGCCGCCACCCGTCATCCGCGCTCCGTAGATGCCCGACACACCGGAGCAGATTTCAACCAGTGCGTCGAGTTCCGGGCAACTCACACCATAGTCATCGCGCAGGCTCTCATGCGATGCGTACATCAGTTTGCCGGCGCTCTTCCAATTTTTTGCCTCCAGCGCCGCCGCAAAATCCAGCGTTCGCTGGTTCTCGGTAATCACATGCCGGGCCCGGCGAAATACCACCGGGTCCAGATTCAGACGGCACTCCTCCAGCATCGGCATCGAAACATCCCGCAACGCCTTCACCATGGGAAAGGCCCGCGAGATAAGCTCGACCGCCCGATGACATTGGTTTCGCCGCGCCGTGTATTCACCCTGCACCAGCTCATGTTTGACATTGCTGTTGACAATCAGGAATTCAACCTGCGTATTATCCAGCGGTATCTGCCGCGGCTTGAGATCGCGGCAATCCAGCAGCATGGCGTGCCCCTTTACCCCCATTGCGGAGATATATTGATCCATAATCCCGCAGGGAACACCGGCATAATGGTGTTCCGCCCACTGGCACGCCAGTGCCAATTCCGGCATGGCAAGCGAGGCGTTATTAACCGTGAGCATCGCCAACCCGGATGCAACCTCAAATGAGGCGCTCGAAGAGAGCCCGCCACCCAGGGGAACATCCGTGTAGGCGAGCGCATCCATGCCGACTTTCAGCAGATTTTTCTTCCTCAATGCCTCGGCCACGCCGCGTGGGTAGGCCGACCATTTCGGCGGGTCTTTTTTTACGGGTGCGTCGATTGAAAATTCGACAACCTGCGGCTCCAGCGAGCTGGCGATGCGAATCACCCCATCGGTGCGGGGCTTGGCGAGGATGGTCGTCTGGCGCGTCAATGCCATCGGGAAGACAAAACCGTCGTTGTAGTCGGTATGTTCACCAATAAGATTAACCCGGCCCGGCGCCCGCACTTTGATAAAAGGACGCAAGTCATTACCAAATTTATCTACAAACAACTTTTCCATCTCTTTATCAGACAAGGCGACCTCCATCAGTTATACCTTTTATCCGGGGTACATTTCCGTGCAAAGGCAATTGAGAATGTAAGCGACATGGCAAGTTGTTTCAATTGCGGGAGCCGAAGCGGGTTTCACGCAACGCAGCAGTTATTCCGGGTGTGTCTGAATCGGAAGGTGCCGGCGCATGACGGAATGCCCATATTCACCTCAAAGGGCGTCAGGAGGGAAGATTCGGCCACCGGTTTTTCTGTTTTTCCCGTAGCGACCCGAGACGCCGGGCACCGCTACCAGATATTGGCAGAAACGAGGGAGGTCGAGTAAACTTTGAGCCTGTGGAACGATGTCGCTCTCGCCCGGTTGCCCGCAGGGGTGGTTACAGGTAAAAGCACCGTCGCCGCCACGAAAAGGTTCATCTGCAACGGTTTGGTTTATGTATGGTTAAATAGGAGCATCGCCATGACCCTTAAACACATATCCGCCGGTCTTTTAACTTTGGCATTGTGCCTCTCGGTAGCAACGCTTACAGGCTGCAGCAAGCAAAGCACAAGCGGCCCGAAAAAGCTGACCATCGCTGTTATTCCGAGCGGCAGTACCGATGTCTACTGGCAATATGTGCATGCTGGCGCCCTGGAGGCGGGAAAAAAGTTCGGCGTTAAAATCGATTTTCAAGGGCCCGCTGTTAACGGCGATCGAAATTCTGAGATTCAACTGATGCAGAATTTCATAGCGGAAGGTGTTAATGGCATTGTGCTGGCCCCGGCTGACCCGGCAGCGCTCGTGCCGAGCGTCAAGCAGGCTGAAGCGGCACATATCCCCGTTGTAATTATGGATTCCAACCTCAACGGCACCCCAGGGAAGAGCTATGTCAGTTTTGTGGCGACCAACAATTTCAAGGCGGGTGAAAAAGCTGGCCGGTACCTGGCTAAATTGCTCCATGGGAAAGGGAAGGTCGTGATGCTTCAATATACGGTCGGCACCGTAAGCACAGTCAACCGGGCCAAGGGTTTTGAGGCTGCCGTTGCAAAGTTTCCAGGGATTAGAATCATTGCCAATCAGTTCGGGGGCGCGACACCAAGTCTCTGTGAGCAAAAAGCGGAAAATATGCTGACCGAGATTCAAAAAGCGAACGCCGTTTTCTGCGTAAATGAAACCTCCACTTTCGGCATGCTCCGGGCCCTGACCCAGTCCGGCCTGCTGGGCAAGAAAAAGTTTGTGGGCTTCGACTGGCAGTCAAACTTCGCAGCACCCATCAAGGCGGGCGATCTTGACGGCGTGGTGGTGCAGCGACCGGTACACATGGCATATATGGCCGTTAAGTTTCTGGTTGAGCACATCCACGGCAAAAAGGTGCCGGCTGCACTGGATACCGGCGCTGAGATTGTCACGCCGAAGAATCTTGAGACTCCGGCTATTCAGAAGCTGATTGCGATACCAAAAATTAAATAAACGTCAGAGAAAGTGCGGTAGGGTTACCGCGCAGGAAAGCCACCGCATGTGAGGCCGTTAGCGCCATGACCGATGCCTCTTTGTCTCCAGCGTCCACCGCCGATGCGCCTATTTGTCGTTTACGCATGGAGTCTATTCACAAACGATTTGGCGCCACTCAGGCGCTGGCGGGGGTGGATTTGGAAGTAAGCGCCGGCGAGGTGCTTGCCCTTGTTGGCGAAAACGGGGCCGGAAAAAGCACGCTCATGAAAGTGCTTTCAGGTGCGTACACCCCGGATGAGGGGCGTATGTGGTTGGATGGTCAGCCGTATCATCCGACAGATCCGATGGCGGCCCGCCGCGCCGGCGTAGCCATGATTTATCAGGAATTGTCTCTCGCCCGACACCTTTCGGTGATGGAAAATATCATGCTGGGCATCGAACCCCACCGGGGCCCGCTGATGGACTGGCGCAAAACCCGGCAGATTGCCGCCGACGCCATGGTACAGATCGGGCGACCCGACATTCCACTCACTATTCCGGTGGGCAGGCTTTCCATTGCGGAACAGCAGTTGGTGGAAATTGCCCGGGCGACGGCGCTCGGATCTAAAGTGGTCGTACTTGATGAGCCGACCAGCAGCCTCACTTCGCACGATATTGCCGGTCTTTTCCGATTGATTCGGCGGCTGCGAGATCAGGGGCACGCGATCATTTATATTTCGCATTTTCTGGAGGAAGTGCGGGCGATTTCAAACCGCTTTGTGGTGCTCCGAGACGGCCGCAGCGTGGGAGGCGGGATCACCGCTGATGCGGAAATTGATCGCATCATCAGCCTCATGGTGGGGCGGAAAGTTGAAGACCTCTATCCGCGATCTCACCATGAACCCGGAGAGGTGCTTTTGACGGTGAGAAACCTCGCCGGCGAAAAGAAACCGGCCAAGGCATCGCTGGAATTGCACCGAGGCGAGGTGCTCGGCATCGCGGGGCTTGTGGGAGGCGGCCGCACCGAACTTCTGCGTGCCATTTTCGGTCTTGATGCCGTTGCCGCTGGAGATGTAAAAGTCGGCGTGGTGACCGGCGGCACTGCGAGCCCGGCGATACGCTGGAGACAGGGCATGGGGATGCTCAGTGAGGACCGCAAGGTTGAGGGGCTGGCGGTGGGGCTGAGCATTGCCGACAATCTGACGCTCTCACGTCTCGGTTGGCTGGTTCGCCCCAGCGAGATACAGGCGATTGCCCGCCAATGGATCACCAAACTGAATATCCGGTGCGCCGGACCGGGGCAACCGGTTGTTGACCTTTCGGGTGGAAATCAGCAGAAGGTGGCCATCGCACGATTACTTTACCACGGAGTGGACATTCTTCTGCTGGAC
Source organism: Planctomycetota bacterium (assembly GCA_021827645.1). Lineage (GTDB taxonomy): Bacteria > Planctomycetota > Phycisphaerae > WQYP01 > WQYP01 > JAJZGD01. Next base: position 8,660 of record JAKAVA010000014.1, read on the forward strand.
GAACCGACACGCGGTATTGATGTCGGATCCAAGGCGGAGATCTACCGACTTATTGACGAACTTGCCAAAACCGGTAAAGCCGTGATCGTGGTGAGCAGTTATCTGCCGGAGCTTATGGGAATCTGCGACCGTATCGCGGTGATGTGTCGCGGCCATCTACATCCGGCCAAGGCGACTTCAACCGTCACGGAGGAAAGTATTATGCTCGAAGCAACAGGAGCCGCCGCATGAGCGACACACCCCAAGGGACCACCCCGGCTGAGCGCCGGACAACGCCCCGCCACTTTGATTTAAGGCGGGCTTTGACAATGCTGGGCCCAGCCATCGGACTGGTGGCGGTATGCATTCTTTTCAGCGTTCTGCGGCCCCGGACGTTTCCCACATGGGCCAATGCACAAAATATTATCCTGCACTCGGTGGTGGTGGGGGTTGCGGCCATAGGCACAACACCCGTGATCATTTCCGCGGGCATTGATATTTCCATCGGCGCCACGATCGCCGTGGTGACGGTCTCGGTGGCACTGTTTGTGAACGCCGATCTGTCGCCTCTGCTGGCGGCTCTTGGCGGCATCGGTGTGGGTGCGGCATGCGGTTTGTTCAACGGCACCTGCATCACTTGGCTGCGGCTGAATCCCTTTATTGTGACCTTAGGCACATTTTTGGCGTTTCGAGGGGTCGCCGATGAACTCAGTCACCAGCAGGCAGTCGCGGCCAACTCAACCTGGCTGAACAATCTGATGGCGCCGGGCGAGGCGCCTCTTCTCCCGTGGGGTGTTTGGATATTAATTATACTGGTGATTCTCACCGCGCTGATGCTGCGCTATACCCGTTTCGGACGCCACATCTTCGCGATCGGTTCCAACGAGCAGACCGCCCGCCTCTGCGGCATCGCCGTCAATCGCACCAAGCTGGCCATTTACGTGCTGGCGGGCGCGTTTTCAGGAGTTGCGGGCGTACTGATGTTTTCTAATCTGACAGAAGGCGATCCAACCACTTCAGCGAACACACCGCTCACTGCGATCGCGGCGGCCGTGATCGGAGGCGCGAGTCTGACCGGGGGACAGGGTTCGATCATCGGAACGGTCATCGGATCCGTGCTGATCATGACCCTGCGCAGCGGTTGCACGCAGCTAAACTTTTCGCAGGGCGGGCAGGAGATGCTCACCGGCATCATCATCATTCTGGCCGTCCTGCTTGATCGCCTGCGTAACCCACCTGAGGCCTGAAATCTGCGCCGCGCCTGATGATGGCCCCCGGCCCCGCGCGCTGAAGATGCAGCCCCACCCGCCGCCATGGCGCCGGACATTGCCATTTTTCAAAACTGGTTGCTGGGCTGCAATGTTACAACACACGGCGGAACCTCTCCGGTGAAAACAGCGACTTATGGGTCAGCACGCCCCGAAGGAAAGCGTGACCACACCCATTTGCGGCCGACGCGCGATGCTTTTCTTGCTTCACTCCATTCCCTGGCTAGAATGACATGTGAGCTGCGGAAATTTGCGTGTTAGCCGAAAGGCCTGAAATGACGGCATACTCCGAGTCAATTTTATCGCTTTACAACATGCCTTCCATGAACATGGAGGGTTTTGCTTCTCTGGCCGAACTCGCCTTGGATTTACGATGGAGCTGGAATCGGGCGGCGGACGGCATCTGGCGACAACTTGAGCCGGAACTTTGGGATGAAACCCGCAACCCATGGCTGGTTCTTCAGACCGCATCGGTGGAAAAGCTGCAGCGCCTTCTTGCGGACAAAGCTTTTCGCGATCAGGTGGATGCCTTGCTCAAGACGCAGAAGCAATTGGCTCACGCGCCAAGCTGGTTCCACGAAAACCATCCGGATGAGCCACTGACCTGCGTAGCCTACTTCAGCATGGAATTCATGCTAAGCGAGGCGCTGCCGATTTATTCCGGCGGACTGGGCAATGTGGCCGGGGATCAGCTTAACCCGGATTATTCACGGTCATCGCGGCAGTGCTGAGATATGCATGGTTGTATATACATCGGTGGCATGGCTGCAGGTTTTTTACGGTTGTGGGCAGAAGGCCCCCTTACCCCCATTGGCCGATCG
>JAKAVA010000019.1 GCA_021827645.1 Planctomycetota bacterium
ATGGGGCCTGAACCGCATCGAAACCGCGAATCCAGACGACTCCAAAATCAAATTCTGGTGTAAAGCAATTCTCACCAACCCCGCCTGGCCCGTCGCCATGCTGTAATAACAACATCGCAACCGGCTCAATTTCGGCGGAAAATCGCTTGCAATCGGATCGCCAAGGGGTTAATATTGAGAGGGAACAGATCAAGCGTCCGGTCTACGGCGCTCATCAGGCGTAGTAAAATAAGGTTTTTCGCGGGACTCTCGGCAAAAAGGAGTATCCCATGAGTGACAAGCCCCTCATGTGTCCGACATGTGCCACGCACATTGACGCACCGCACGGGCTATCCGCCTTGGTTAGCAAAATTCAGCGCGCGCATGTCCGGTGTCATAAGTGCGGCCGTACCACGCATCCTAAAGACGCTCACATCATGTCCACCTCCTACCAGCATTGGTTCGGCCAGTTCAGGCTGCAACTTGAGGCGGCCGTTGGTTATCTGCCGCACCTGGAACTCAATCCGGCCGTTGAGGTGCTTAAGCCAAAGCACTTCGATGATGATGTGCACCATATGCACACATTCCGTGAACTGCTGGATTACACCAGTGAAGTATTTCGGCCGGTATTTCGTGACCGCGCGCTGGGTTATGACGACGCGGAACTCACCATATCACCGCTGAACCGCGAAGGAAGCAACGTAGCGATGGGATTGCGTCTTTACGGGCATTGCGGCCACAATCACGAACAGGACGCTTGGACGCTGCTGATTACCCGCTACGGGCCGCGCGGTTTTATGACCTATCTGACCACCGGCCACAGCAAGCACCCGCTTCCAGAATCGGCAACGAAAAGCGTTTCACTGGATGGCAAGCCGATGCATGTCTGGTCCATGAAAGATCACAAACCGCCGGTGCCGGCGGCGACGCATTAAACGGCACCGATGCAAACTTGGGGTCGGGGCGGGAGAACATATTGATCATTCATCATCCGCCGACGAATTTCAGTCGTACCGAATCACACTGTGCACGTTGTAGCGTGACAGAAGCCCCGCGCCGGAAAGAAATGCGAGTTCAATCAAGACCGCAATACCCGCGATTTGGCCTCCCAACTCCTCCACCAGCTTGCAGCACGCGCCCATCGTGCCCCCTGTTGCCAGCAAATCATCCACCATCAACACCTTTTGCCCCGGCCGGAGGGCATCCGCATGGATTTCAACCGTATCGCGGCCATATTCCAGATCATACGTTGCGGCCAGTTTTCGGTGGGGCAATTTGCCCGGCTTTCGCACCGGCACAAAACCGCATGAAAGGGCCTGAGCCACAGCAATTCCAAAGATGAAGCCGCGGGATTCTGCTCCGACCACGAGTTCAATGCCCCGGCCGCGGAATGGATTGGCCAGCATCTCGATCGCCATCGCCAAGCCTTTGGGATCGGCCAGCAGCGGCGTAATATCCTTGAAGACGATCCCGGGTTTTGGGAAATCGGGTATGTCGCGTATTAATTTTTCCAGTTCAACCATGATGGACACTCCCATTAAACGGCTCTGCGGACGTCAATATAACCGCCTTTGACCGCAGAGTAATCCGGCGGATCGGCTACGGCCCCGGGCGGCCTGCCGCCGGGGTCCGCCGATCGGTGAGGTGAAAGCCGTGCGAATCGAGACGGATGCTCACTGCGCCGTCGCGAGCGGTGGAGAGATATCTTACCGGCAGGCTGCTCCACGCCTCCCTATCGGCGACGCGGGCCGCCCGAGTTTCACCGGTGCAGACAACAAACGCAGGGTGAAGAACTGCGAGCCTGCGGGCGGCGGCTGCATGCAGGTTACCGGCACCGATCAGGATGATGCCGGTCAGACGCCGTCCGCCGAGGCGTTTTTTCACACTTCTGATAACCGCTCTTACGGCCTGCGTGCGGCACATCAGCAGCACACGCTCGCCCGATGCTGAAAGCAGCAGCACGTCACCGCGATATTTGCGGAGCACGGCACTTTTTTTCGTCGGCCAGATGACCTGTAAATGTCCCTGCGCTCCGATGGCGAATTTCTGCCCTGCTGAGAGCGGATGCAGAGACCCCGGCGAGCTTAACTGGTGCAAAAACTGTCTTACGGAAACGGGCCGACCTGTGCCGCTTAAATCCCGTGCGTTCACCCACAGGGCTGCTTCGGGATAGCGGGCGTGCAGTGGCAGGGCCCCGGCCGCGTGGAGCGAATCGATCTGAGTGAGATAAATATCCGCCAGATTGGCGATGCCGCGATCCTTAAGCACCGCGCGGATATTGCGGCTGCACACCTGAGCCGAACCGGCGGTGCCGGCGTCAATCAGATAGGCGCGACGGGAAAGCCAGTTGTGCCCGGTTTCCAATACCACGGCATTACCGCTGCTGAGACTTAATACTTCCATTCTGACGGCCGGTCCGCGGTTTTGAGCCAGTGCCGCCAGCGGAAAGCCGACCGTCAATACCACACCCGCCGCCGCGATGGCACGGCGATGGATTCGCAGATGATGGCGGAGCATCCACGCCGCCAGCACGAGATAAAAGGCCGCGATCCAACCGGCGGACGGGGCTCGTACGACCATCTGGCTCAGCGGTAGCCGGGCCAAATCGTGCACCATCCATGCCATGAACTGCGCACAGGGAGCCGCGATGGTACCCACAATACCGGCGACGCCGGGCGCGGCAACCGAGCAGATCAATTGCAGCAGGCCGCTGATCAGGGCGACGACGACAACGGGAAAGAGCAGCAGGCCGGTCACCACGCCCCATGGCGTAATCTGGTGGTAATGAAACATCACCAGCGGCAGCGAGACGAGCGTGCCGATGAAATTGGCCGTCAGCATGACGGCGATGAATGTCGCCAGGCGGAGCTTGAGCCGATCCAGATGCTTTTGCGAGGCGTTGGCGAAATCGGTGAGGCGGGCCAGCCATCGGCCGAAAATGGCGGTGTACACCCGAGGGGCCATGACGATGAGCATCCACGTCACGAGAAAGCTGAGTTGGAAGGATGCGTCGAAGAGTTCGGCGGGCCGCCAAAGCAGCACCACCAATGCGGTGAGCCCGAGGATATTTCCCATGCGCACCGGACGCCCCGCAAGCATGGTCAGCAGCACCAGCGCCGTGCCGAGCGCCGCCCGCACCACCGGCGGCCCGCATGGGGTGGCCAGCATGTACAGGATCACCAGAATCAAGGTGAGTGCCGCCCGCACACGCGGTGAGCGAATCGGCCATCGGAGTATGAGCCAGATCACCTCGGCAATCAGCGCCACGTGCAGACCGGAGAGTGCCAGCAGATGCGCCGCTCCACAGCGGGAAAAATCACGTTCGATCTGCACAATGGACGGATCACGAAATCCCAGCAGCAGGGCGACCATTTCATTACCCGCAAGGCGATGGGTGCCTGATGCACGGAGGAATTCATGACGAAGGTGTACGCGCCACGCCGCCAGCCAGCCGGAGAGGGGAAACAGCGATGGCCGCGCGCTGAGCAATCTGATCTGTGCGGCATGCGTCAGATCAATTTCAGCAAATACGCGTCGGGTGGCAAGATAACGGCGATAGTTGAATGCGCCCGGATTGGCCGGTGCGGCGGGCTTGGCCAGCCAACCCCACACTTCCACACGCTCATTGACGCCCAGACCGGGCAACCACCCCGGTGCACGCACCAGAACGCGGCCGGTTGCCGAGCGCCAGCGGCGATCGTTTCGGCACATCAGCACGCGGGCTCTGAATGTGGTGTAATCGCCGGCGATGGAAAACAGCGGTCCGCCGGGCGGCTTGAGATGATGTTGCGGTGGCGAGGTAATCAGCAGTTTGGCGCGGATGAGCGCCCGCCCCCGGCTCGGTACCCGGAGTGCGATGTTATCGCGTGCCACCTGCCGCTGCTGAATATTAAATCTCGCCGCCCCGACCGCTGCAAATGCCGCCACGGCCAGTACAAAAGCCGCCCATCGCCCACGGCGAAGGACCACCAGTGCGGCGGCGCCGGTTATGGCCGCGATCGCGATGATGAGCTCGGTTGGCAGATGCCAGCGCCAGGCGAGGGCAATGCCGACTACGACCGCCGCCGCCAGATACATGGCCGGGTCGGTTGCGGGCGTTCGCACCCATGAGACCGACGGCTGAGTTTCCGGGTTAATATCCAGATTCGCCCCTCTGATTCACCATCACCTACTGCGAAAAAGTATATCGTAACTTCGGTTTGCCGTGGGGTGGACATGCAGTGCCGATGGGGTAGATCCGGTTCGATAACGATGGGTATGGCGGTGTTTTTGAGCGAGGCCGGGAAGGCCACACCCGCCAGAAAGCCGTGTTCCGCCACAGAGGGTTTCAGTATCCGCCGTGGCGCCTTCAAAACTCACTGAGTCGATGGATGCAATGACAGAGTTCGTGGACGATCACAACCGGAGATCACAGGTCCGACATGAAATCGCAGGTGCGGCGAGGACGCGAGGCGTGGTGTCATCCGGCATTTACAGTCAGGTTCAGCCAGCATTCGTACGAGTTCGGCTGACGGGCCGCGCCAGTTGCGTCAAAATCAACAGCGCGCTGCACGCGCATCTGCCTGAAGCGGTATGAACCTGCAACGATGACTCACTTCGATTGGCACTGCGCCGGCGAACAAAGGTGACACCGCCCAGACCCCGCAGGGGTATTACCATAATCACCGAAGGGGTCGAACGGGGTCGGCGATTTTCAGCACGATGACCGTTGCGACCGGATCGGGTGCGGCAGACGGCAGATAAACAGATTGCCCATCCGGCCCTTTCGCCGTCTTTAATTTCTTCCCATCGGCCAAAAGATAAGCTTTGGTGATCGTATTGCGCATGGGGACGACCAGAGTGTGACTCCGCGGCCACTTAGTCACTTCGATGAATAACCTCCCCGGCTTCTGTGTCGCGTAACCGTAAGAAAGTTTCCCGTCAAAAGGCGTGCGATGCGATCCGTAGATGGCTTGACCATTTACCTTCAACCATTTGCCAATGGCCAGAAGGCGCTTCACTTCGGGCTGTGGGATGATTCCCTTGGCCGTGGGGCCGACATTCAGCAGAAAATTTCCACCGCCGCTGGCACACTCGATCAGATGATGAATTAGCAAAGCGGAGGATTTCCATTTGTGATTCCACGAGACGTAGCCCCATGTCGTGTTGATGGTCATGCAGGTTTCCCACGGGCCGGGAATACCCCTAGGGGGAATGTGCTGTTCCGGCGTAGCATAATCTCCATAGCCAAAGCCGATGCGGTTATTAAGAATGACCGTAGGATCGATTGAGCGGATATAGTGGTAAAGATCGCGGGCGAGGGGTTTATTCCAACCGTGCATCCATCCGCCATCAAACCAGATCAGATGCGTGTGATACTGCGTGATGAGTTCATGAATTTGCCGTTCCATGTAATGCAGATAAGCGACCGCTCGCCCCGGCGCAAAATGCGTCGGGTTGTATGTTGGGTGCGTCGCGCTGGCATGGGCAGGAAGTTGATCGCGGGAGTGCCAATCCATAATTGAATAATACGTACAGAATTTTATACCCTGTGCCCGGCAGGCCGCGGAAAGCATTGCCAGCGGGTCCTTATGCCAGGGGGTATCCTGCACAATGTTGAAATGGGTGGCTTTGGTATTAAACATACAGAAGCCTTCATGATGTTTACTGGTAATAACGATATATTTCATTCCGGCTTCGCGTGCGATTTTCACCCATTGTTCCGCATTGAAATCGACGGGGTCGAATTTTTTAGCCAGCGCGTTGTATTCCCGGTTCGGAATGTGGGCATTATTCTTGATCCACTCGCCATATCCCGGTACCCGCTTGCCATGCCATACGCCCGCCGGGACCGAGTAAAGTCCCCAGTGGATGAACATCCCAAAACGAGCCGCCTTCCACCACTTCATGTTGGCCGTATGCATTTTATGAACCGGCCCGGCGGCCACAGCGAGCCTCAGGGAAGTCGGGGCGAATATCGCGAACGTCACCGAAAATATCGTAATTACCAGCAGTCGCTTAACAGACACCAACTTAGTCTCCAGAAAACGCTACGAAACACAGTTATCAACCGCAGTCTAATTGTTCATTCCATGGAGTACAACCGATAAATTTCATTCCTTTGTTAACAATTTCCGTCAGAACCAAGCAGCCGTTTCCAACGTAGAAGTAGATACAGTCCAACGCGTGCCCATCGTCGGCCGAAACATGTCAGCCAAGCCAATCATCTCGCACTCCTTTTACCCGGCCAAAGGATTTTGTGGTGTGAAATCGATTCCTTATCGCCTGATCGGAGAACTTCGCAGAGATTCATACTTTCAAATACTCGGTCCTTATATTGTGCGCGAAATAGGGTTGATATACCGGTGAATCTTATGGATTGTCTGATGCCTGCGGCGAATCCTGACACGTCGAAACCTATGGTCACTTAAGATGCGGAGTCATCGTCCGAAAACATCTACGCCCTCTATTATTTTGCGGGAAGAGTCGATATAGATGTCGGGAGAGGGTAATCGCCGACGGTTACCCGACACGTATTGAAGGACATCGTTTCAGAAGCGGCATCCCGCTGGACGCCTGCAGGAGGATATTGGTGAAGGTGAGTTATCCAAAGGCCGCTAACGCCGCCCACCGCTGCGGATTCACCCTCCTGGAAATGATTGTGGTGATCAGCATTGTTGTGCTCCTGATAGCCCTGTTATTACCAGCCATCCATTGGGCACAGGAGGCGGCTGGAAGTGCGGCGTGCGAAGCGAACCTGCGAACACTCGGTCAAACGACCTTGATTTACGCGAATGACAACAATGGCAGTCTGCCTTACGGAACCTGGAGCGATCCAAACCTGCCTTTGAGTAATACCAACGCCGTATCCGGCGAGTGGGCGAATCTGGACTTCTATACGCTGGAGAGTTCAACTGTACCGGTTAATAACGACGGCGTTATCGGACAAAATATCCCCGCGCAGTTTGCCGCCAAGTGGGATGCCATCTTCTGGTGCCCCGACAAGCAGATACCGATGAGCGGATTGTGGGGTGTCAACTATGCGGCCAATCCGAATGTTTTTCTCACACCAACCATCAACAGCACGACCGGATATGCGGCCGATCAGAGTCTGCTTCTGGGAGACATTCCCGACCCATCGGATGTCATCGGTATCGGCGACACCAATCAAACCGCACCGAATGGTTCATGCACGCAATACCTGTTCTCCTGGTTGCCATCACAACTTTCATGGCAATACGGCAGCTACACCCCGACCACGGTGATTCCACCGAATCCCGGCAATACGGACTTCGCAGGCACCGCGCTGAGCAATCAAGGATTACGTTATCGACATAATTCCAGCGGGCCGGAGTCTGGCGACGCCAATGCGGTTTTCATGGATGATCACGTTGAATCGATGCAGATGAATTCGGTCAGCGTCTCCAATGTCATACCCGGGGAGTAAGACTCCGCCAGAGGGCTGACGCTCGATCCGCCCATCGGCATTAAGCCCCTCGCATTTCACACCTTGATCCCCATGTTCCAGATATATGTTGAGGTGCGTTTTCACACGACTTTTCCCCATTTCGCATTTGTCCAACTTGTGATCCCATATAGCCGCCGAAGTTGAAACGGTCGGGATGCAACCACCGGCGGCGTAGAACGACCCCGGCATCGCACTGGGCCGCACGCTGCATTCCCGCAGTGTGGATACCCCATTCGATTTCCAGTTTTTTTATGGAGAAGATCATGATGAAAATCAACCCGAGCGAAAAGCTTTCCGCGCAGAAGAATGGCCACGGAGCCGAGCCGCCCGATGAATCAGCCTCCGTCGAACACAAGGCCGTCGACTCTGCGCCGGTGACTGGTGGCTTGGATGCGGCACTCGAGACGATCCAGAGTTCGATCGATCAGCAGTTGCAGAACGCGACCGGCCTCATCACTCAGCGAGTGATGGATGAGGTGTCAAAATCACTGCGGCAGGCGAAACCCGCCGTCATCGTCGGGCCTGAGCGCCGACTGGCGGATCCGACCGGCGGTTTTGCCAACCTGGGTGAATTTGCGCAAGCCGTCCGGCGGCTTTCGATTCATAAAACCCCGGATCCGCGTCTGACGAGCATGGTGCGAAAAGCGGACGGGATGGATGAATCGGTGCTGTCGGATGGTGGGGCATTGGTTCCGACGCAGTACGCCAATCAGATTTACCGTGATGTCTTGGAAGAAAGCCTGCTTTTTGAAAAAGCCCGCAAATATCCGATCACGCTGGGCAATTCCCTTTTTGTGCCCGTGCGTTCCATGACAGAACTGGGGGTCACGGCGGCATCGGGCGGATCGCTGGGAAGCTGGCTCAACGGCGACGGTGTTGCCATTGCCCCGCAGAAACCCGTTTACAGCCGCGTGCAGTTTACGCTTAACCGCTGGGGCACGCTGCTGCCGGTCACCGATGAATTACTTCAGGATAATAATGTTGCCCTGAGTCATTTCATCTTGGATGAAGGGGGCATTGCTCTGGCCTGGGACCTGAATCAGGCGTTTATCAACGGGACGGGTCTCGGCCAGCCGGCGGGCATTCTCGCATCTTCAGCGCTGGTGCAGGCCCCGGCCGATGCGGGCCAAACTGCCGGCACCATCAGTTACACCAATCTGGTCAACATGAAGAGTCTGCTTTGGACGGTAGCGCCGGGCGATATGTCGGGCGTGGTGTGGATTGCCAACCCCGATGCCGAAGCCCAGTTTGAACAGTTGAAAGATTCCGCCGGACGCAATCTGTATTATGCGGCCGGTACCATCGGCCAGACGCCCACGGCCAAGCTCTTCGGCATTCCGGTGATTTACAGCTATCACTGCCCGGCACTCGGTGATGCAGGCGATGTGATCCTGGCCGACCTGAAGCAGTATGGCGTGGCGACCAAGGCAGGTGGTCAGGTTGAGACGGCCATGTCAATGCATCTGTATTTTGATGCTGCCGAGGTGGCGTTCCGCATGATTTACCGCATCGATGGCAAGGTGATGCGGCAGCAGCCGCTCAAACTGCCCAACAGCCCCAACAGTCGCAGCGGATTTGTCTGCATTGAGCCGCGTGGCGGCGGCCCGGCAAGCTGAGGCTGATCCGCAAACGGTGGTGATGGATTTCAGGTGGGTGTCGGCGACCTGTGAATGGGCGCCGGCACCCGCCATTGGGCAGAGTTTGCGCGATTGATCAGATGATTGAGATGAAACCGAAATGGATCATCCTGCCAGCGGCGTGCATGATCCTGCTTGCCGGATGCACGACGAGCCGGTGTGGGCAATTGGCGACACGCACCGGAATTTCGCGTTCGCCGGTCGCCAAGGCAAAACTCAATGCTCAAGCGCGAATCACCGCCCTTAAATCCATTTCCCGCTGGACCGCCAGCCTGCCACACCCGATGTCACCCATTTTCCAAGATTCACTCAACTACAGCGATAAGAAGGAGATTGATATGTTGAAGATGAAAACACACTGGTTTGTCATGCCTGCCGCGGGACTGTGCCTGCTGGCCGCCGGATGCAGTCAATGGACTCCGGCGCTGATACATCGCGATTCACACACCGTGGAAGCGATTACACAAAATCAGCCCCCAACCGGGCCGACGGCTCACGACCCCGCGGTGGTGATCCTGCGACCGGCGATTCAGGCGGCTGCACAAGCGGCCGGACCGATGGGAGGAACGGTACTTGGGATTGTCGCGGCCATCGCGAGTCTGATTGCCGGGGCGACGACGACCGCAGCAGCCCGTGCCAAATCGCAGGTGAATCGGCATAAACAGGCTGTAAGCGAACTGGCGCGGGTCATACCGCCGGGCACGATTCTGCACCCTGCGACGCAGCGGGTCATCACAGCGGCCACGAGTTGATCGGCACATTTTGAATTCCGCGGCGGGGCGACCTCGATGATGTCGGGGCCGCCCCGTCTGCATGGAGAGACATCTCATGAAAGATATTCTGGATCGCTTTCGGGAGGAACCGGTGCGCTGGTCAGCGCTCTTTGCCCTTGTCGGTGTGGTGATTGGAGCGGGGAGCGCATCATTTTCCGTCGCCTCGTTTGCCTGGCGGCAGTCCGCCCGGCACACACTTCATGATATTGACCGGGCCGTGGCGATGCAGGCCCTGCTGGATCATCAGCATGAACACACCCGGCAAATTAATGAGATTCTGCAGAACCAGCAGCGCAGTCACCGGGTTCTGATGCGTATGGAATTAATACTCGACCGGCTCGCCCGCCGCGCTGATGTATCCACGACCAGCCGCCGATAGGTGTTGACAGCGTAAAACCCTCCGGCCGGGTGCCTGCCCGCATCACACATCCCATGGAGTGAGATCATGGATATTTTATTGGTTCTGCCCACCACTCGCCGATGGCCGGCGGCCGTTGCACGGCTCATGCGATGGCATGATCTGGCGTCCGGCCGGCATGCCATTGAATATCAATTGACGGCTGATGAGACCGAGCGTGCCGAGGCACTGGCGGCCCGGGATCAGCTTGCGATGCGCGGACTGCATGTACGGGTGGAGCTGTGTCCGCCGCGCGGCAAGATTCACGCCTGCAACTTCGGCATCCCACTATCTCCGGCTTGGGATATCCTGCTGCTGGCGAGCGACGATTTTGCTCCCCTGCTGGCCGGCTGGGATGACTGCATCGCTGGTGCCATGACATGGCATTTTCCCGCACTCGACGGGGTGCTGCATTTTCACGACGGGTATCTGGGAGCGGGACGATTGATCACGCTGCCCGTGATGGGGTTTCATTATTATCGCCGCTTCGGCTGCGTGTATCATCCGGACTATCAATCGCTTTTCTGCGACAATGAACTGACGGAAGTTTCGCGGCGGATTCACAAGTATGCGTGGATTCATCTCGTGCTTGCCCGGCATGAGCATGGGGGGCCGCAAGGGGATAGAGTCTATATCGCCAACCAGCGGCATCACACGGCGGATCAGCTGTTATTTCAGCGGCGCCGGGCAGTGGGTTTCGGGCTCTGCGTGCCGGATATTTCCGTCCTGATCCCGACGCTCTATTGCCGCCAACCGCTGGCGCAAACGCTGCTGAGAAGTCTGTACGCTCAGGTGTGGGCGCTGCCCGATCCCCATCGCGTGGAAATTCTGACTTCGCTCGATCAGCAGGAGCAAACGGTCGGGTGCAAGCGCAACGAATTGCTGAGTCAAGCCCGTGGGCGATATGTCTGCTTCATTGATGATGACGATCGGGTGGCGGATGATTATCTCGCAAGCCTGCTCGTGGCGATCGATGCGGCGCCGGGAGCCGATTGCGCCGTGTTTCGCGGACAATATTATGTGGATGGTCGGCCTGGGCTGGAATTTGATTTTGATCTGGCCTACACCGCCTATCGAAACACGGCCGAAAGATACGAACGCACGCCGAACCATTTGTGTCCGGTCCGTCGGCAAGTCGCCATGCAGGCCCGATTTGATCCCACCAATCGGGGAGAGGATCATGCCTACGCCCGGCGCCTGCGACCGCTGCTGCGAACGCAGGCCGTCTGCCGGGATGCACGCGGCCACAAGAAACTGCTGTATCACTACCGGTTTTCGCCGGCCGGCACGATGACGCAGAAATAAATAAGGCTTCGCTGGGGTTGGACGCCGCAAGCGCTGGCGGGCTACGGTTAGGGTCACTCACCTCCGGCAGCCGGACTTCAGGGACATGATCAGCTTTCTGGCGTACAGGGGAAATGTTCCTCGCCGGCCCGCGGCCGATAGGGGATGCTTTTTATCGACCCGCCATCGCGATTGAGAGCATGGAGCAGGTACCCCGGCAACATCACGGGCCAGGGTCCGTCCCCATCCAGGCCGAAGTGGTCGCGAAAGCGACCGCGATCGAGCGGGATGTCGGGATACGCCGTCCTGAGGGTGTCGAGTGAAACGTTTGGCATTGACGGCAAATCGAGCAGCGTTATCCGTGCCGCTCGGTAGGCCTCAAAAACGAAGCCCGCGCAGCTAAACCGCGTGATGACGACCACATCGCCATTTCTCGTCTCCACAGAATGCGGAAGCACGCAGTACCCGTCGAGGGTTTTTGCGAGGGCTTCTTGCTCTGCGAGGTATTTTCCGACAAATACCCGAACCTTGTTCTGCTCGTCGCCCGTAAGCTCGGCCCGACCCACGACGTCAGCCCGGCCCGGGGTGTCGCCGCCGCGCAATGGCGGTCGCATGTGCACGACATGCACATCAGCGGGTGACATTTCAGCCTCACCGTCGGCCAGCCCAACGTGTCGAACAAAGGAGCCCTGCCCCGAAGGCGATTCCGGGTTCCCCTCCGCGTGCCAGCCCAATACGTCGTATCTAAAAACGGTGTGGGCAGGGTTGTCGCTCGTCCTCCAGGCCGGCACCGGTCTTTACTCCTTCTTCCCGCACTCGGCGCTGAATTTTTTATTAAGCATCTCTGCCAGCCAGTTTGCAGCACCTGCGTTTTTCCGTTCCCATCTCTCGTGAAGCTTCCGTAGATCATCCTCCACCACCTCGGAGAACCATCGGCAGGATTGTATGGCCGTGTCAACGGCGGATTCCGCGTGGGTGCTTCGAAGCGCAACAAGGGCGTCAATCGCAAAGACTGCGGCAGCAGCGTATCCGTCGCGCGCCAACAATCGCGGTTTTGCGTAGTCCCGGACCATTTTGATAAGTTGAGCGGCCAGCGGCGGGAAAGGCTCTGGCGCGGATGGCGGGTGGGCCATAAAAAGGTGGTAAATCATTTTTACCACCTCGATTTCCAATTTCAGGGGAAGCGGGCTGCGATTATGATCATTCAACAGTTGGGCAAGATTGTTCATGCGCTCGGTCGGCATGAGGGCGACATATTTTCGGATTGCGCTGCCGACGTCGATCTGCCGACTGCGAGAATTCGTATCGCGGTTTTTCTCAATAAAATCCCAGAGTATCGGCAAAAGCTTTTCCCGCTGGCCCGCATCGAATTGCGTCAGTTCACACCGCACCCAAATGTCGTCGGGCACCGCCGCCCGGGCCCAACGTGACAGGATTTCCAGAATATCATCGGCCGAGGGCTCGTCGGAGGCTTCCGCCCCTTGGTCTGCGCCCTTTTCCGAGTGGGGCGGATCGAGTGATTGGGGATCCGAGGCAGTTTGGGGCGCAGCCAAGATACTCCGAGCGAGGACGTCGGTGCGGTAAGCGGAAATCTCGGATGGATAGGGGTACACATTTGTAGGTTCAGCCGCCCGTTTCGACCGCTGCGATCCACGCACCGAACCGCCAACTGATGCAGGGCGCAATTCCTCGGGCACGTCCCCTGGTCCATCGCCGGCTGAATATTCGTCAGTCGCCGACCGCCGCGACTTTTTATTCGAGTTGCGCACCCCGGCCCCACGCGGCCCGGCGCTAAGCTCCAGATTGTAAATTGCCGGTCCTACGGTCGACATCACGCATTCTCCCCGGACGGCGCGACTTGCACCCCGGCGGATGAAAGCAATTCCGAAATGGCCTCACCCTTGCCAAGTGCCGCGGCCGCAGCCTCCTGCAGGGTTTTAAGCTGCTGCGGCGTCACGTTGACCTCAAAGACGCGGTGCTCCCCTTCGGCCGAGGTATATTCAAGGCGTAGCAGGGATACTTGCACCGCTCCCTCAACTTTTTTACGGGTCGCATCAAAGACCGGCCGAATATCGCAGTATATCTGGGCAGCATCAAGTTGGTTGCCGGTAGCCTGAATCAGACTTTCGGATTTGAACTGCCGGGACAAGCAGGCAAAACCGTTTGCCAAGCTGCCGATACGGCGTTTAAGCAACGGCTGAACTTCGTCGGCTGTGCCGCCCAGCTTTGTGGCCGTCGGTGACGGCAACTCTGCGGCGACGCCCGGAGCATCATCCTTAAGATCATAAAACAATTTCGCAAGCCGGAAGATGGATCCAGCCAGCCTGCTGCTATCGTTTTTGTCCGTGATACGCTCCGCGATTAGACGTTCGAGTGCGGTGCGGTCGCAGAATCCGGCGTATGACGCCAGCGCGGAAGTGAGCGATTCGAAATCCGATTCCGGCAGGCCCTTAATCGCGGCAATGTCCGAGATAAAATCCGCATTATCGACAAGTTTTTCGGCCACGCGTCGGCTCAGAAGTCCCTTTTCCAATTTGCTGCCGCCTCCAAAGCCCACCGCACGCTCTCCGCCGTGGGGCGATCCAACTCAGTTTATCGTGCTGCATTATAGTGTTGTCCGGGAGCGACGGCCACCGACGAGGACCCGCATGCCGCCGCGCGGATGCCTCGCCGAGGGTTTAATTTTTGCACGAAATCCCTTATTCTCTCCAACTTGTTTTTGTGAGCCTCCATGGGAGTATGGACAAATGAAAATACATGAGTATCAGGCGAGAGAATTGCTCAGCAAAGCTGGGATACCCGTTCCGCCGGCCGGCGTGGTTGAGACGGCCGACGCCGCCCGCGATGCGTTCATCCGCAATGGCCTGCCGGTGCAGGTGATCAAGGCGCAGGTATTTGCCGGCGGCCGCGGCAAGGCGGGGTTTGTCAAACTCGTCAAATCAGCTGATGAAGCGTATCAAGCCGCCCATTTCATGCTGAACAACCGGATGATTTCGGTGCAGACCGGGCCGGAGGGGATCGCGGTGAAAAAGCTGCTCATCGCCGCTGCGGTGGATATTGCCCATGAATATTATGTCGGTCTGGTGCTGGATCGGGCGAAGTCGGGCGTGACGGTCATGGCCTCTGCCGAGGGGGGCGTGGAGATTGAAACGGTCGCCGAGAAAAACCCCGAGGCGATTATCCGCCGCACCATGCACCCGACCATCGGCCTGATGCCGTTTGAAGCACGCAACATCGCTTTGGGAATGGGATTAACCGGCAAGCAGGCGGCGGTAACGGCGGATGTCCTGCTGAAACTTTCCCGTTTCTTTGTGCAATATGATTGCTCCATCGCGGAGATCAATCCGCTGGTGCTCACTAAAACCGGCGAGATCATGGCGATCGACGCGAAGCTGAATTTTGATGATAACGCCATGTTCCGTCATCCCGATCTTCAGGCGATGAAAGATGACACCGAGACCGATCCACTGGAGGTGCGGGCCGCGGCGGCCAATCTGAATTACATCAAACTGGACGGCGATATTGCCTGCCTGGTGAACGGAGCCGGGCTGGCGATGTCCACCATGGATGTCATCGGGCTTCACGGCGGCAAACCGGCGAATTTTCTGGATGTGGGCGGCGGCGTGAAAAAAGAGGGCGCCATCGAGGCGTTCCGCATTCTGCTTTCAGATAAAAAAGTCCGCGGCATTCTGGTGAATATTTTCGGCGGCATCGCCCGGTGTGATCTGATCGCCGAGGCACTGATTCAGGCGGGCAAGGAAGTCGGTTTCCGGGTGCCGGTGGTGGTTCGACTTGAGGGAACCAACGTGGAAAAGGCACGCGAGATGCTCGCTGCGGCCCGGGGCGATCTGCCCACACTGCAGTCGGCCACGGACCTCAACGACGCCGCCCGGAAGATTGTTGCAGCAGCCGCAGCCTGATACGCCGGCGGTCACAGAACAGCAGGAGATCAATATATTATGTCGATATTAGTTGATAAAAACACACGGGTCATCTGCCAGGGGATTACCGGCAGCGGCGGAGGCGCGTTTCACACCAAGGGGTGTCTTGACTACGGCACCAAAATGGTCGGCGGAACGAGCCCGGGAAAAGGGGGCACCAAGGACGCCAACGGCCTGCCGGTGTTTGATACCGTAGAACAGGCGGTACGGGCACTGGGTGCCACGGCCAGCATGATCTTCGTACCGCCACCGTTCGCCGCCGACGCCATCTGCGAAGCCGCCGCCGCGGGTATTAAACTCATCGTCGCCATTACCGAAGGCATTCCCGTGCTGGATATGGTCAAGGCCAGGAGTTATCTGGCGGGGTATCCGGATGTCATTCTCGTGGGTCCCAACTGCCCGGGCGTGATTACACCGGGCGAATGTAAGATCGGCATCATGCCCGGTTACATTCACCAGCCGCCTGCCGCAGGGAAAAAGAATGTCGGCATCGTGAGCCGCTCCGGCACGCTCACCTATGAAGCCGTCTGGCAGACCACGCAGATGGGCTTTGCCCAGAGCACGTGCGTGGGAATTGGCGGCGATCCGGTCAAGGGGCTGGAATTTATTGATGTCATCCGCATGTTCCAGAATGATCCGCAGACCGACGCGATCATCATGATCGGCGAAATCGGCGGCACGGCCGAGGAACAGGCGGCAGCGTTTATCAAAGACCATGTGACCAAGCCGGTGGCCGGGTTTATCGCCGGGCGCACCGCCCCGCCGGGCAAGCGTATGGGGCATGCCGGGGCGATCATCAGCGGCGGCGAAGGAACAGCGGAAAGCAAGATTGCCGCGATGCGCCGTGCCGGTATTGTGGTGGCCGATTCACCCGCCGACATGGGTAAGGCGCTGATGCAGGCCGCGAAGAAATAACATCGCCACGTTGGATATCGATGGTCATCAGAGTTTTTTGGCAGGTTCTCCGCCATGGAAGGCCCTCAGGTTAAAGCGCTCGCCGACCGACTCGCCGAATTCATTCTCGGCCGCAGAATCGACCGCATCGATGTGCCGGCCGACCGCTGGCAGGCCAATGTACTGCTCAAACACTGCTCCGGCCGCAATATTAAATCGATCACCTCCCGCGGCCGATGGCTGATCTGGGATTTCAGTCACGGCATCAGTTGGGTCTGCTTTCCGCTGCGCCAATGGCGCTGGTCGATGGCCCTGAACCAGAATCATCAGGCGGAGATTCGACCGCTTTCGAAGACCGTCGGCCGGCGGCCTCTGCTTAAACTCACTTTCGCCAATCAGGATGTGTTGACTCTCTCGGGACGACCGATTTTTCTGGTGCTGATGACCGATGCGGTGGCGCGGCATCCGAGTCTGCACAACCTCGGCCCCGATATTCTCGATCCATCCCTCACTGTCCTGCAGTGGGCGCAGAGGGTTCGGTCGGCGGGGGCAAAAAATATCTGCCACGCACTGATGAACCCGGCCATCGCCTGCGGCATCGGCAATGAGCTGAAATGCGAAACGCTCTTTGCGGCCCGGCTCCACCCCGCAACACCGATTTCCTCCCTGCCGACGGAGGATTTGGAACGGTGTCTGCATACCGCACGGGAATTGGCCCTTGCCGCGTACCGGCGGGCGATGGGCAGTCCGTTTCCCATGCACGACCATCCGCGAGTTTATGATCGGGCGGGCGAACCGTGCGATATCTGCACAGCGCCCATCGAGGCGGATCACAGCGGGCACGACGGGCACTGGAGTTGGTATTGCCCGACATGTCAGGCACGTGCGGAGGAGATGACGCTTTTCAGCAAACTCCCCTTTTCGCAGCGGGATTGGAGGCTGGAACAGGGAAATACGGGCGCCCGCCCGATCAGTGGACCACGGCCACCAGCGGCACATTAGCCCGCAGCGTTCCGGGGGGCAAAGGTGAGCCGGTGGATTTATTCCACCGGTTGCCACCGCGGTGAATAGCTATCAACGGCAGAGAGAAAAACCGATTTAACCGCAGGGGGCTCAGGGGAACGCAGAGGTTGAGGTTACTGAGGCCGCAAGTCGGCGATGACGCCCGCTCCGATGTTTCGATTCCCCATTGATTATTAATTAACTGCGACCATTCACGGCCTCAAACTCAAAATGGAATCGTCGAAAGAATCATAATGCGCCGGGGCGGCGCGGAAAAGTTGCGGGGATGCGTGTTTTCGGAAAAATCGGCCCACCGATGCGCCGGCGTAGACTTCCCGCCGTGCCGATCCATCGATCTGCTCCTCAAAGTCCAAACGACAGATCAGAATCCACACGCCCCAAAAATCCCCGCCAGATGCAACTCGTCGGATGTTTATCGCGTAAGCACAAACGCACCGCCATCCATGTCGGCGAGCCACCACTTCCACCGCGTGGCACGCCATTTCGCCGCCGAACTTGTGGGTAATTGAAAGCTTCGCCGGACGTTTACGATCATTTTCCTGCCGGTGGACGTATTGCGCCGACCCTTTTCTCCCGCCAACAAATTTGGATGGTATCTCCGGCTGCGGCCCCGCCTTCGGCCTCGCCACCAAGGTCAAGTATCGGAAGCACTGCCTGGATCAGCGTCCGGGGCCAGTGGATCCGCGTCCGGGGCCGGTGGAGGTGGGGCCGGGGGCGTTCGCCGATCATTTCGGATGGCGACGCGAATGAGGGGGCCGAACACCAGAGGGAGGCAGGCGACGACCATGAATTCGTTGACGATGTATGAGTCGGCGAGCGCCCGGCTATAACTATGGGGTTCCCACACGGCCGCAATCACGCAGCGGCCGATGAAGTACAACAGTGGCATGCAGCCAACGTAAACGCCAATCCGCGCGGCCAGCGCCGCCCGGAACGGGAGCATCGCGATTGTGGCGGCCAGCCAGCAGGCCGAGACCGCCCAGTCTGCCGGGCCGCCCCAAGCGGGGTGCCGCAGCGCCGTGGCCAGAATCCCGGCGCTCGTCACGCCCGCGTACAGCCCGCAAAGGAGCAGAAGTGCCTTGGCGGCTCGCCGGAGAATATCTCGGTTAGGGTTCATTAGGGCAGGTCACCACTGAAGGGCTCGGTCCAATTCCAATACGAGTTGAAGGGCGTGCCCACTTTGCTGAGCACCCAGCCAAAAGCGTCGGGCGCGAAATCGTACCAGTGGCCCCGCGCGTTCTCCAGCGTCCCCCATTGGTACCGGTCGTACCCGTCGAACTGTATCGTGCCGTGATAACTGACACTTCCGCATTCCCCCTTCGAGACCACGGCCGAGCCGATAATGTTAACGTGTATCGATCCGAAACCGTAGAATCTGCTGCCGGGATTTAGCCAGCTCCCCGGCATGGTGTAGCTGAAATCCTTCACCTCGAACTTGACTGTGGTGTCCTGCCCCGGCCCCAGCCTCGCAGCGGCAGCCCTTACCTTTTCCAAGAGCTGCGCCTCGTACTGCGATTCCTCCTGTTTGAGCTGTGAAGACCCCTCAACAGCCGCCAAGAAACTCCGCCCGACGATGCGTATGTGAACGCCGCCGCCAAGCTCGAAGTGCTGCAGCATTGTCACGCTGTTCGCATCCTGCCAAGTCTCGGGTGTCGACAGGCCCCACGGGGGCAGCGATCCGATGTCGAGGCCGGCACCCCCTTGCCAGTAGGGCGTCAAGCCATACCACGGATAGACTAGCTCCCCGCCGCCACCGGCGATCCCGGTCGGCGCCCAGGTAACCGTGAGGCTACCATCCGGCCCAAGCGAGACGGATCTCAGCCCCGCCGCATCCACATTCCCCGTCGGCGAGGAATTGACGAATTGGTAGGTATTGGCGCCGTTAATATATTGGGCCGGGTCCTGCTCCATCCACCGGCCAAGGCTCGGCGAATAATCGCGGTTGCGTTCGTAATACCGCCCCGTCACCGCATCCAGCGTCATCCCCTGATACAGATTATTCACCAGCGGCTGCGTGCCCGCTGGCGGCGTGCTCCAATCGGCATTGAGTACCGTGATCGTGCCGTACGGACTGTAAACATACCGCTGCACCACGCCCCATGTGCCGCTCGTGCTGTTGTAGCCCACCACCGCCGTGGTGTCCCAGTTCGCATCCTGCGTAAAGTATAAACGCGGATCAGGTGACGAGATTTTGGCGCCAGGATTTTTCTGCTGCGAGAGGTAGGCAAAATGCTCCCACCACAACGGTGCAACGGCAGGCGGCCTTTCTCGCCGCACCAGCTTCTCACCAATCCCAACCATACGAAAATCCCAACGCTACGCCAGAGCCTTGCCACGGCCTGCGGCTACGCGATCATAGAGTGCGTCAGGAGCCAAATCAGCCCCGTTTGGCCAACACACCACGCCAAACTCATCCACGTAAACCTGAGCAAAAAGCTTCTCATCGAGCAGTGGCTCAAATACCTCCCCAAATAATCGGCTAGACAAATCCACGCCGCCCCGAAGGCCATCTTCAAACTCGACCTCCAGCCTGAAGCCGGAGATCGCACGTGCACGTTTTACCCTTTTATTGTTATTCATCGCTGATTACTCCAGAGGATCGATCTGCCTCAGTGGTTTATGTTCTGCCGCCAAAGCCCAGTCGGTCAATAGCTCCTGCCGATGCAAAGCCGCCCACTCAAGCACCATTGCCATCGCACTCTTCACCGGTGCATTCGCGCAACAGAATTTTATTGATCACGACCATGCCACGGCCTCAAATCGGAATCACTACTGAAATCATAATGCGCCGGGCCGGTGCGCGGAAGCCCCTGCCCGATTGCCGCCATCCAAAAAATTTCACGACGCCCGGCGGTAGCTCTTTGCAGGTGGCTGCCCACGGTATCCCGTAGTACCCCTCAACCCCGCAGGTGCTCGTCGGGCAAAATAATGTGGTCTTTAACTATCGTGGCGCGTGGCTTCAACACGCAATCTCGTAGGCGCTTCTCGGCCAGGGTGTCCCCGTTTGCAATTGCCCGCAGGTACCACCTCGCGGCGCGGCCCCACCGCCCATCCGCCAGGGCTTTGGTGGAGTAGCGCAGCCCCAGCTGTGACATCGAGAAGACGTCACCATGTTCGGCGGCCCGTCGTGTCCAGAGCCACGAGAGTCTCCGGCTTTTGGGCACCCCTTTTCCGGTGGCGTAGAGGAAGCTGAGCAGGATCATGCCACGTACGCTGCCGGCCCTCGCCGCGCGCCTCAACCATTTTATGGCCCCGCCCGGGGCACTTTCTGAGAAGCGGGCGCTGCCCAAGTAGGCCATCGCGTCGGCGTTTCCCGAGGCCGCCGCGGACTTCAGCAACGCGATGCTCCGCTTTTCGTCGCGCCCCACCAGCAGCCCCATGCTGTAAAGCAGGGCCAGGTCGCATTTGCCGGCGGGTGTCCCGGCTGCCCGCAGAAATATCAAGAGCAGCCGGCGCCGCTTTGGCCCTGTGATCGGGTGCATCCCGATGTTATCCCGAAGCGAATCCAGCGCGTTCAAACATCCTCGTGAGGCCGCCCACGCGAAATAGGTGTCCGCCGTATAGGGCGACTTTGCCACGCCCCTGCCGTTTTGGTAGAGCTTACCGATCTCAAGCAATCCCCCCGGATTGCCTTCGGCCGCCGCGAGGGTCGCCCAGCATATCGCGCGGGTGGGGGCCGTATTTTTTGCGCCGCCAATGCCATCGGCAAAGAGCCTCGCGAGCCAGATGGCCGCGAGGGTGTTTCCCTTGGCCGCGCTTGCCTCCAGCAGCGGCAACGCCCCAGATGGCTTGCGCTCCGCAATCAATAGCATCGCACGCAGGAGGGGTTGCCGCCCGATCCCCAGCCAAGCGTCGGGCCGCGCCCTCGCGGGCGCGCGGGTGGGGACGAGAGCGAGGGTTGCGGCGACCGCAACGGCGATGGACTTTTCCACTTGTGGGCCTCCATATTCTCCGGCAACCCGCCCGCACGCCGCTTGGGCAAATCTAGATGCCGGCAGACGCGAAGATCATTTCTTGGACGGCCTCGCCGACCGCGTCGGCGGTCCCCGGCATTAATTTCAGCCCGGGCTTTTTCGGCGGACCGCCGGACGGCCAAAGGCTCGGGGTGCTGCGATGGTTGCGGGTCACCGGTGCTCGGTTTTCGGAGTTGCAGTGGTGGATGCGACTGTCCGCGCAAATGTCCTTATCGCCACCGCACCCCTCACCGGTGCATCCAAGCATCAGAATTTTATTGATCGCGACCATACGAGCCCCGACATTTCAATATCTATGAAGAACGATAACGCGCGGGGCAGGCGGAATCAAACGGCGTGCGAGACGTCCGCCCCCAATTACCTGATGCCCTTTCCGACGTTACCGCCGGCAAGCCGGCGGCTATATGGCGGCGCTGTCGCCCGTCCCCTGCGTTCCCCTGCGGCCCCTAAGGTTAAATCGGTTTCGCGGTTGACAGGTGTTAACTGCGGTGGCCGCAAGAGTGCGTATCATGGGGCATATGACCATGCGACATCACCATGAGCAAATTCGAGAAACTCGTAGAGCGACGTCTGCGGGCGCTGCCGCCCGGCAGGCCAAAAAAAAATGCAAGAGCCTGATTCGCAATGGTACTGCACATCGCACACCCAGGATTTAATAGGTGACTGCCTTTTGTATTATCGGACACCGCACTGGCATGTCGAATGCTCAGGCGAGTCCGTCCGCTACACGGTAAAGATGTGACTCGTTATACTTGAAACACTGGTTCGGATCGCAGATGGTACCGGGCTTGGATCCGGGAACAGGGTGCGTCCAAATTTGGATCAGAGGTAGCCAATGAAGCCATCGGAGGCCCTGCAAAATAATCGTGCCGCAGTCCTAAAAGCCGCGACAACGATTGGAGCACGCAACGTACGTGTGTTCGGCTCCGTAGTGCGTGGGGAGGATACGGACGGCAGCGATCTTGATTTGCTGGTGGATGTTCCGCGGGGATTCACTCTTCTTGACATGGTGCGTCTGCAGACAGCCATCGAACGGCAATTGGGCGTTGCTGTGGATGTTCTGACCGCTTCCGATATTCCCGCCCGATTCCGTGAGCGGGTTGTGCAGGAGGCCAGACCGATATGAACAGGACCTCGCGCGATTCGGAATACCTGCTGCACATTTG
This sequence comes from Planctomycetota bacterium, assembly GCA_021827645.1. Classification (GTDB taxonomy): domain Bacteria; phylum Planctomycetota; class Phycisphaerae; order WQYP01; family WQYP01; genus JAJZGD01. The sequence continues at coordinate 22,516 of JAKAVA010000019.1, forward strand.
CCATGCTATTGACCGAATGCAACGCTATTTGGCCGGGAAGAGCGAATCGGACTTCATGGCGGATGAGCTGATTCAGGATGGCGTTTTGCGGAACTTGGAGGTTATTGGTGAGGCGGTGACCAAGCTGAGTGCGGAACTGAAATCCATACACAGCGATATACCGTGGCATGAAATATCGGGCATGCGCAATCGGCTTATCCACGGTTACATGGAAGTGAATATGGAAATCGTCTGGAACACCGTGCAGAAAGTGGTGCCGGGGTTCCTGATAAGAGTACGGGAGATTCGAGATTCACTTCATTAAGCCGCCGTAACTGTGGCTCCCATCCCTGAAAATTCACGCGGTCGGCGATTGTAAATCGATCATTCCCTTCGGCCATGTTGCCGGGGTTCTCCTCCGGCGGGGAATTGACGAATTGGCACGTATTGGCACCGTCGATGTACCGGGCCGCGTCCTGTTCCATCCGGCGGCCGAGGCTCGGGGTGCGGCGACGGTTGCGGGTTACCGGTGCTCGGTTTTCGGCATTGCGGTGGTGGACGCGACTGTCCGTACAAATGTCGTTATCGCCGGCGCACCCCTCACCGGTGCAGACAGGCAACAGAATTTTATTGATGGCAACCATACGAGCCCCGACATTTCAATATCTATGAAGAACGATAACGCGCGGGGCAGGCGGAATCAAACGGCGTGCGAGACGTCCGCCCCCCAATTACCTGATGCCCTTTCCGACGTTACCGCCGGCAAGCCGGCGGCTATATGGCGGCGCAGTCGCCCGTCCCCGGCGGTTAAATCGGTTTCTCTCCTTGCGGGCATGACCCACTTTCACCGGGGTGGAAACCGGTGGAATAAATCCACCGGCTCGCATCTGCGATCGTCGTGATGCGTCCGCTCTGCGGCGCGGGCGGATGGATGTCGCGGACATCGAATGGGGCGGATTGGGCGCAAGCAGCGGACCGCGGCCACCAGCGGCACATTAGCCCGCAGCGTCCCGAGGGCGAAGGGTGAGCCCTTGTAGGCGGGTTAGCGCGTCACCTTATCTCATATTCAGGCGATCAGCTCATCGACGGGTTGGCGTTTGGCATGCCAGCCACCCCCCTGCGAAAAGGGAGTTAAACGCAATGCGTATCTGATCGGGAGAGAAACGCGATTTGCGTTCGTTCCACGCATAAACCTTGGCCGCCGCGCTGTCAGCATCACGGGCCGCCTCACGCGTCGCAACCCAGTGCACGGTTGCCAGCAATTCCAATCCGAATGGTGACTCGAACCCCTCGACAAGGCGACTAACACGCTCGAAGCGAGCGCAAGTGGGTGGCATATCCTTCAGAAAAGCCAGTGCCGCTTTTACCGCGCCGGGGGCCGGCCTAAGCTGCTTTCGCGGTGCATCGCCCCCTTCTGCATAGCCGATGATCAGGTGTCCCTCGATTGCAGTTAGCACGTGCCGAAGGTTTTCCGCATATGGGCCGTAGGTGTGCTTAACAAATTTGAGACGAAGTGGTTCCCCCGCCTCCTGCATGAAATACATTAATTTATGAACTTCCAAGAGCGTGATGGAAGGGTCCATCAATCCGCCGAGATACCGGTGGATGAGGACGACGAGCGCCGCTCGACCAGGGGTCATTGATGGATTCTGCCGTGGCCGCAGTTTCGGTGTCAGGCCGGCGGGTTCGAAGATGCGGATATGAACGCGGTCGCTGCCGCGAAACGCCTCGATAATGAGCGGCTTTATCTCCGTCCAATCCAGCCCACCGAGGCCGCTGCCGAGGGGTGGAACCGCGACCGAACGGATACCGCGAGTGTGAATTTCCTCCACCAATGCGCGCAGCCCGGCCTCAATGTCCTCAAGCCGGCTTTTTGCCCGCCAGTGGCGTTTGGTCGGAAAGTTGATGATGAATTTCGGGTTGCCAAGTTTTCCAGTTTCGAACATGAACATTTTGCCCGGCCGCACCTCTCCTCTTTCGCATGCGGCCTCGTAGGCCCGGAAATTATCGGGGAACGCGTTTCTGAATTGAAGCGCTATCCCCCGCCCCATCACGCCGACACAGTTGACGGTATTAACCAACGCTTCCACGTCGGCCTCCAATATATCCCCTGTGGTAAATTCGATCATTGCAGCCTCTGCTTAATAATACCAATCTCGCTTAATTTCAATCAGCGGCCTGTTTACGGCCTGCGACAGGTTTTTTTCCAATTTCTCCGCGATGTTTTTCGATGCAACTCCGATACGCTCAATAAGGTGCCACGGAAATTTTGCCTCCACGAGAAACTCAGCCTGTTTCCCTTCCTTGACGTCGGCCCGGGTGAAGTCCCTTGCCGCAACAGCCGCCCAGTTAATCTTCGGCAGCTGATCCAAGTCGGCAAGGAATTCGGCGTATTGGGCGCCCGCGTTCGACAACGAGAATGCCCATCTGAATTTGTCATCATTCGCCCACCGCACCGCACGGTACAAATCCGCTTCCAAATGCACAATCGGCCCTTGGCCGCCCTTATAGGGAAGGTCCGGCTAATTTCCACAATGAATGACGAACAGCATAATCGAGCGGGGGCAGAAATAGAAAGGGACGCAATCACCGACGAACAGTCCCCGGTGGCAGGAGACGGGAAGCTCCCGCCTGCGCCGCTTGATGCGGGGAAGGCCGATACCCTGAACGCCGCTCCGGGATGCAATTTTTGCATCCGCCATCAACCAGCCTTCCGCCGCAATCCGGCCGACATTCTCGACATGCACAATATGATAAATCTTTGGCTGAGCGGGTACAGTTGAGGCCATTTCCAAGGTGCTCCCTTTTTTGTGAGGCGCCAACCGGCAGCACAATCGCTGGAGCGAGGCCATTTGCCGCCAGGCGCTATATCCGCTGCCCCCCCGGAAAGGCCCGGCTTCGGAGCAATTGAATTTCATCGATTCTCCGGAACGCCGCTCCCGCTCCTACGCATTCGCCCGGATGAAAGTTTAATATGGGGCCGGGGCGCCGGCAAACCCTCAGCCTCCCGACCTCTGCCCACGCTTGCAATATCGGCCGGAGCCGTATAATCCAGAGTGCGGTGCAAAGGGCCCCGCGGAAGCTGACCTATGAAAGGAGACCGAAGATGAAAATATTTATTGATACCGGCAGTCTTGAAGAGATCAAGAAGGCCAATGAACTGGGTGTACTCGATGGCGTGACGACCAATCCCTCGCTGATCGCGAAGGAAAAGGGCGTGGATTTTCACACCCGCATCCGCGAGATATGTCAGGTGGTCAAAGGGCCGGTAAGTGCGGAGGTGGTCAGCACCGACGCCCCCAGCATGCTCAAGGAAGCGGAGGAATTGATCAAGATTGCGCCGAATGTCACCATTAAACTCCCCACCATCGCGGAAGGCGTCAAGGCGTGCAAAATCCTCTCCGAACGGGGTGTGAAGGTGAATATGACGCTGATCTTTCAGCCGCTGCAGGCCCTGCTGGTGGCCAAGGCGGGGGCAACCTTTTGCTCGCCGTTCCTCGGGCGTCTGGATGATATCGGTCAGGACGGAATGAATCTGATCCGGGAAATCCGCACGATTTACAACAACTACGGCTTCAAGACGCAGATTCTTGCCGCCAGCATCCGCAGTCCTCTGCATCTGGTGCAGGCGGCGATGATTGGTTCGGATGTAGCGACCGTGCCGTACAAGGTGCTGGAAGAAGTTCTGCGTCATCCGCTCACCGATTCGGGACTGAAGAAATTCCTTGAAGATTGGGAAAAATCGCATGCCTCCAAGGCGTGAACCGACGAGGCGGATATCGGGTAACGGGCCCGTGCGGCGGGCGATGGATCACGTGGCCGGAGGAGAGCCGGCGGCGGATGGCGCACGTGAACCGGCCGGGCGAATCAAACCGATCGCCAATCCGCAGGCTCCGTGGGTGCAGCTTCGCAATCTGCAGTTCGGCGTTCAATTATTCCGCAAGATGATCGGCCGCACATCCCCGGATGCCCGCGATGGCGATCTGGTAACGGTATACGATCGGGATGCGGTAGTTTTCGGCACCGGCATGCTGAATCGCGCCTCGCCTGTCGCCCTGCGGATGCTCACCTTCGGGGCGGAAAAACTGGAAGAGGATTTCATTGCGGCACGGATACGTGCGGCTTCGGAATTGCGACGCGGGCTGCGGATCATGGCGCACAGCGACGCCTACCGGCTGGTTAATGCCGAAGGGGACCGCCTGCCGGGGCTTATTGCGGACTGCTTCGGCAGTGTGGCGGTGGTGCAGATTATGTCGCTGGGGATGTTCCGGCGGCGTGAAGAGATTGTGGCGGCGGTGAAGGAGGTCAGCGGGGTTGCGCGGGTGATTCTCTGCACCGATGAGGTGCACCAGCGGGCGGAGGCGTTTGTGCTGCCGGCTCGCCGGGATGCGGCCGACGGGGAAACGGCCGTCATCCATGAAAACAATATTAAATTTCACGTCGATCTGCAGCAGGGGCACAAGACCGGGTTTTTCTGCGACCAGCGGGAAAACCGCCGCCTTTTATGGCAGCAGTGTGCGGGCCGGACGGTATTGGATGTATGCAGTTACACCGGCGGCTTTGCCATCGGAGCGGCCAAGGGAGGGGCGGAAAGCGTGGTCGGCGTGGATCTGGATGAAAAGGCGATCGCCGTCGCGCGCCGCAATGCTCAGCTCAACAACATCAGCACACGCACCCTTCAATGGGTCCATGCCGATGGGTACGCCTATCTGCGGCAGATGAAGTCCAACGGTCGGCAATATGACGTGGTGGTGCTGGATCCGCCGAAGCTGATTGCCGATCGGGAGGATTTTGATGACGGTCGCAAGGCGTATTTTGATCTCAATAAGCTGGGCATGTCGGTGGTGAAGCCGGGAGGGCTGCTGCTGACCTGTTCCTGCAGCGGGCTGCTGAGCCAGGCGGATTTTCTGGATATGCTTCGCGGGGCGGCGCGCAGCAGTGGGCGGCGCCTGCAGATATGGCGGGTATCGGGTGCAGATGGAGATCATCCGGTGATGACGGAGTTTCCGCAGGGGTGGTATCTGAAATGTGCCTGGTGCAGGGTGCTGGGTGGGGCACAGGGGGCGGCGGACGTTCCGGATCATCCCGGTTGATATGATCGTAAACACTTTATAAAAATACACTTACGATCATACGCCCGTGCAAAACCGGGTCGGCACGCAAAAAAATGGGAAGATTTTTCTTCTCATATTTGGGTATCATCTTTATAATTTGATGCGGCTGGCTGATGTCCGGGCTTGGCAGCTGGCTGAATGATGAGTTGTAAAGCCCTGTTGAATTTGATGTTGCGCGCAGTCTGGCGGACGCACGGCGCGCTGTCGTTATCGGCCGTGAATGAACGGTGGCCTGTCATCCCGGTTAGAGTACACGGGTTATCGGGCGGCGGAAGCGAAGCGAGCAGCGTAAGCTGGATGTGCGGCATGTATCATATAAGAGCCCCGGGGAATACGGGTCTCTCCTTATTTCGGAGGTTTGTACGCTATGGATGGTAAGATCGTCAGAGGATCGGCACTGAGTTTCAACACCGGCACCAAAAAGCCTCGAAGCGCAGGGATGAACATCCTGGTCTATGACCACCCGCTTCATCCGGAACTGGTTCCCGTGACGGCACGGCGAATCCGGACGATGGGTGAATTTGATGTCACGATGTGGCTCGTCGAAGGGGGCGGGCACATGGCAGGTGTTACCCACCGCCATACCATTTGTGAATTGGCCTGTTTCCCGCAGAAGTCGCTGCCCGATCGCGGCTTGGTGGACCGTTTACCCTGCAAAGGGGACAAACAGTTTGATGTGGAGGCCGGGCCGGATCACCATTACTACCTCACACTCAATGAAGAGCATCTGACCGATACTCAGTTTGAGAATGCGGTCGTCGAATTGCAGCGGATTGCGGATGAACAGGACGGCATCATGACCCAGCGCAAGACGGAACTGGGGCAGACGGATTATATCTCCGTGCTGGTGGCGGCCCTGCATAGGCGCGCGGTGCATATTGAAGGGTTCCATCTGCTCAGTGATGCTCGGGTGATGATTCGCACACAGTCGATCGTTGAGCCGAATTCGCGGTAAGTGCCAAACTGCCCACGGCGCCGAGTGTGCAACCGGCGCTTTCCATGCATGAACCGGCCTATCGGTGCCATGGGCGGATACGTCCAGCGGCAACATAGACAAGCTTCCTGCGACCTGATCGCAGGGCCTCAACCTGTTGGCAGCGATCTGCGGCGTCGTGTTCGCGTCGGCAGATGCTGTTTTTCCGCATCACACACGGGTATGGCAAAGGGGTATGACAAAGAGACCGCATGCGAGAGAAACGACCATGGACGATCGGCGTGCTGCTAAGTTTGCTGGCGGTCAACGGATGGTTGGTTGGTCGTCATGGTGCATATGCGCAATCGGCAGGCCGCGCTCAAACTGGTGGCCATCTGTTTCACGCCGGTAAACTTCCTGGCGCACGCCGCGCGTTTCCGTCGACATGGTCGACAACGCGAGTGTTTGCCGACTGTGTTGAACTTCGTGACAGCCTGCAATCCGCCGCCCAAATACGCTTCGTTGCCACACACTTCGTCGGCACGCAGAAATTGCTCGTGCCGCTGATTCGGAAACTTCGGGCTGTCAATCCCAACTTCATCGTTTTGGATTACCACCTGGGGGCATGGCAGTCGGGCAAGCACGTTTCGTACATCCTTGACGGCCACCACTGGGGAAATGATTACAACTATGTCAACCGCCATGAAAGCTGGTTTTTGCATACGACTTATGCGGACCGTCACAACCCTAAAGATCGGCTGATGGCCAGCGACGGCAAGCTGCTGATGAACGTCACCAACCCGCATTATGTTCGCTATTTGATTCAATCTCTCATTCGGCAGGTACGGGCGGGACATGATGATGGTGTTTTCCTTGACAGTTGGAGCACCGACGCTGTTAATTATTATGTTGGCCGCTATCCCCGATGGCGGTACCCCGGACTGATCAGACCCCACAAACAACTTGGAGGACTGACATGGGTGCAGGCATCGGAAGCCTTTATGCGCCATGTGACGGCCGCTCTCAATAAGGCAGGCATTTATGTTCTGCCCAACCTTGGCGACCTCATCACCGATTGGGATCACACCAACTACGCCATTCCCAACGGCGGTATGCTCGAAGCGGCACCGGGGGTGTGGTCGCGATATGGACAAGCCCAATGGATATTTTCGGCAAACAAGGCGCTGGCGCTCATCAATGCCGACAAAATTATTATGTTTCAAAGTTACCTGCCAAAAGAAACCGATGATCAGGCTCGCCTCTATTGGCTTGGTACGTACCTTCTATTGCGCGGCCACTACACATATATTACCTATTTCGCCCACCTGCCTATGGAATACTTTCCGGAGTTCGGCATCAATGTGGGCACACCGCTTAAAACCGCCCGCCACAGCATCAACGACCTGCGACAGGGATCGCTTTACGTTCGCCCGTTCACCCGCGGCATAGTGGTGGTCAACTCTGCCACGCATAAGACCGCCCATTACCATGTGCCGCCGGGATACTCCAAGGCCATCGTGCGTGGCGGAGGCAATATCGATCTAAACGGTAAAGCCGAAGGCAAGGTTTTGTATGTGCCGGTCAGCGGCTACGTGCGGCTAAAGCCGGAAAGCGCACTGATTCTGGCCAAACAAAACCGCCCGTCATAGTCCAATTGCTAATAACTTATGAATTATTCAGGCTGGCCGGAGCCCGCAACGCCCGCGTGGCCCAATCGCGTAATGGCCCCGGCAACCTGAAAACCGCTCCCGGCGCGTGGGACCGTGCGGAGTTTTACGCCGCCTGCGCCGATTGCATGGTCCGCCGCATCTGCAGCGCCTGTGTGGCCCGGCTGCGCAGAGCCGTGCGCTCCTGATTGATCAGCAATTTCAGATCGTACGGCCCCATGGAAAGCCCATCGGCGATGCGTTCAAAAAGAGATTGCGTCTGCGAATTCATCGGCCCCATCTCCAACGAGGTCTTGATCATCTCACCGAGCCAGCGCCGGGCCGTGGCCGGTGAATCGGGCGTGGGGGCGGTCAGGCTGTGCGTATGGCCGGCGAGAATGATGTGCCGCACCATCGAGTCTGGCAGACCATGATCCTGCCCGAGTTTCATCAGCAAGGCATCAAATTTGTCATCCGCGACGTCACCGGAAAGCACCTGAGCCGTCGCCCAGCTCATCAGCATCGGAGCGGTAACCGCCAACTGCGGCTGCGGTGCGGCAGGCAATCCGCCATCGGTCACCCCGCCCGGTTGCAACTGGGCCAGAAGCTGCTGGGCTGCCGATTCGCCCAGCGGAAGCATCTGGGCCAACACCCATCCATGCGAACCGTCGGTCAGCACCGTTCCACAGTAAGGGCAACTGTCGGCGGTATCGTCGCTCAGCGGGGCACCGCAATTGGGGCAATGGGCCGAGCTGATTCCGGATTGAATATTCGTCTGACAGCCGGATTTGCGCTCCAGAACCATCAGCGAATGGAACAACTCCGCCTGCGGGGAGTGCGTCATGGTTCCATCGGATTTGATGACAAAGCGCTGAGCCGACCAGTCAATCTGCATCAGCGCCCGATCCATCGCGTCGGCCGCCGGGTCGGACCCTCCGGGCAACAGGCCGACGGTGCGCAGCGCCCCCACCGCACAGTGGCCCCATGCGGAACGATTACCGGTGGCATCGGGTTTGAGCAATCCGGCGTACATGGACGCAAAGGCCGGCGCGCATATTTTTTTCAGCGGGTTGATTTTGCCCGTCAGATCAGCGGTGGACTTGCGCCAGAACATGACCGAGGCGGTATCCTCCAACTGAGCCATGGAAAAATTCGGATCGCGTGAAATTAAATCTTCAATACCTGGGACATCCGTTTCCGATTCCGGCCGCCAGACCGACGCCTGCGTGATCTCGGTTAAAATCCAGTCGAACTCTCCGCTGAAGATCATGGCATGGCAGCTCGGGCACTGCGCGCTCTGATTGATGGACAGCGGAGCGCCGCAATTGGGGCAGTTTCCCTCCATCAGGCCCGGCTTGCCGGTGGACTTGACGCCCCGTCGGCGAAGGAATGTCCAGTATTCACTGAATGGCACACTTTCGGCAGAACCGGAGAGCACCTGCCCGGTGTAGGCTGAAATGGTCTGATCGACGGCACTGGCGTTGATACCCACCACGGCGGTGTCGTAGAGATGGTCATTGGTGGCGTGGGCCAGAAAAACTGAAAACACCTGAATCTGCGACATGCGGTCTTTTTCGCCCAGTTGTTTCGCCTGCATGAATTCCAGCTTGAAGCGTTCGCGGACGCCGTCGGATATGAAGGCGTCAACCGTGGTCAGGTCCTGAGCGCACCATGCATCCTGCATTTTAAGAAATGCCTGTGTCACACGCTGATAAAAAGCCTGGGCATCAAATGACGGGTCGGATGCCTGAATATTTAATAAACCCTGATTGGCCTGAACTTCATCTTCCGCCTGCATTCCCTGATCGATGCGGTTATTGGTTATGGCCCCAGCGACGCTGCGATGGGTAAAGAAATAGATCACGCAGAAGATGATCAGCAGCGGGATACCGATCTCGGGCTGTTCGATCACGAGAAAGATGATCAACTGCAGGATTGCGCCGCCGGCCCCCCCACCTCCACCGCCGCCGCCCCCACCTCCGCCGCTGAATCCCTCCCCACCCCCGGCCCGTGCGTGCACGCGGGCTGCGGAAAGCAGTACCAGAGCCACTGCGGAGAGGAGCGGAATGATACATGCCGCGCGGCGAAAATAATGCCGGATATTTATTTTCATGGGGCGTATTCTACCGGCTCCATAAGCAGTTGCCAGCATGGACGCCGAGATTCCGACGCGGAGTGACCCGCCTCGCCGCAGGGCGCAAACCCGCCGAATGGTGAGAGTTGAGCAAGCCCGTTTCATGCCGGCGCATGATGTAAGTAGCTGTTTTTCACCGCAGAGTTCGCAATGGTACGCAGGGGTTTGGGGGTTGGGCGTCTCGCCCGACTCTGGAATCTCTCCGCGATCCCCGCGCCTCTGCGTGAGATATCGTTTCATGCCTGCGGCATGAGGTAAGTTCTTTTTTAATCACACTAAGTTTGAAAGGCGCTAATATTTCGACCACAGGCTCATTCGCTTGATCGTACCGTCTTGGTGTTCTTCGCGCCTTGGTGTGAGATAGGGTTGATTTATATCCTCCGCGATCCTCTGCGACCCCTGCGGTTGATAACCTTTTCGCCGCGATGGCCACCGGTGCGATAAACCCACCGGCTCGCACTTGCTTCGCGTCCCCTGAGGTTAAACTGGTCTGCTCCCTGCGGTTAATAACGTTTTCACCGCTGAGGAAGTCTGGCTTCATACCCGCAGGATGCGGCAGGGTTCGGGGGCGGAATCCGCGGAGCAGGGTAGCCGTTCCCAAGCAACGATGGATCTCCGGCGTCCTGGTGCCGGGCGGTGGCAGCACCGTCGCGGCATTGACAGTTGGCGATAGGCGGACAGAATGGCAGATTATGAATGTGTCGGAACTTAAGAAGCTGCTCAACGCGGGCGAATGGAAGGACATCGAGTTCAAAGAGGCTCGCACGGACGTTCCGAAATCCGCCTTTGAAACGGTATCCGCATTCGCCAATACCCGTGGCGGCCGCTTGGTCTTCGGCGTCGCTCAGCGTGGCCAGGTATATGAAGTCACCGGCGTTGAAAACCCCGAGAAAGTTCAGAATGATTTTCTATCTGTGCTGCACGCTGATGCCAAGATCAACCACGATGTGGAGATTGCCGAACAGAAACTGCATATTGACGACAAAACGGTGCTGGTCTTTCAGATCAACGAGAATCAGCGGACGCGCAAGCCGGTCTATCTCGACGGCGACATTCGTCGCACGTTCCTGCGTAAAGGTGGTGGCGATTACAAGGCACAAATGCAGGACATCGAGCGTATGTTGCGCGACGCCGCCGCCGACCGTTGGGACGGCCAGCCATTTGAACGAGTCGCATTCAAAGACGCACTTGATGCAAGCAGCCTGGCCTGGTATCGCAGCCGTTTTCATCAGGCCAATACCGGCTTTGACGCCAAACAACCGGATCGGGACTTCCTGTACCACTGGGGCTTTCTAATCAAACAAGGGCGGCGGTTGCTGCCAACCCGTGCGGCGATCATGCTCTTTGGTTCGCCCTTGGCGATACACCAGCTTATTCCCCGTCCGACACTGGATGTGCAGTTCCTCGGCTATTCCACGGGCGAGACGCTGCCGGAGACGCGCTGGATCGACCGGATCGTTTGCGAAGGCAACATCATCCAGGCGTGGGAGCAACTGGTCAGCAAATATCGCTTCTTCATGCCTAAACCGTTTCGGGATATTGATCCGGTTACACTTGGCCGACGTGACGATCCACCTGGCTTCCGGGTATTTCGCGAGGCGGCGGTGAATCTGCTGATTCATCAGGACTATGGCGATCATTCGCGCAAGGCGGTCATCAAGTTCTACCGCGATGGAATCCAATTCTGGAATCCAGGTGATGTGTTCGGCGACGACAGCCGCCTTTGGGAGCCCGGCGAAAAAGAGGTGCGCAACCCATCCATCGCCATGGCCATGCGGCGTATCGCCATGTGCGAACAGGCGGGCACGGGCCTTCGCATGATGCGCGAGGCGTGGCGGAAGCTCGGCCACCCGGCGCCCCAATATAAAAATGACCGGGCAGGCAAAACCTTTGAGTTTTTCATCCCCGAACTCGATAGGGAAGTGGACATGGCCTCAGACTTGGTGAAGGCCATGCTTGGCGGCTCGCCGCACGCCGGGATCCCGGTCGAAGCCCAAGTCGGCACCAAGTCGGCACTAAGTCGGCACCAAGTCGAAATCATGCGAAAGTGCCGATCTGACAGAACATTAGTTGAACTCATGGCCGTTGCCGGACGGTCAGATCGCACCAAGTTCAGGCACCAAGTCCTGAGCCCATTGCTAGCTGACGGCCTGATCGAAATGACCATCCCCGCCAAGCCGCGTAGCAGCAGACAGAAATACCGGCTGACCGCCAAAGGACGCCAAATATTGATGGCTGGTACGGCCACTGCGCCAGGATTGTCATAGGCTTACTCTTAAAAGTTGTGGACGGAGAAAAAGGGGCGGCGTAAGCTAACCCAACTTTCGCACTTCTGGGGTAAAAACCGCATTATCGTGCAACCCATGCCAAAACTTTCCACCACCAGTCGGATCGAATTTGTTGCCTGCGGGGACTGCGCGGGCGAATTGGGCGCATGACGCGCCCGGGCCCGACTACGCCTCGAGCCCAGCAAGGCCCGCGTCGAGCAGCATCTCCGCAAAATCTTTGCCGCCGATGAGCAGCACGCCCCCCTCCTCAGCCCGGGTCCTGCAGGATTCGGAAAACCCATCGGCGGTGGACACCACCCAGAGGGCGACGGTGTAGCCGTCGTCCGCCCGCTGCCTCCACTCGGCGAACTTCGTGGCTTGGTGTGAGACATGGCCCGGCGGTCCGGCCAGAACAGGTGAGAGTTGAGCAGGGGAAAGTTGAGCAAGCACGTTTCACGCTGGCGCATGATGTAAATAGCTGTTTTTTTACCGCAGAGGACGCAAAGGTACGCAGAGGTGTTTGCACAAATCCGTGCGCTTCGTTTAATCGTCTTGGTGTTCTTCGCGCCTTGGTGTGAGAAACCGTCGTCCCCGTCTTCGCGATCTCCGCGCCTCCGCGCGAAGCACGGCCGTGGGCTCGGTCGGCCGCGTGCGAAATGCTTGCATGCTCAGGCGTCTGCACAGGATCACTTCTTGGAATATGCGGCCTTGAGCCCGGCGAGCATCGGATAATGTTTCGTGTTAAGGGTAGCAAGCTCGGCATTCTCAAGCTGGGCTGTTGCAGCAATAATTGCATCCGCAAGGCCCACCCCGTGCGATCTGCCGAAGGTTCGTTTTAATAATCCGCCAAGCTTGGCATTCTGGCCTGTGACGGGAATAATCCGAAATAACGCCATCAGGGCGTCGAGAGTTTCCTCTTCGGCCCCATTCCGAACGCCAGCGTACAGCTCCGCCGCGGTAATGGAAGACAAGGCGATGTGGTCCGCATGCTTTCTCAGAAATGACACGGCTTTTTCATTGCCGCGCAGATAATCAATCATCACATCCGTATCAATCAATATCGGCTTGGGCACGTTCGCTCCTATCCCATTGGGAACGCAGGGCACGGAAATCAGGGATATCCTTGTGGCCCGCCCACATGCCCGCGGCCTTTCTCAATACCTGCTCTTTCTGCTCGTCACTGAATTGTTCAATGAGCCGATCCACGGCTTCCCGGATCAAGTCACTTTGGCTCCGTCCGGTTGCCTGGCACAGGGCGCAGAGTCCTCTGCGCTCGTCATCCGTCAGATAAAGCTGCGTTCGGAACATAAATTGATCTCCAACATATACATTATAAGTATACATCACAACCCGCGACCGGTCAATCTGCGGGCGCCGATTCCTGCCCGATTTCATGCCGCAGGATGCGGAGGCGGAATCGGCCGGGCGTGCGGGGGAGATTGCGAAGGTTTCAAAATCCGTCCGGGCCGACCGGGACAGCAGGGCCCCGAGTGGGATCACGAATTTCCGGGGTTAGGGGCTGTGCCGAAATGCAGGGCGGGGTTCCAGCGGCTTAATAAATCGGAACGCATGGCGGATGTTTTGGCAGGGGTCTGGCCCGAGAATCGATTTGCAATACTTGCCGCCTGATTGCCGCGGCCCACAATATTTGTCAGTGACTCTTTTAGCTCATGTTTGCGTTTTCAGTGAGAGGGGGTAGGCTGTGCAAGCGTAAGGATTGTTTTGTTGATGTAAGCAATTAAGTTTGGTGCTCGCAAACATCGCAGGCCCAAGTAGCTGTTCTATGGAGAAGTAGTATGGTAAAGACAATAAAGATCGTTGGATTGGCGGCTGGGGTCGTGATTTCCGCCTTGGCGTTCGGTCCGTCGGTCCGGGCGGATGTGGTGAATTTCAGCTTCAGCGGGGCGGGCACAAGCGGATCGGGTTCGCTGACCGTGACCTCGGATACCGTCGTGGGCGATCCTGTTGGAGCGTACACAATCACCAATATCAGTGGGACCTTTTCCGATTCAAATGCCGGCGTAAACATTTCAAACGCGACAATTAGCGGATTGGTGCCGATCAACAGCGACGGCTCAAGCGTCGGTGCCCCGGCACCTGCGGTACTGAGCTACTATACTGTGACGAATCCACCGCCGAACGATCAATCGATTTCGTACGATAATCTCTACTACCCGAATGGTTCTCCGGTCACATGCGCGAATTACCCCGCATCGGGCGGGTTTCTGGATGTGTATGGAGTGTTGTTCAAACTCAGCAACAACGATGTCGTTGATTTTTGGAGCAACGGAAAAAGCACCACGTCCCCGCTGAATTATGGCGTTGGTGTCATGGGGCCAAACACCACTGGCACCAGCGCCGATGGTACGGTTCTGGATTTCCAATCCGGCGGAGTTTCGGCAGTTCCGGAACCAGGCGTGATTCGGCTGTTTGGGGCGAGCCTTGCAGTGCTTGCGCTTACCTTGCGACCCCGCAAAAATCCCAACTGACTTCGGGTAGCTGTTTACCGCTCTGCGACAAATATTCCCAATAACGGCACTGGCGCGCTCGGGTAATTGGCGGTGTTCTTGGTTTGACCATGGATGGTGAAGTGCCAAAATATCGCAAACAACTGGTCGCCTATGCGGCCGCTGATCAGACCGTCAGCATGGCGCGATACCGCGCTCTGGCCGAGCAGTTTAATTATTTTATTAGACAACGTGACAAGCGTAAGAGAGAATTAAGCTGAATCATACCCAGTTTCATGACGGCGTCTCCGGGGTGAAGGTGGTGGGCTGCTGTCAAATGTTGTGTATGGAAGTAATCAGACGGCCGGTTTTTTGAACTCCATTATTGCGGAAACATCCGGCCCGTTTGGCCCGTGAAGGGGGCTTTCAACGCGACGGCATGGCCCCCTCCAACCCGATTCTGAAATCTCTTCGCGATCTCCGCGCCTCCGCGCGAGATATCGCTTCATGCCTGCGGCATGATGTAAGTTCTTTTTTAATCACACTAAGTTTGCAAGGCGATAAGATTTTTGCATGAAATCCGTGCGCTTTATCTAACCGTCTTAGCGATCTTCGCGGCTTGGCGTGGAACCCTAACCGGAATTGATTTGCGGGCTTTTAGTCAACTTGGCGAGAATTCGCTTGACAAATGCACTGGTATCTGTATATTCTGTAATTACAGAAATGGAGGACGCCATGAAGAAGCTCGACCCGGTTCAGCAGAAATTTATCCTTCATTGGGGTGAGATGGGAACGCGCTGGGGCATTAACCGCACCATGGCCCAGGTGCACGCCCTGCTGTTTATCTCGCCCAAACCGCTCAACGCCGAGGATATTGTCGGGGCTCTTGGGGTGGCCCGTTCAAACGTCAGCAACAGTCTGCGCGAATTACAGGGGTGGGGAATTGTGCGCCTGGTCCATATTCTGGGGGATAAACGCGATCATTTTGAGTCGATCCGCGATGTCTGGGAACTTTTTCGGATCATCATGGACGAGCGTAAACGCCGCGAGATCGATCCAACCTGCCAGATGCTTGAAGAGTGCATTGCGCAGGCGGCGGACAATCCGCATACCGACGAGTACACCGTTTCACAGTTGAAGGAATTGCGGGAATTCATGACCACAACATCGAACTGGTACACGCAGGTACGCCAATGGCCGACCGGTACGCTTGTTCGATTCCTCAAGCTCGGCGGCGCGGTGGCCAAACTGCTGCGCCTGGGGCAGTGAGTTTTTTTGGGGAGTGATTTCTGTGAAGACTGAAATAACAGATATTGCAGATATTGAAGGCTGGGTTCTCTATGATGCCGACTGCCCCTTCTGCCGTCGCCTGGCAAACTGGGGTCGGCGGACGCTCCAGCGCCGACGGTTGACTCTTGAACCACTCCAAACACCTTGGGTGCGCCAGCGGCTGCGGATGCCCGAAGCGCAGCTGCTTGCTGAAATGCGGTTTCTCTTACCCGATGGAAGGTGCTTCGGTGGGGCTGAAGCCCTGCTTGAAATCGCAAGGCATGTCTGGTGGGCAAGGCCGATTCGGCTTTTCGCCCGCGTCCCCGGAGTTCGACCAGCTTTGCACGCCGCCTACCGATGGGTGGCCGCCAATCGCGGTTGCACAGGCGGTCGCTGTGCCCAGCGTCTTGAGCGCACGCACGGGCCTACAATCCGCCTGCGTTTCGGCGATTGGCTTCCGCTGATGCTGCTGCTGATGGCGGCATTTTCACTGCGGCCCATTTTGGCTCGATGGATGTGGATGTGGGCGATTGCGATGGCGCTATTCGCTGGATTGAAATGGATAAGTTTACGGCTCCCCGCCGTTGCCACAAACGCTCCGCCGCCACGCAGACGCCTGCTGGCTTATTTATTGGCGTGGCCCGGAATGGACGCCGCCGCCTTTTTGAATGGCGAGAGGCGATCCGCTGCCCCCGGCCAGCGTGAATGGATATCCGCCGTCATGAAAATAACCGCCGGAGCGATGTTGCTCTGGGGGATTGCCCGCCTGCTGATCGGAACCGATCCCCTCATCGCCGGCTGGATCGGCATGGTCGGCATGATCTGCATGCTGCACTTCGGCCTGTTTGACCTGCTTTCAGTGGCATGGCGCCGGCGTGGCGTCCGGGCCGTGCCCATTATGTGCAAGCCTCTTACCGCCACGTCGCTGGCGGAGTTGTGGGGGCGACGTTGGAATCGTGCCTTCAGCGATTTAGCCAACCCGCTCGTCTTCCGGCCTTTGCGACGGCGCACCAACACGGTGGCAGCAACGGTGGTGACCTTCGCCCTTTCCGGCTTGCTGCATGAACTGGTGATCTCTCTGCCCGCGGGTGGCGGCTACGGTCTGCCCACCGGTTATTTTCTGCTCCAGGCAGTCGGTGTCCTCATCGAGCGGAGCCGACCGGGCCGAAGATTTCGTCTCGGCACGGGTACGCGGGGGCGGGTGTTTATGCTTTTATTTCTTGTCCTGCCGCTGCCGCTGCTCTTTCCGCCGGTCTTTATCCGGCATGTCATCTTGCCGCTGCTCTCCAGCATCGGAGCCACGTAGGAGCCCACATGAACACCAACGATCTGACGATCTGCCTCCGGCTTGCCGGCGTTTTGCATCTCGGGCTGCTCTGCGCGGGGCTTACGATGTCACGGGTGGTATCACTCCGACAGCATCTCGCCCTCGTGCCGATTTTTGTGCGGCGACTTTTCTGGGTCTACTACACGTTTATCGGCTTGTGCCTGATCGGTTTCGGCTTATTGACGTTTGCATTCGCGCCGCAACTGGCGGCTGGCAGTGGACTGGCGCGGGCCCTGTGCGGATTCTTTGCCCTTTTCTGGTTGCTGCGGCTTGCCGTGGCCCTGTGGGTGCTCGATGCTCGACCGTATCTGACCAGCGGCTGGCTGCGATTGGGGTACCACGCCACGAATATTGTATTTTCACTGTTACCGATGGTCTATGCATGGGCGGCGCTGCGGCCCTGATGCCTGACATTCAAGAGAAAGGATCGACTATGAAATCCATTGTCATCGCGGGTGGAACGGGCTTTCTGGGACAGCGGCTTGCCGCCCACCTGCAACATGCCGGTTACGACATCACGCTGCTTACCCGGCGTCGCCAAGCCGTCCCAGCGGGAATGAAGCAGTTGGACTGGGACGGCCGATCTCCCGGTCCGTGGGCTGCGGCCTTGGAAGGGGCCACGGCGGTGATTAATCTTGCCGGCCGGTCGGTCAACTGCCGGTACAATGCTCGGAATCGCGATCTGATTCTCAATTCCCGCATCGAGTCAACCCGGGTGATCGGGCAGGCTATGGCGCAGTGCACGACGCCTCCAGGTGTCTGGCTTAATGCCAGCACGGCAACCATCTATCGCCATACGTTCGGCCCGCCGTGGGGCGAAGATGGCCAGATCGGCGCCGACCCTGCCGCCAAAGATGCGTTTTCAATCGAGGTGGCCGTCGCATGGGAGGCGGCCCTGTTTAACAGCGTCACCCCGGCGACGCGAAAAGTCGCCCTGCGCACCGCCATGGTGCTCGGGTGTGATATCAACAGCGTTCTGCCGATGTTGCGCAAGCTCTCACGCATGTGCCTCGGCGGCAGTCTGGCCGGTGGCCGCCAATATGTTTCCTGGATTCACGAAACCGATTTCTGCCGCGCTGTTGAGTGGTTGATCCATGATGCAAATTTTTCCGGTCCGGTGAATGTAGCGGCGCCCCATCCCGTTACCAACGCGGAACTGATGCAGACCGTGCGGACAGTTTGCGGGCGGCGTTTCGGGCTGCCGACGCCGCGACTGATGCTGGAAGTGGGTGCGGTATTTCTGCGTACCGAGACGGAACTTGTTATTAAAAGCCGCCGGGTGATTCCGCAGAAATTGCTTGCGGCCGGTTTCGAGTTTCGGTTTCCGCAATTGCGCGGGGCCGTGGAAGATATCAATCGGCAGTTGGCTGGTTCTGAAGGGCACTGATGCCGGCGGGGGGGGACCGTTTTCCGACACCGGCCGATGGCTACCAAGCCGGGCAGTGGCGCCTTAACGGGCACATTTTACAATAGGGCCCCTTCTTTGGTTCGTACCTTCGGTGCGAGATTGCCCCAAAAACTTCGTCCAGTTGTTTGGGAGCCCTCTCCCTGAGGGCACGCGCACTTAGCCGCAGGGATTTCTCAGGCGCAAAAACCGGCACCAAGTCGACCCTGTCTACGGCTGGGCCCTCCTCTATCCCCATGAGGCCGGCGGAGGCTTGGAGTGTGTACTCGCGAATTTTATCTTCTGGAATATCTGAGTACGTTTTCCACTCCTTCAGCACCAATGCGCCGTCGCGATCCTCAACCAATGCGTCGATGGCCCCGTCCACCATCCCGCTATTGCTCACGTAATGGTAATGGCTCTCCACCCGGACTACTTTCCTGCATGTCCGCGTCAGGTCCACTGCAATCTTCTCAAACCCTTTTTCTATTTTCGTGACGAGAGGCCGCGGAATGCTACGCAGGGGAGAATCCCCGTGCCGGAGGCCATCTTGGAAGAATTGCTTGAAATTCGTCCCATCGTGCCATGGCCATGCGGACAGAAACATGTCTAAGGCTTTGTGCATCCGCAATCCCATGCTTTGGTTCCTCGACCAGAGAGGAAGAAATCGCCCCTCATGGTAGGCGGCAAACCTTAAGGGACATTGGGTGCACAGGTCCAGGTGAGTAGCGGCTACAACCAGAGGGGTCGGGGAAACCGCCTGTACGCGCCCGACGTGCACTTCCGGCCGACCCGTCCGGGTACGCCGCACCGGTGGCAGGGGTGCGGCCAGCGCCTTGTCGGCCGCGCGCAGCCCATCTTGCGCGTGGACGAGCACCAGAAGTTCCTGCGCCCTCGTCATCGCCACGTAGGCTAACCGCGCGTCTTCCGCACTGTTTTCCTTGGGAAAGGTCTTCTCCAGTTTCATGACCAACACAATCGGAAACTCCAAGCCCTTGGCCGCGTGAATGGTCATCACCTGGATGGCGTCGCCATCGCTGGCGACCGCTGCGGTGGTTGCCACGTCGCGGTCTTGAGTCTTCTCCAAGGCTGGCCAAGCATCATCGAAGCTCAACGAACTCACTCGGTCCACGGCGTCAGCCGCCATGGCGAGGGGGCGCAGGCCGCGCATTGCAGCAAAGTCACGCTTGCGGAGAGCCCGGCCGACCAACGACACAACTCTGGGATGGCGGTAAAGACGGTTTAATACTTCGCGGGGCCTCCACGGTGGGGCGCCAGCAGCGGATCCATCACGAATTGTTTCCCGCATGGTTCTTTTGGCACTCGTGGTGTGAAACTGGAGTTTCAGTCCGTATCCCTCCGCTTTCTTCTCGAGGGAGCTGGTCGTCTTGCGAGTAAGGCTCCTACAAAGGATGGCAACGCTCGACGGTGGGATTTGGGGCTCAACGCGAAGCAGGTTCGAGATAAACTGCAGCGCTTGATCCGTGGACCCTCGGTAAACGAGATTGGGCTTGCCCCTTCCCGCCTTGGCAGCCTTCAAATGCTTGAGCGCCCCGGTTCGCTTGAGCGTCGGCTGCCGCCGCGATAGGAAGCGGAACGCGGTATCCAATATCGGCTGCGTGGAGCGGAAGTTCCTGGTCAAAAAATACCGCTTCGCCCCTGCCTCACGCGTGGCAACCTCGATTTCGGGACTTGCGCCCCGCCATTCATAAATTTGCTGGCAGGGGTCTCCGACAGCCCAAAGACTTTTCCCCGCCAAGGCGCGCAAAATTTCAAGTTGCGATTGGCTTGTGTCTTGGAACTCGTCCACCAGGATCGCGTCGAACCGAGACGTGAACTCGCGCCGAGCCACCGGTGATTCCCGTATCAGGTTCGCGAGTGACCGGCGCACCTCGTCATAGTCGAGGAAACCCAATTCTTTGGTTTTCTGCCGGTATCTCTCCACGCACGCCCTGAGGCGCTCCAGTATGCTGTCCCAGCTTTTACAGCCAAAATAAAAAAACAGGTTCGCGGTACCATCCCACCTCTTATCGAGGGCGTAGGACAGAGATTCGCGGAGTCGCAGTTCCAAAGCGTGCCGTTCTTCGGGCGTCGCCGCCATCTCCGTGCGAAGGGCGGACTCCAACAGCGACTGGATGCCCTTGGCCTCTCTGAATCGCTGGGCTAAATACCACTCGCCCCTCTGCCCGGAGCACCAAGTTTCCAGCGCGCACTCCCGAAGCAAAACGCGCTGTTCCTCTCCCCCGATCATCTGATATCGAGGTAGCCACCCTTTCTGGGTCGCTTCGCTCGCCAAATCGGAAATCAAGGAATCAATTGTTGAAATTCGTAGCCTTGCTGCACGGTCCCCTATCCGCTGCCTCGCCCTATGGAACAGCTCAGCCGTCGCCTTCTTAGTAAATGTCGTGACGGCGATCCGTTCAGGGCGCCGCTTCTGCCTTCCTACGAGCCAGGCAATCCGCTCGCAAAGCGTCTTTGTTTTCCCGGTTCCAGCACCCGCGATGACGAACGCCACCGACCCGCGATGCGAAACGGCGGCCTGCTGCTCTCGAGTCAGTCTGTCTTGGATCATTTGCGTCCGCCTGAAAACCGTATTTTCCCATCGTGGGGTGGCCCCGTCAAGGCAAATGCGGCGTGAATTGAGCCGGTTGCGACGTCGATATTTCGGCTTCACGGCGTAGTCACAGAGCGACGCAGTCATGGGTCGGCGCGTGAAGAACATAAGGTCACGGTAGAGGCGTGGCGCGATTCTCCGCGATTTCCACGGCTCCGCGTGAAATCCGCAGCGTCCCCCGGCAAGCCGGGGGCTAGCGGCCATTTGACCAGTTTGCGGCGCACACCGACACCTCCGCGTACCTCCTTTTCCTCGGCGGTTAATAACTTCTTCATCGCAAGGCACTCGATGGTACGGATGTTTGATCAGAGTTCGATACTTCGCAGAGCCATATGAGGCCGCAAAATCAATGGTTTTTGCGTCTTGACGGCCGCTTCTTTCTCGTGGCCACATGGAGGCCTCGATGGGGAAGCACGCCCGGAAGGGTGGCCTGGGCCTTTTCCACAAGACCTTGCACCGATTCACGCGGCTTGGGGATGCAGTTGCACAGCGGCCTGCCTTGGATCACCAACTGCATCATCCAGAGCATTCTCGGGCTATCAAGGCCCTCCGGTACCGTGGCATCGATAGTTTGCCATCGGGCTGCCGTCAAATGTTGCAGGTGGCGGCTTTCCGGGCGCGAATAAATCGGCGTCGACCAAGCTGCTCGCGGAATGTTCCAAAGCCTCCACAACAGGCCGAGGCAGGCAGGGGCATCGGCACGCCCCACAGGTGCTCGGAAAAATTGCCCTGCCCGGGCACCCATCATAACCTTGCGGTTCTTGAAACCTTGCCGCAGCCGTGGTACTGTTTCAGATGTCTATCTATCGGGTTGCGATCAAGGAGTATTGCCGGTGCAGTTGAAGAAAAATGTTGTACTCAAATCGATGATCGCCGCTTTGGCGCTGACCTTGGGAACTTGCGCCGAAAGTTACGCGGCGGCACCCGCCATACCGGCAGCAACGATCTCCACCCTTTCTTCCTCTCAAACCAGCGAACTCAAGGCGTATGTTCAATATTGGGTTGATCGTCTCAAGTTAAACCAATCACATTCGGGAATGGTTCATGACGCGAACCGGCTTCTCAAACCGCTGAAGACCGCCGGCCAGCAACCCTCGGCCGTTTTCAGCTATGACTACGGCAGTCTGGTGAGTCAGGCCCTGCAGCCGTTGCTCAGTGACCCGCAGCGTCAGTTGATTGCGGCGGTGGTGCTGGGGCGGATTGATGACCTGAGCACGCAGAGTTCGCTGGAAGTCGCATTGAAAAGTCAAAATGCCGGCGTCCGTTACTGGGGCGCGGACGGCCTGAATCGCATTCTGCCTCAGCTTCAATCGATTCCGCCCGCCTATCAGGAAGCGGAAAATCATCTGGTCGCGGCGCTCAAGGTGGAAAAGTCTCCGTTGGTGGCGGCTAAAATTGCTCTGGCCCTGTCACAATTTTCGCCTCTACCGGCAGGCGTTGTCTCATCACTGAACCGCGTTTTGGGAGCGCAGGCAAAATTGTTTGCTCTCCGCCCCCCGACCACCATTGCGCAGGCGGGAGCATTGGCCAAGGCATTCGTTGCGGTTCTTCAGGCTAAGCCGAACCTGACCGCGGCGGAAAAGACCACGGCGGCGACGAATCTGACCGATCTGCTCAGCTACACCTGCCAGTACTGGGCGCTGAAGCAACTCAACCGCACGCAGAAACAGATGGCACCGACGGCGATGGCGAATTTTGCGGCCGCCCTCAATGCCTTGACCGGAACCAGCGACTTCACCATCAACGGGCTCTCATCCGCATCCAACGCAGACGCCACGCTGCTGGCCGTTAATGAACTCACCGGCTCGCAGGGGCAGGCCGGCACGATTCAGAAAATTTTCCCCAAGGTGCCGATCCCGCCACGCGTCGGCAGCAATTGATTTACCGATTCGTTCCATTCCTGAGAGTGTCTACGTCATGATGGCAGCGAACACGGCCGATTGGATCGATATTCCTCCGGTGACGGCTCCGTTTGCGGCTGGCGTCATTCTTCCGGGCAGTAAAAGCATTACCAATCGTGCGCTGGCTCTGGCCTCCATCGCGGAGGGAAAATCCATCCTCACCGGCGTGCTTTTTGCCGATGACACGCTTCGCATGATCGAAGCCCTGCAAGCACTCGAAATTCCCATCATCGTTGATGAGTCCGACCGAACCATCACTCTTACGGGCACCGGCGGGGCATTTGCCCCTCGATCGGTGGATCTGTTCTGCCAGAACGCAGGTACAGCGATTCGTTTTCTCACCGCCCTTTGCGCTGCATCACCCGGGCGTTACCGGTTGGATGGCAACGCCCGCATGCGGGAGCGCCCCATCGGCGAACTTGCGGTGGCGATCCAATCGCTCGGCGGAAGCGTAGAATTTGAAATCAATGACGGCTACCCACCTCTGGTTACCGGCGGAGGCATTTCGGGCGGGGTGTGCCGCTTCGAACAAACCAAAAGCAGCCAGTACATTTCCGCCGTGCTGATTGCCGCTCCGCTCGCCAAGGCGCCGGTGGAAGTGGAACTCCGCGGTCCGGTCACCAGCGAGCCGTATTTGCGCATGACCATGGAAATGATGAAGCGGTTTGGCAATCGGCCACAGCAGGTCCCCGGCGCTGGTGATGGGATTAAACGCATACGCATAACGGCTCCGTCCGGATATACCGGGTGCAAATTCGCCATTGAACCCGATGCGAGCAATGCCAGCTACTTTCTTGCGGCGGCGGCGGTTACGCCCGGCAGCCGGATCGAAATCCCGGGTCTGGGGCGGGATTCATTGCAGGGGGATGTCCTCTTTGCCGATGTGCTCCGCCAAATGGGGGCGGATGTATTCATGGATCACACATCCATGCAGTTGACCGGTCCAAAACGGTTAGCCGGTCTGACCATCGATATGAACAGCATCCCCGACATGGTGCAGACGCTGGCCGTCGTGGCCCTGTTTGCCGATTGCCCCACGAAGATTGTTCATGTCCCGAATCTGCGTGTAAAAGAGACCGATCGGCTTGCAGCACTGGAAACGGAACTCCGTAAACTCGGCGCTCAGGTGCGAACGACGGAAGATTCCATTGAAATCTACCCCGCCAAGTCTTACCACCCGGCCTCCATCGACACCTACGATGACCATCGCATGGCCATGGCGTTTGCCGTCGCTGCCCTTCGCATCAAGGGGGTGCGAATCAACCATCCGGGGTGCACCGCGAAAACCTATCCGGGCTTTTTTACTGATTTTTCAAGAGTTGTGAACTCTCTCGCCTGAGTCGATCTCCAGGCCGTTCAGCGCAGATCAATCTCATCGACCAGAGTGAACTCCTCATCCGAGAGCACAATGCTGGCCAGCCCCGGATTGTCCACATGAATCACCACCGTCGGATCACGTGACGGATTGGTAATCAGGCCATAGACGTAGTGGATGTCGATCTCCGCCGCCAGCAGGGCCTTGCCGATCCGCGCCAGCCCATCAACGGCACTTCCCTCCGGCATTTCCACAGCCACCAACTCACAGATGGAAAAGGGGTAATGGTGGGTATTGAGAATCTGTGCCGCCACATCGGTGTCATTGAAGACAAACCGCACCACGGCGCAATCAAAGCCCTGCAGCACCGTCAGGGCCAGAATTTTAACATCCGATTCGTCGAAGATGCCCATCAGCGATGCCAGCATACCGACGCGATTTTCAACAAATACCGAAACCTGCCGCACACAAGGCGTTCCATGTGACTTTGCAGTTATCGGGCTCTCCGATGAATTTGCCATATACAATATGTTAACCACATTGGGAATTTTTCAACAGTTCACCTGTCACCACCCCCGACGGTCGGCCGGGAAGTTCTATTTTGTGATGCAGACGGCCGGGTATCGACTCGCCGGCTCTGTCAGCGTGGGTATTTTTGCCGTCCTTAACTGGAACACTGGGTCTTCTCGCCGAGGTGTCGCTATCGGGTACAATAAGATGCTTTGAGTGTGGCGGATGTGCCGATAGGTGTGCTGAACGATCATGAGTCTTGTAAACCCTAATGTTGAAAAAATGGCCGGGTATATTCCCGGCGAACAGCCTGAATCGCTGGATGTCATCAAGCTCAATACCAACGAAAATCCATACCCCCCGTCGCCAAAAGTCCGCGAAGCAATTGCCAAAATCACCGATGAACAATTGCGGCGCTATCCGTCGCCGGATGCACGCGTGTTCCGGGCTATGGCGGGGAGCGTCCACAGCGTCGATCCTGAATTCATCATCACCACCAACGGGGGAGATGAACTCCTCTCCATCGTATTCCGGGCCTGTCTGCTCCCCGGCGACCGGGTCGCAATGCTTGATCCAAGCTATTCGCTCTACCCGGTTCTTGCCGCCGCGATCGGGGCAACCCCCGTCATGCTGCCGTATCGCATCAACGGCCTGCAATGGCACTTGCCGGAAGAAATTTTTCATCTTGACGCCCGGCTTCTGCTGATTGTTAATCCCAATGCCCCGTCGGGCACCATGATCGATCCCCATACGCTGGAACGGATTGCCCATTCATTCAGTGGCGTGGTTCTGATTGATGAAGCCTACGCCGATTTTGCCCCGCAAACGGCTCTCTCGCTGGTGCATAAATGCCCGAATGTCATTCTCCTGCGCTCCATGTCAAAGGGGTATGGGCTGGCGGGCATTCGGTTCGGGTATGGTATCGGCCGGCCAGAATTATTGGCGCAGCTTTATAAAGTTCGCGACAGTTATCCGTGCGACGCCGTCGCTATCGCCGCCGCAACGGCCGCCATCGAGGATCAACCTTACGCCCGCGGCACATGGATGGACGTCATAGAACAGCGGCGATGGTTGCAGAAAACTTTAATGGACATGGATTTTATGGGGCCGGAAAGCTTCAGCAATTTTATTCTTGCTACCGTCCCGCGCGGGCGCTCCGCCGCCGACATCTATGCCAAGCTCAAGGCCGGGGGTATTCTGGTGCGGTACTTTAACCTGCCCGGTTTGCAGGATAAGTTGCGCATCACCGTCGGCAAACCGGCAGACAACCAGGCGCTGATCAAAGCGCTGCGCCGCATCGTCGCCGGCCGAAGCATTTCACTTCAGGAGACCGCATGACGCAGAAATCAACCGCCGCCAATCGCCAGGCCCGCGTAAACCGGAAAACCCGGGAGACGGATATCTCCCTCACGCTGAATCTCGACGGCACCGGGACCGCGAAAGTGCATACCGGCGTCGGTTTTTTTGACCACATGCTTGAACATCTCGCCCGCCATTCCATGATCGATATCGACATCAGTGCCACCGGCGATCTGCACATCGATGCCCATCACACCGTGGAGGATGTTTCGCTGGTCATTGGCTCAGCCCTTTCGACGGCTCTGGGCGATAAACGCGGGATTCATCGCTACGGCTTCGCCAGCATCCCGATGGAAGACACGTTGGCGAACGTCGCACTGGATTTGTCCGGCCGGCCGGCATTTGTTTTCAATGTTCGCTTTCCAACCCCCAAGATCGGCGATTTTGATGTCGAACTGGTGCATGAATCACTTCGGTCACTGGCCAACACCGCTGGAATGAATCTGCATGTGAATGTGCCCTACGGTTCCAACAGCCACCATGTCGCGGAGGCAATCTTTAAGGCACTCGCCAAATCGCTGCGGCAGGCGGTTTCGATGGATCCGTGTCATTCCGATATTCCCAGCACCAAAGGCGTGCTCTGACCCCAACACGGGGTACCGCCCCCATATCGGTAACGGCAACACGAATCCGGTGGCGGTTCATTTACTCGGGGCCTTCTTTTCCAAGGCGCGAACAATTCGGCGGTCCGGAATCAGCCATATCGTGGCCACGAACAAATAAAGCGCATCCGCCAGCCAGTGGTTCACAAATGCAAGGCCGATGGCGGCCGCGTAGCAGACCATGGATAATTTTCCCTTCAGATCGCGCCCGACCGCCTTGGCCAGCAATGAGTCACTCCCTTGCAGGTGAATAATGGCGAGTTGCAAAATGAAGTATGCAACCGCCGCCATCAATAAAACAATCCCGTACAAGGCTGTTGGTAAGGCTTGGGAATAGTTCTGTCCCATCCACCGAGTTACAAACGGCACCAGCGAGAGCCAGAATAAGAGATGCAGATTGGCCCACATAATCCCACCGTTAATCTCGCGGGTCGCATGAATCATATGATGATGATTATTCCAATAGATACCGACATAAACAAAGCTCAGCACGTAACTGGAAAGCACCGGCAGCACCGGCCCCAGCGACGCCAGATTCGTCCCCGAAGGTTCCTTCAACTCCAGCACCATAATTGTGATAATAATGGCGATGACGCCATCACTGAACGCTTCAAGTCTGCTCGTTCGCATAGGCCCTCAATACCGACGCACCATTTTCTAACACCCACTCCCGCTACGCCGCCCCAGCGTGCGGGTATCCATGGTAAGACAATTTTCGGTAATTATCTTCCTATTTGCCCGTTTTGAAATTCCCCGGCAGGCGAGTAAAGCAGCGAATGGTCATGCACTAAAAATAGCTTGCGTGGCGCCATATAGCCGCCTCGGGGGCAGACCGTCGCGTCCGCTGCAAAAGGGATTTATTTCGCAACAGCGAACAACTCTTTGCGATGGATGAATCTTGATCATTCTTACCATAATATATTTGTATACCCCTTAAATATGTAGTACCTTTTAGTCAGGGGGGCTGATCATCCGCCACCAAAAAAAATTAAAAGGAATCACACTCCAGTGTTGCCCGCCTGCAAGTTTCGAGGCGGACAGTACGTTCACCAGAGAGAGCAATAGTGATAGTGACGAGTTTGCAGCAGGGGAGACGGCAAGGTGTGGGCGGATGGATGCCATGGACACTTGAGTCCGATGGGATTACGCCTGCGGTTTTTTGATTTGTAACCGCTGATGTTGTTATCCGGATTAATCGGTTTGGGATGTCTGAGCCGGCGGATAGCGAGAGCACGCGGAGTGTTTGAGGAGACGGTACCATGTCGATCCAAAGGAAGGGCCTCCAGACTGCAGGCGTGAGCAGGGTGGCGTTGGCAGCCGCTTTGGCAGCTGGCGCGGCAATATCGCTGGGCAGTGCGGCGGCGCAGGCGTCGCTTGTGCAGGGGGGGCTCGCTGAGTGCCACCGGCACCAATACAATCGATTACACCGGCGATATTTATGAATACACCGTCCCTGAGACCGGAATCTACGACATTGTTGCCTACGGTGCCAATGGCGGCAGCAGCAGTGGAGGGGTCAGCGGTGGGTTGGGTGCCAAGATGGGGGGATATATCTCCCTCACCAGCGGCGAATTGCTCGATGTTCTGGTCGGCGGCGGTGGGTACAGCGGCAGCACCGGTGGCTCCTTCCCCAGCGGCGCCTATGGCGGCGGTGGCGCGGGTGGCAGCTTCGTCGTGCAAGTCCCCAGCAACATCGCGATCACGCCATTGGTCATCGCCGGTGGCGGCGGCGGCGGATACGGCTCGGGCGGCGCTGATGGCAGCGGATCCACGGGTGGTTTCGGCGTTGGCGGTACTGGTGGCGCCGGTGGCGGCGGCGGCGGCGGCCTCACCACAGATGGAGTCAACAGCATGGGTACCGCCCCCGGGGGCGGCGGCACCAGCCTTTACTCGGGCGGCGCCGGCGGAGGGGGCGGAGGTGGTTTTCTCGCCGTCGGTGGTGCCGGCGGTTTCGGCGGTGGTGGTGGCGGATCATACAAAGGTGGCGGCGGCGGTGGCGGATACAACGGCGGCAACGGCGGCGGCGCCGGCAACGGCGGGACATCGTACCTGCTTTCAACCGCGACCAATCCGATTGAGGTGACCGGCGGCAACACCCTCGGCCTCAGCCATGGCAACGGCGAGGTGCAGATTTCCTACGTTTCGCCGGTTCCGTTGCCCCCAACTGCACTGCTGCTGGGGGCGGGCCTTGGCGGCTTGGCTCTTGTCAAACGTCGAACACGTCGTTCTCGACAAGTGTAATTTAGGCACCAGATAACATTCCAACCCCCGGTGCGGCCAGCCGCCCGGGGGTTTTTCCTGCGCCCAGCGTTCTCCGCCAGCGCACCTTCGGCATCCTCGCAATCTCTGCGGTTAATAACTTTTTCACCTCAGGGGCAAAGAAGGTGCGTAAAGGTGTTGGGGGGCGGGCGTCCTGCTCGCTGCAAAGGGCAGTTGTTTCGTAACAGCGAATGAATGCTTGTTGCAGATAAAACTTGAGCATTTTCATCTTTTCTACTTGCATACGCGTTGAGCGCGCGGTATTTTCTTTACCAACAATGTGATCTCCAGTCCTCAAAAATTGGGGGACCACGCTGCCGCCGTTGTCCGCCAAGCGAACAAGTTTTGTGTCGGACGGCACGGCCACCCCGGAGAGCAATGGTGATAGTAACGAGTTTGCAGCAGGGGAGACGGGAAGGTGAGGGTGGACAGCTATCATGCACACTTGAGTCCGAGGGGATTACGCATGTGTACTGGTTCAGCCTGAAAAGGAGAATGAGTCCCGGTGCCTAACCCGGATTATTCACGGTCATCGCTGCAGTGCTGAGATATGCATGGTTGTAGATACATCGGTGGCATGGCTGCTGGTTTTTTACGGTTGTGGGCAGAAGGCCCCCTTACCCCCATTGGCCGATCGGGTTGTGATGGATTCAGGCGGTGGAG
>JAKAVA010000038.1 GCA_021827645.1 Planctomycetota bacterium
TTAAAAAAAGAGGGTAGGTCTTCACCACAGGGGTTTTACAGGCCAAAACCGCATTATCGTGCAACCAAGGCCAAAAAAATCTTAAAAATTCCGGAAATCAGACACAAAGTGCGAAAGTCGGGCTAATCCATCCGAGTCGGGCCGTCGGAGGTAATTACGTTCAAGCAGGGGCGCTGGATGAGGCAATCCGCAAACGAAATTCCAGATCTGAAATCTAAAATTTGAAATCTCAAATCTCAAATTTGAAATCTAACTCCTGAGATTTATTGCAACTGCCGAACGCATCGCATGGTGACATGGGAATCCGCGATCAGGATTTCCATCTGCCACCGCATGCAATCGTGATCAAACCGCTATAATCTGCCCAAAGGAGTTGGCGGTGGCAGATTTGGCGGACGATAAAAATATCCCAGCGGGCAATGCGAATGTGGCAGTCGGCAAAGCCTCAGCGCGGAAAAGACATCTTTGGCGGAATACCGTGCTGATCATCTGGTTGCTGCTGACCGGTGCCTGGCTGGCAAGTTGCCTCATCCCGTGGCAATTCAGCATGCAGTCTCCCACCCACCGCATGCATCTTTATGTCATCGACGGGACGCTTTATTGGCAGCATGAAAATATTCGTAGCCTGCAGAAAAGTTCGTTCATCCAGATGGGGACACTGGCCAGCCCACGACTTCTGGGTCCCGCCACCCGCATGCTTATCACCACCAACGGCATCGGAGGAGGTGGCAGAATCGTGGGCCTTCACGGCCTTGTCTGGACGTGGAATCCGCTGGCCGGATCGGGCCTGTGGATGTCGCCCCTTGTGCTGGGACTGATCTTCATCGGCCCTCTGGCATGGTGGCTCGCGAGACGATGGGGCAGGCGGACATCCGCAGCCCCCAAAAGTCGCACCGCCTGAAGCCGAACCCAGACCGTCATATACCTGCCCCGCCACAGTGGAATAAACTGCCTTCTGTAATGCCTGAATACCCGCTGATGCCACATTCCCTTATTTCCGTACGAACGCCACGTGACCACAAACAGCGCCCGATCAGTCTGGCGCTCGATGCGCCGGAGTTCTGGCGGTGTTGTGATACCGGGCTCGGGAAACCAACTCGACGGCATATACATGCCCGGCGCCATCCATGGTAAAAATCCGTTGGAGAGCACCAGCGTCGGCTCATCCCGCGTGAGTTGCACCACGTGATTCCATTCTTTCGCCTGCCGTCGATATGCCCACAGGCCGCCGGTTTGCCGATTGCGTACTTTGATAATCCAACCGCTGGCGGCGATCGCCACGGTCGTCGCCTGCGACAAAATGGCAAAACTGCACACGGTGATCAGCAACCGCCGGGAGATGTTTTCCATGGCAAGCAAACCGGTTAAGAACAGTACCGGCATGTAGCTGTAATATTCCCATGAATGCCGCCAGCCGTAAAAACCGAACACAAACGCCAGTTGCATGATCCCCAGACACACAAGTGTTTCTACGCGGCGACCGGGCAGGCCGGGCCGGAATTGCGCCAGCAATCGCGGCAATTTCCAGATGATGACCAGCAGCATGGCCAGCCAGATGCCCGCCGGGGTGAGGAAATAATAAAGGGGGCCGTGATATTCGGGCGACCAGAAGCGCTGTCCTCTGCCAAAAAGAAATCCGAAGTGAGTATCGGTGTAGGTACGCAGGCCGGTGATGGGAATAATGGTCAGAAGCAATGATCGCAGGCCGAACTGCCGGATACACCCCAGCGCAACGATGATACCCCCGATCATGGCGGGCAAAAGTTCCCGCATGAGAGAAACGAAGGATTTTCCATGCTCGATATAATCCCAGAATATTAAAATGAGCAGCAGAAGGCCGTAAACATATCCCATCGACGGTTTGACGAACAGACATAGGGTGCAAAGCAGCAGGGCGACACGGCGGTTGCCGCGGGCCTGCATGGCAATGGCCCAGAGCAGCAGCGTCGCTTCCAACGGATGGGTCAGCGTGAGATAGGCGGGCATGACGGCAATCGCCAGGGCGCAACAGAGCCAGATGACCGCCCGACGCGGGGCCGCCATTGCCCGCATGAAAAGGGTGATGGCGCCGGCCATTAATATTTCCAGACAGGACGTGGTCAGAATATAGCCCACCGGATTGCGGCCGAATATCTTCAGCGCCCA
Source organism: Planctomycetota bacterium (assembly GCA_021827645.1). Classification (GTDB taxonomy): domain Bacteria; phylum Planctomycetota; class Phycisphaerae; order WQYP01; family WQYP01; genus JAJZGD01. The sequence continues at coordinate 2,146 of JAKAVA010000038.1, forward strand.
ATGAGCAAAGATCAGACTTGCCAAACCGTGGGTGTAACCGAAATCGATGGCCGGGCGCATGCCGGCGGAAATCAGCACATCCCCTTTGAATGCTGTACCGGGATCAAAAAACGCGAAAAGCGACCAGTCGGCAATTTTGGGCAATTCAAAGCCCTGTACCAGCAGCAGCAGACCGGCGAGGATGAAAAAGAGTTTCCAGCCGATCTGCGAATCACCCGATTGACCGCCGGCTGCGGGTGAAGAGGTTTGGATGGTAGCTGGAAACGGGCGGGCGGAATCAATCATGACCGTGATTCTACGCGCCCGAAGGCCCTGCGGGTAATCGTAGGCGATACCGTGATTCTATTTCGCCGCGCCGGTGGCCATATCCGATCAGTTTGCCGCACGGGCTGCGCGGCGGGCCGCCGCCAGAACCGGGCCGTAATTCGGCTGATGAGCGATATTAGGCACCAACTGGATGTAAACAATACGCCCGTTCTTGCCGACCACCACCACCTGCCGGGCCAGCAGTCCATTCTGTTTCATCAACACCCCGTAATGACGGGCGAAGGAGTGAAACCGGTAATCGGAGAGGAGAGTGATATTTTTGACTCCCCTGGCGCCGCACCACTGCTTTTGAGCAAACGGCAGATCCATGCTGATCGTGATGATCCCGACATCCGGCCCCATACTTCCCGCCACTTTATTAAAATGATCCGTCTCAAGATTGCATACCGGGGTATCAATGGACGGCACCGACGAAAGAATCCATACCTTGCCGTCGCCGGGGCGGAAATGATAAACGGCCATCTGATCGTTCACCGCCCGGAAGCAGGGTGCCCGCTCACCCACGTGGATCGGATCGCCGATTAATGTGATCGGCTGAGTTCCCATCTTGACCAGTCCGGATCGCTGCGGCAGGCTTGCGCACCCGCCCAGCACGAAAAGCGAAACCGTCACCACGGCAAATACACTCATTCTCGTCAGCTTGATGATCTTCATGAGGCAACTCCAAACATGGTTCAATTCCGGCAAACTGAATATCGCCCGCCACCTGCGGGGACTTGTGTTCGATTATAGCGATGCGGACCGGAAAGAGAATTCGTGAGATGCGCAAAGTCGGGCACGGTTAAATAGCCGCCGTCACGCGGATGCGAACACGCCGCTTTTGATTCCCTCTTTTACCACGCGCCGGATTTAACATTTCGCACCGGCACCATGCAGGTGTCATACGCGGGTATCGTGGCGGTTAATATCGGGGCCGGACATCGGCGGCCGACATGTGAAAGGCCTATCTGCGCTGTGCGGCCGTCGCGGGTGATGTTGTAGGTGAAAATATTATCTTGGTTGATGCCAACATATGGATTAACGCACCAGCTGACATGCATATCGCCATAGGCAACATTTTCGCCTTTGCCGCGATGGTTGCCGGTGTTGAAAATCGAAACCTGAGCGGCCGTGGCAACTGGAGTGGTGGTGATGCGATTAAATTTTCCCGTCGGGTTTTTCACATCCAGCGGCGCCATGTCACTGATGACGGGGGAGTTCGCACCGATATTGTCGGTCCACCAGGAAGCACAAAACGTCTCTCTACTTCCGTTCGAAATCACGATCTTCCTCTTCGGCATTTTCGGCATCTTCGGCATCCCCGGCAGGTTCGGCATCACCGGACCGATTGGCTGAAGAGTTTGTGGAGCGGCAGATTGCCAGGGGTACGCGATGGAATAGCTTTCACCCTTGCCAAATTTATTCGGTGATTTTCCTCCTGCAACCACTCCAAAATTTCCGTAAAACATTGGTTTCCGTGCACCGGATTTCGGTCGGGTATATGCCTCCGAGGGGGCCGTGGCCTGGGGATCGGAGGGGCAGATGAAGGATTTGGTCGTCGTATAACCCTGCAATACCAGCAGATACATGCACGCGAGCGGATTTCCCCGGTCTGCGGCCGTCAACTGGGACCGGTTGGCGTGAGGCTTGTAGCCGTACCATTCGGCGACCACCGTTTTCGCCGACTGGTACGGATTCCACCCGGTCGGAAAGCGCGGTTGATTGCAATAGGTTTTGCCGTTGGGGCCGGGAGTATTCGCAAATTGCGAGTCATTGCTCTGTGCATAGCTAACTTCCGATTGGACGATTCGCCGGAGATTTCCCGCGCAGAGAGCCCGGTTCGCTGCGCTGTCGGCCCGCCGGATCCACGGAATCAGGACGGCAATGAGAACCACGGCAATCGCGACAACGGCAAGCACGTCGGCCGGACCGAATGCAGACCGATCCGTTTTCGGCGCTGACGCATCCATCTGAAATCCCCCTACAGGAACAATCGTTTCAATAAGATAACCCATGACTGAATCTTGATTGTAATCCGACATGCCCGTATTTCAAACAGCAATCGACCCTCGCCCAGGCACTGCAGAAGCTGGAGGCTTTATTCCCCAGACACGTGATGATTCAAAACACCATGCGCCACGGTTTTGTTCCGCCGCAGGAATTCCGCCTGTAGCCGGGCGGCCGCGATCTGACGCCGAATCACCGGGACAGATGCGTGCCGGCGAGCCCGCTTAAAAAATAATCCATTAATTCATGCCCGTGCTCAACATGCAGGTCACTTTCACGGGCCGCCTTTTCCGTGTACGGGCGGGGCAGGGCCCCCCTTCGCTGCGAACCGGCCATCGCAAACGGCACCCGGGCGTCATGGTGTTTACGCGTCAGGCATTCGGTTGCATGATCTGGCATGATCAAAATCCGCCACTGCTCAAAGGTTTTGAGCTTCTGCAACACCGGGCCGACAATGTGCTTGTCAATCGCCTCAATGGCCGCCACCTTCGTGACAAAATCCGACTGATGGCTCGCCTCATCCGGCGCTTCAATGTGGGTGCAGACAATGTCAAATTCATCCAGTGCCGCTACGGTATAACGCCCCTGGGCGGCATAGTCGTTGTCGTGGTAGCTGGTCATGCCCGGCACATCAATATTCCGCCACCCCAGCAGGTTCGCGATGCCGCGAAGCAGATCAACCGAAGTCAGCATGGCACCATAGATACCGAATCGCTCTTCAAAGCTCGGCAGTGACGCGGCTTTCCCCTGCCCCCACGTCCAGATATCCGAGGCCGGCTTTTCGCCAAATTGCAGACGCACCGCATTGACGTCGTGCGCAGACAATACCTTCCGAGCTTCCTCCATCAGGTCCAGCAGAATGCGGCTTTCCGGGCCGCGGGGAAGATGCGACGCAACAGGTTGATCGGGAATATCGTGCGGCGGCGTTGTCTTAATACGGCTGAAATCCACGCCGGAAATCGTCATCAGGTTGCGATAGCTCACACCGGGATGAAGTTTGATCCCGGCAAACCGCGTATCGGAAAGCACCTGCGCCTCAAGAGTGCGGATCAGATCACGAGCCTCTGCATCCTTGAGATGGCCGGCCGAATGGTCAATCATCCGCCCGTCGGCAATGGTGACAAAATTGCACCGGAAAACCCATTGATTCGGATCCAGTTTAAGCCCCATTGCGGCCGCCTCCAGCGGCGCCCGACCGGGATGATATTTGGCCGGGTCATAACCCAGCAGTGAAAGCGTGCATACATCGCTGCCGGGAAGGAATTTTTCCGGCGTTGTCCGCACGGTGCCTATGCGGCCGGTGAGTGCCACCTCGTCCATGAACGGCTTGGCGGCAACTTCCAGCGGCGTTTTATTGCCGAGTTCCTCAATCGGAGAATCGGCCGCCCCGTCGGGTATCACAATGACAAACTTCGGTTTTGATTTTCCGTTATTCATAATCATCCAATATACGCAGATGAACCGGTTCGCCGTGCACACACTCCAGTTGCTCAAGTTCCCGCATGGAATCGGTCACACTGCCGTCCCGCGCCTCATGCGTGGTGATCACCAGCGGCACATACGTGCCGGCCTTGGATTCGTGCTGGGCAACCGCGGAGATGCTGATGTTGTTGCGTCCCAGCACGCCGGTAATTTCGTGAATGGTTCCCGGCCGATCCAGTGCTGCGATGCGGAGATAGTGTCGGGTGTTGACATCCTTGAGTGGAATAACCTCCATCTCGCGGCGATGGTTCAAAAGCGGATGCCGGGCAAACATCGGCACAGCATTGCCCATGGCCGCCTCCAGAATATCCGCCAGCACGGCACTGGCGGTGGGCATGGCACCGGCTCCGCGGCCGTAATAGACTGTCCGGCCCGCGACGCTCCCGTCCACGCTGATGGCGTTGTAGGATCCATTGACGTTGGAAAGCGGATGCGAAAACGGTATCAGCGCGGGATGAACTCTCAGCGAAACCCCCGCCCCCTGCCGCTGGGCGATCGCCAGCAGCTTGCAGACATACCCCAGTTCCTGGGCGTAGCGCAGATCGACATCGTGCAGACCGGCGATGCCGCGGGTATCGATAACCGAGGATTTAATATCCGCGCCGAATGCCAGCGACGCCAATACCGCCAGCTTATGGCTGCTGTCGAGGCCCGAAACATCCATATGCGGATCGGCCTCGGCGTAACCGGCGTGCTGCGCCTCGGCGAGTGCGGCGGCATACGCTTTTTTATTCTGCGTCATCTGGGTGAGGATATAGTTGCAGGTTCCATTGAGAATCCCCACCACCGATCTGATCTCATTGGCAAGCAGACCGCGGGTCAGCGCCAGCACAATCGGGATCGCCCCGCCGCAGGATGCTTCAAAACAGACGCACGACTGATGCCTCGCGGCGGCGGCAAATATCTCCCCACCACGCTGCGCCAGCAGATATTTATTGGCCGTCACCACGCGCCTGCCGTTTTTCAATGCCCGGAGTATCCACTCACCCGCCGGTTCCAGCCCGCCGATGAGTTCCACCACGATATCAATATCCGGATTTTCCAGCACGTCCTCCGGCCGGGAGGTGATCAGGGATGCGGGGATAGGGCGGGGCCGGGACGTATCGCGAACCAGAACTTTTTTCAGCTCCAGCCGGACACCCGAGCGCTTCTCCAGATGCTCCGCCTGCTCCAAGATCACCTGCGCTACGCCCCCCCCGACGGTACCGCACCCCAGGATTCCGACGCCGATTTTCATAACACCGTATTCCGAATCACCATGCTTCACCCTCCGGCCCGATCTTACGCAGATCGTGGTACTGAGGCCGAGAGCCCGTCGTTTGAACGGTATTGTGCACGCAAAATCAAAAAATTTGTATCCTGCCGGAGCGGAACGGTCGTGGGCCCCTGTTGGCGGCACATGCCACGCATCTGACGCCCATCGAGGCAGATGCGGTCGTCCCTAAAAACGGACGCCCCATGCTAAAAACCTACCGTCGCCGCCGCGTCGGAAACCTGCCATGAATCGGGCGTGGAGCAGCCGGGGCCGCGGGTGTTGATGGGAAGGATGTCGGGGCGTATCCCTCTTCCACAGGCGATGCCGATGATGGGCTGCCGGAGGATTCCGGCCGACCCGTCGATTGTTGCGGCCCGCGGTCCAGCCTCCGATTGGGTTCCGGACTCGGGGTAAATCCCGGGATCTGGGCTGGCTCAAGGAGTACGTTGGTGAGTTTTTCGATCTCGGTCTGCATCTGCCCCTGCCCATGGGCCACAAACGTATAGGCTTTGCCGCCAGCCCCCATCCGCGCCGTGCGCCCCACGCGGTGCACATACACCTCCGGGTCTTCCGGAACATCGTAATTGATCACATGCGTGATTTCGTGCACATCAATGCCGCGGCTGGCCAGATCCGTCGCCACCAGAATATTAATCTTACCATGCCGAAACCCGCGCATCACCCGCTCGCGCTTGTTCTGCATCAGATCGCCGTGAATGGCCGAGGCGTTGAACCCACGCTCATTGAGAGCCTTGGCCACTTTATCCACAGTGCGTTTGGTGCGGCAGAAGATAATCGCCAATCCCGGCTTTTCCGCCGCCAGCAGCAGTTTGAGCGCCCGCAGTTTATCCCACGGATTAACACCGGCGTAATACTGCTGCGCTTTGGCGTTGGTAAGCGTATCTTCCGGTTTGGCCGTGAAGATCGTCTCCGGATTGCGCATATGCTGCTGCACCATCCGGTTAATTTCATCCGATATGGTCGCCGATACGAAAATCATCTGCGGTTGGCTGCGGCAACTGTTAATAATTTTCCGCACGTCATCCCGGAAGCCGATGTCAAACATCCGATCCACTTCATCGAACACCAGATGTCGCACCTGTTCCAGCGGCAGTAGTTGCCGGATCTGAAGATCCAGAATTCGGCCCGGCGTGCCGACAATCACCTGGGGCCGCCGCTCCATCGCCTTCTCATCATGGAGCACCTTGCGCCCGCCATACACGCACGCAATCCGCGTATGCTTATGCTTGGCAAACCGGATCATCTCCCCTTCCACCTGAACCGCCAATTCACGTGTGGGAACTACAATCAGCACCTGAAACGCGGCACTCGCATCGAGGCGCTGCAGCAACGGCAGGCCAAATGCCGCCGTTTTGCCCGTGCCCGTGCGGGCCTGCCCGAGCACATCGCGTCCGGCAAGCACCGGTGGAATCATACGCCGTTGAATTTCGGACGGCTCAACAAAATGAATCTCTGCCAGCGCCCGCAAAATGGCATGTTCGACGCCGAGTTCTTCAAACGCTGCAGGAATGGGTAATTCAGGGGAATGAGTCAAAAATAAATCTCCTAGTGGGATATACTATTGCAAAATCGACAATTTATCAAAATATGAGTTTCGCGTCAGCGGCAGGGGGCGACGAAACCCGACATCAGAATTGGTTAAATAACATACCGCAATGAAAGGAATTACGATCAGGACCGACCTTTGCCGTCGTCTGCGTCATAGGCGTCAACTCGCTGAGTGCCCGCCACATCACAGCGCGTGATGCTTAACGCTTTGCCCGTCTGGTCATCAATCTCGGCAATAACGCCGCACATCCGCGGATCGCCCGTCGCCACATCAAAAAACGTGTGCATCCCCGTGATCATGTGCTTGAGCACCACATCTTTCCGACGCCCCAATATGCTATCGTACGGCCCCGTCATCCCCAGATCAGATACATATGCCGTTCCGCCGGGTAACACGCGTGCATCGGCCGTGGGAGTATGGGTATGCGTGCCGAAATTCAAGCTCACCCGCCCGTCGAGATGCCACCCCATCGCAATCTTTTCACTGCTCACCTCCGCGTGAAAATCAACCACCCGCACCTTAACTTCCCGCGGCAGTTCCGCCAGAATGCGGTCGATGGCGTGGAATGGACAATCCAAATGGGGCGTCATATTCACCCGGCCCATGATCTGGATCACCGCCACACTCACGCCCCCGGCCGTCTTCACAATCGTATGGCCACGCCCCACCGCCTCAACGGGAAAATTCGCCGGCCGGATCAGGCGGTCGGAAGATTCCAAAACCGGGAGCAGTTCCCGGCGTCGATAGGTGTGATCACCCATGGTGCAGACATCCACACCATATCGTCGCAGTTTTTCAAAAAGTGGAGGCGTGAGCCCCGATCCGGCAGCTGCATTTTCCGAATTGGCGATCACAAAATCAATTCGCTGCTCTTTCACCACCTCACCGAGCCGCTCCATCACGACGTGCCGACCCGGTTTCCCGATAACATCACCAATGCATAATATTCTGATCGCCATTTCACCCGACTTTGCCGACACGAATCAACTTCCGCAGTCTAACCGCCCAGCCGGAAGCGTCAAGGTAATGGCTTCTGTACGATGGCGCAAAAAATCGAAAATGATGCCCCGCGTTCGGAACCCGCTCCGATAGCGCCGCAGCGGTGATCAATGCATGCCGGCCATGCGGGCGTAGCGGCGGGCGGCGGAAAGCATGTACCGATTCGCCCGATACACCGTGCTGTCAACCGCTTTCATCGCCCGGGCCACATCCGCCGCAGCGGCCAGATAGCTTTTCGCATTGGCATTCAGCGCCATTCCCAATCGCGCCGTCCGCAACGCACGGTTCACATGCCCCGAGAGCAGCAGCAGGTTCATCTTGCCCACCAACGCCCACTGCGATGTGCCATGAATCTGCTTCAGCGCCGCCTCATACGGCTTGGCATTGATCTTGATCAGCGTAAGCACCTTGCACGATACTCCCGCCTTGCCCGCACCCGCCATCTGCTCATCGATAAACAGCCTGATCAGTTTATTCCCACCCGGATATTTCTTCTCCAAACATTCCTGCAGCAACAACAGCGCCGTCCGCGTCTGGCCCAGCGGGCACTCATAAAACAGACTCTTGGCATTCCGCAACGCAGCATTCACCTTCCCCATCGCCAAGAGTGCCTCCACCCGAT
>JAKAVA010000108.1 GCA_021827645.1 Planctomycetota bacterium
GGTAAACTTCCTGCCGCGATGATCCATCGATCTGCTCCTGAAAATCCAAACAACAGATCAGAATCTACACGCCACAAAAATCCCCGCCAGATGCACTTCGTCGGACGTTTACGAAATCGATCAAACCACCGGTCAGGCGGCTGTCTTTGTCGCCGGCGAACCTCCCTGGCACGGCCTGGGGACGGTCGTCAAACACGCCGTCACCGGCTCTGAGGCCCTCAAGCTGGCTCATCTGGACTGGCCGGTTGAGCAATGGCCCCTGCAGGCTGTCCATGGCGATGGGCGGCGCCGGGTGATTGCCAATCATGTCGCCAATGTCCGGGGCGATACCCATCAGGTGCTTGGCGTCGTAACCCGGCGGTATCGGGTCTTTCAGAATGCCGAGCTCTTTGACTTCATGGATCAACTGGTCGGCGAACAACTCGCCATGTATGAAACCGCCGGGGCCCTCTACGAGGGACGCAAGATATGGCTGCTGGCCCGCATCCCCAAGGAATACCGCATCAGTGCCGCGGATCGCATCGAACCGTACATCCTGCTGGTCAACAGTCACGATGGCTCCGGCGCCCTGCGGGTCATTCCCACCACCATTCGCGTGGTCTGCCAGAATACGCTCAATCTGGCCCTCCAGACCGGGGACGCCCTGGGTGAAAGCATCCGGCATTATGCGAGCCTCAAAGGGCGGGTGGAAGCGGCCCGCCAGACGCTGGGTATCGTCTCCCGACGCTTTCAGGTCTTTGAACGGGAACTCGACACGCTTGTGGACAAAAACGTCAGTGCCGCCTGGGTCGATGCCTACTTCAAGGCCCTGCTACCACCGATCCGGGAACCGGATGACCAACTTCGCCAGAATCGGCTGCTGGAACGGTGGCGTGAGAATCTCGATAACCCCCGCAACAATCTGCCCGAAATCCGCTCCACCGCGTGGAGTGCATTTAACGCAGTCAGTGAATGGTCCGATCACCAGCGTACCTTCCGGGGACTGGATAACCGGATGCGGGCCGAGAGGCGTCTGGATTCCATCTGGTTCGGCCTCTCCGATCAGTTCAAACAGCGGGCCTTCAGCCTGGCCTTGGCCGATCCGAAACTGAACTGATTCCCCTGCACTGCACTGCATTGTTCCCGGTGTTTTTTAAGGAGGAAGATACGATGTTCCATACCCGCAAAAAGTCGGCGGTGGCCATGGCCTCGTTGGTGGTGGCCACCGCACTGCTGACGGGATGCCGCCATCACCACGCCCATCATCACACCCCAAAACCGGTTGCTCCCGTGGTGGCGCCGCCCGTCAAAGAGAATCAAATCTCATGGCTCATTCTGGCTCTGGTTCCGGGCGTTCTGCTTCTGGTCTTGCTGATCGGGATACACATTGGAGCCAAAGGCGTTCAGGACGCTTTGACGACACGGGGCCGACCATGAAAAGCCTGCGAAGCGTTTTTAGAGCGGATGTGGAATCCCCATATGCCTCTGGCCACAGATCCGCGTCCCCGCATCCCCTGCTTCATGCCCCGGTGCTGGTGCGGGCCGTCCTGTGTCTGGTCCACTACATCCGCTCACTGGAGCACAGCCTCTCACCCGACGGAAGGCTGCGCTTCTGGGGCAAGGTCTTTTTATATCTTTCCGCCCTGGGCGCGATGGCCACGGTCTTTATCGCCGCCGCTCTCTATGCCCTGTTATTCCTGCTGGGTATCGGGCTGGCGGTCGCCGGGCTGATGTTCGGCGTGGCCAAAGCGTTGCTCGGGGCGGTGGTGGCTCTGCTGGCGGCATGGATGGTTGGACGGTGGCTCGTCAGGCTCATGGCTGAGGACCAAAAAGGGGGGCAACGCCCGGCCCAGCGCCATGTTCAGGAGTAGTCCCTGCACGGAGTACCGTTATCCATGACGGAGGGTCTCCATGCCCCGTCATGCCACCGGGCGGTGGGGATTTTTATCCTCACCGCTTTTTTTTAGCTATCAGAGAGCGAGAGAGGGAGGAAAACCGCAAAAAGCGGCCGGCGGCAACCAATTTTGGCAACCGGCTGAGACTCCGGGGGACGAACGTCAGCCGGAGAATCCGTCATGAATGCCCCGAATAAAAACGATGACCGACATGCTCACCGGCTTGTGCCTGATGCCCCAGTCCCTGCGTGGGCGGATAGGGGGTGTGGGAACCTCAGGCGGCAGTATGTTTTTACGACTTTTTTCACGAGGCATGGTTCGTTAAGCCTTCTTTTGGCGATTCCTGGTTTATACTCGAAGCATGAGCAAAATACCGCCTGATCATGAGCTTTCCGGTCTCGAAGTGTTAGGAGTGTTGCATATGCCGCGGATGTTCCTGGATCGATGGATGAAAAAGAATCCCGGCCGGTCACCGGTCCGATTTGCAGTCTATAACTTCAGCCTCTTCGTCTTCACCCCGGTGTTGACGGTACTGTTACTCCATCGCACGCATCAAACCTCACTCCGCAGCCCCTTCATTCAGGGGATACAGATATTGTGGGCGGTCATCGCGCCGCTGGCGCTGCTTCTTCCAGGGGTTGTCGAACGAATTCGAAAACGCATCATCAGCCAATTCGGCCCGTCGGTAACCATCCCCGTCCCGGTCGATGAGCTCTACTGGACGGATCGCTGGGTGTTGTGGAATATCGTCTTCGGCATTTTGGCTGGAATCTCCCTTCAGGCGGGATTTGACGTGGTTCACCGTATCATGCATGTCAATCTGATCTTCAGCGCGATCATGGCTTTCGTCATGGCCTATGGCACATGGGCCATGACGGCACTCATCGTCGAACAGGTGTCGGAGTTGATCTTCTGCCGGCGCGTGCTCAAATACTACGCTACGCCTTACCGAATCAAATCAGTGGGACACCCGCCACAGGCGAAGCGGGCAAATCCGTCTCGGAACGCGGGAAACCTTTCTGCGCCGGCAACATCGGTCTCACAGCGCTCGCGATCCGGCTGGTCGCGGTGGATGCGCCGAGAGCGAAAAGCCGGGCCGAAGGTGGATCCGAAATTCAAGCCGACCTCCGGACCGAACTCAGAATCCTGAGGACTCGGCCCCGCGGGGCCATCGCCGCGGCAGGGTGAACGTCAGTGCATGGACGCCATCCTGCCGTGGCTTTCCATATCGTGACTGGCATCAGCCCGCGATGGCTCTTGGATCAACTCCTTGAGCTCAGGTGTTTGCTGGAGTGATATTCGGCGGGGCCGACCGGCTTCGGTATTGGGACAGGCCAGCGAAACCGGCGCATTCGGCGGGCCGCGAAATAACGCTGAGTTCCACCCGTTACACCCACGCTTAGGTCATAATACCCCGCACAGGCGTTGTGCTCCGAAACCGCGATACAACGGTTCCAGTTCGTTCTCCGCCAGTTTTTTTCGCACCATACCATCGCATGATTGCATCTATCCACAACCTTTGGCAGTAGCCCCAAAATATCAGTCAAATTGCATATCTACGAGATGCCCGGTTCGTCCTGAACAACGATAGCCGCTTGTGTCCTTGTGAGGATTCAGCGATGTGCCTCGGGTCGTTCGTTTGAACCTTTTCCCGCAGTGCGAGCACTCCAAGATGTACACAATACCGTTACCACCGTGACGGGCCCCCTGTCGTGGTCGAGTCATCGATCCGACTGTGGATGGAGACACCTCAATTGGCCCGGCTCCAGAAAACTCGACCAGAAAGGCCGGGGTAAATGGCTGCATGGTGACTTCGATGCTTTGAATGCGATCTACACGGTATGAACGCGTCTCTCGTGAATCGACCCTGATCGCGTACAGAATGAGGTTACCTTCCTGCGTCTGTCGTAGCGAATACGGTTCGATAATGCGTTTCGTGTCCTGGTAGCCAAGATTGATGCATAGGTGGTTCGCTGCAGCGAAGCGGATGGTTTCAAGTGGCACGCTGGCGCCCCACACCCAAACCGTCGGCGGAGGACTCCACAGCTCCGTCGTCTCCTCATCGGTGCCCCGCGGAATAGCCCTCAAGGTCGCAGTCGGAGCCCTGCCGTTAAGCCAATCGAAGAGGTCTGGTAGTTCATCCCAAAAATGTGCAAATGGAGGAAGAGCCTGTAACTGGTGTGCCAACATATTAGACCAATCGGCCTCAGTTTGGCTCCGGATATCTTCGCGCATAATAGTTGCCGCGGTAGGCATCGGAACATTCTTCGATCTACACTTTTCTTCGAGAACTGTACGAATGATTTCCGGATGAGATCGTAAATCTGTGCGCCAATAGAGATTTACGATGTCATAAAGATCACGCGGCCTGGAGCGTTCGCCCATTGCACGGAGCTTCTCTGCAAAGAGTTCATCAAATGAATAGCAGCGAACAGTTTGTGGCGGGGGAAGTTGATCCGGGAACGTATGAGCGATAGAACGGAGCACCGTAGGTCTTGCCATTTTCTCAGACACGCTTAGGTCGAGCCGAATGCTTGCAACATGTGGGGCATTTCTCGGCCCTTGGTAGTAGATGCGTCCCTCAGTGTAGTTGCCGGAGGGGTGTGTCGTGAAGAGGGGCGGACGTCCGCTGAAAACGATCCCCGATTCGTTGGCCACGTTTTGGAGTAATTCCCGGAAAACGGGATCAAGGTCAGCTTGGAGAATAGGGCCTCCGGGCAGCACCGTAAAGTCAAGGTCTTCGGAAAATCGGTAGGTTTCGATGTAGCACTTCTTGAGGCAGGTCCCGCCCTTGAACGCCCAACTTACAGAAAGCGATGGATGGGCTCCAATGCCCCATAGCACCCAGCCAAGAACATAATCCTTCTCCACCACGTCCTCGCGTAAGCCCCATTCACGGACTCGTTCTTCAATGGCAAGCCGGTTTATCATTAATGGTTGCCCCTTGGTTGTATCGTAGCGTTAATGCGAAGCCCCCATCGCTTCAGGATGCGTCCTTGGCTCTTACTTGATGGGTCAAGTTTGGTCAGGCCCAAACTGCGTCGATTAAGGCATGCACCCAGAAGTGTCACGGCGTCAATTTTAAGCGTCTCGGTAAGATAGCCCAGGCGTTTCATAACCGTGTGATTTCCCAACCGGTCGGCGTATGCAATGATCTTGTCATCGTTGCGATGTTCACTGCGAAAGTAGGCATCAAGCACATCGGCAACGTGACGAATTCCGCCTCCCATGGCGGGATCGTCAAGCATGTCAATGAGCGTGCGTGACGGATCGGATACCTTCACGCTGGTTTGATTTCTCCAGGCAATGGCCAGTCCGAAATGTTCACTTTCCTTCCGATGGCTCAGACGAAACGACGTGTCCTGAATTTTCACCATCCTGGTTCGGACGGGTGTCGCCGTGATCACCACGACATCACGAAAAATCTGCTCGGTAAGGTGCCAGTGTTCGGCGGCACTCCAGCCTGCGATATAGCACGGTGCGAAGCTTGTCGCCGCGACAATCCACGGATCCTCTCGCCACTGTGTGGGCGCAGTCGCGCCAAGTGGGATTGGGGTATAAAGGCCATTGCGGATTCGGGATAGCCAACCGCGAGAGGCTAGGTAAGCGAGCAATTTTCTGGCGCGCACCACATCAACGGAGAGCAGTTTTGCTGCCTGTGCTGGTGTAAAGGGACCGGAAATCGAACGGACCATCTGGTCGAGCAAGGCACGATTCGAAGCATCGATCCCCTTAGGTCTTTCGGTATATTGTGTCTCCATAAAATCTCACCTGGTTCGCCTTACTGCAGTTACAATATACCGATCCCGACAGAAAAGCAACTATTTTACCCCAATTTTCACACATCTGGGGTAAAAAACGCATTATTGTGCAACCAGGGCCAAAAGTTTCCACCACAAATCACCTCTAATTTGGTGACCGCAGAGGTTGCGCGGGCGAATTGGACGTATGACGGAGAGGGCCGGGTTGAAGCGGTTCATGCGGTCGCGTCGAAAGCCCCTCTCACGGGCCACGCGGGCAGGGACGCGCTTGCAATACCCCGACATCTGTGAGTTCTGCCTGAGTCTAAGGCGTGGATTCCGGCGGCGTGACGGGTGGAAACGAACGGCGGATGTTTTTGGCAGGCGTCCGATTCGACAATGGGGTTACCGCACTCGCTGCCTGAATGAGCCGATCCACAACCTTCGACAGAAGCCCAATTTAACGCGGGCGCTCGTAGCCGGCACGGTCGAGCCCCAAAGGATACGTTGCTGGCAGTTCGCCGCCGACCAATCGCCGTTGAACTCGGGTTGAGTGAAAAACAAAAGCTTTTTTTATGCTAAGCCGCCTGAATGGTAGAATGGATCCTGTTACGCTGCTGAAAAAGGCGAACACTGCCGCAGAGCCGACAAACAGCAACTCAATCCGTCGGTTCAAGTCGGACATGAAAGAGGTGCAGAACCATGCGGATCGGGAAAAAGAGGCTGCCATTGCAGTATATCTTGGTCACCGCGTTCATCATCGACGTTGTCGTATCCTTGGTGCTCGGGTATATCGGCTTTCAGATTCATACCGCTGCGGCTCATCATCCGATATCTGTATTGAATAATTGTTATCTCACCCTTCAACTGTTCACTTCCGCATCGGGAAATGTGCCGGGAATGAATTGGGCGTTGCAGATTGCCCGGTTTGCGGCCCCATTTGCCTCCGCCAGCGCACTGATCTGGGTTATTGCGTTCTCGGCGCGGGAGCACTACCACCGGATTAAGCTGCGGTGGACAAAGGGCCACGTCGTCATTTGCGGTTTGGGCCGCAATGGGCCGCAATTGGTGCGAGAGTTTCTAAATAAAGGCTACCAAGTGGTGGCCGTGGAAATTAATCCGCAAAATGGACACATCCGTGATTGCTTTGAAGATGGTGCGAATATTGTCATCGGTGACGCTTCAAGCGAGGCCGTTTTGCGCCGAGCGCATGTGACCCACGCCAAGCATCTCATTGCAGTTGCCGGCGACGATGGCGTCAACGCAAAAATCGCCGGTCAGATGGTGAATATCCTTAAGGATTCTAAAACTGTGGGACGGCTTACCTGTCACTTCCACATTGTCAATTTTCATCTTTACGGTCTGGTCAAGGATAACAATCTTACACAAGCGAAGTCAGAGACCATGAGCTATTCGCTGTTCAATATTTACCAGAATAGTGCCCGGCTGTTATTTCAAAAACACCTTGTGGCGGATCCGGGTCGGCTGGCCGATGAGCAATACCAACCGCATTTGATCATCATCGGCCTGGGGGATATGGGGGAGGCCGTACTGGTGCAGGCGGCTAAGATCGGTCATTTCACGCCCACTAAGAGTCTCCACATAACCGTTGTGGATAAGTCGGCGGGCGCCCTGTCGAAACAAATATTGCATCGTCACCCCGGTTTGCAGCAGGTTTGTAAGATTGAATCCATCGATGCTGACGTCACCGACCATGAGCGGCAAAGTGAGATCGCGAGGCTGGCCGGCGACAAGAATTCACCGGCGATGATTGCATTTTGCTTCGGTAATGACTATCTGAATGTGACCTGCGCTTTGGAAATGTCGAAGCTTATACCCAACAAGGAAGTCTCCATTCTGGTGCGGATCAACAAGCACGCGGGTTATGGAACGTTGATCGGACAAGAGACAAGGACCGCCGAATCCCCACCGCAGTGTGCAATCCATCCATTTGGTTGGGTAGAGAGTACCAGTACGAGCGAGACGCTTCTGTCGGAATCCCTGGATGCTATTGCGGGTCAGCTTTATCGAAACGACAAACCAGGTGGTAGTGAATGGAAGGCCATTTCCGAGCAGGCGAAGGATATTTATCGGCGGCGAGCAGACCATGTCTACATTAAGCTGATGCTAATACACCGCGCAGTCGGTAAAGACCAGTCCGGCAGTTTTGACACCTTTACCGAAGGCGAGATCAAGGTGATGGCCGATGCAGAAATCGCCCGACGGGTGGCGGAGGAGAAATTGAAGATGTCGCGGAGCGGAAATAATTCGCAAGGACAGACTGGACACCAGGTAACCGAGGCGGACCTAAAAGCGGTGCGTGAGATTATGAAGGTGATTGGCGAGAGCGGATCAAGTCAGTCTACCTGATCAGGGCCGGGGATGCCACACCATTTGTTTATTAATATAACTGTTTGCGATGCGCGTATCGAATCGCTATGCAAGGAATGATGTTTACGTTTTCCGTAAAGATTCTCTGAGCAGATCAATTCGTTGCTGGCGGAGTGGTATCCTGTTTGTCTTCCCACCCGATACCGCAGCGTTTGCGCTCCGTTACACTTCCTCCATCACCTCCAAAAACTTTCTCAAGATCTGGTTTAATAATCTTGAAGTACATCACCCTCGCGTAGATTATCCAGTCGGTGTGGTAACCCATACTTGTGAGTGCAGCGATATTACTGCGAAGTGCTGCACGCAGGTGCCGTTTTCCTTTTTGCCCCGTGCAAAGCTTGTACTGCATATATTCGATCGTGGCGATCAGCATGTGGCACTGGACATGATAACGATTCTGCCAGCGGGCGCCGCGCAGCAACTTCTCCGCCCGGCGAAGCAACCCATCGGCCAAATTCAGTTCCCTTACAGCGGTTGCCGCGGTTTCAACCGCTGGTTGCTTTGCTTCATTTACGAGCAGTTTATCCAAAAAGGGCAGCAAATAACATTCCGCCTCCATAATCAAGATGATGGCACTGGTGAGTCTTTCATTAGGGCTGGCCGATCGCCGCAGTGTAGCCTGCGCTCTCCGGAAGACTACCCATACGCGCGGGTCCTTTTTATCGGCGACGTAAAGGGTGTAGCCGCGGATTGCGTGCAGCAGGGCCAAAATGCATCGTGTCTCGACCTCAGAATGGGCGAGCAGGTCCAGGTTTTTAATGATATCGCCACAGGCGACTACTATTTCCGTGTACTTCCCTCTTGGATTTGTGCCCTTCGCGAACGCGACGTTTCCGCAAGCCTTTGCGCACCAGCCGAACCGGCGATGCCAGACCGCCCGATATAGTTTATGGCGAAGCTCAAACATCTTAGTTCTGGCCTTCTGCCTCAGCATGTCATCGGTGTTGGGCTTTTTTGTTTGCTCCTCGCAATATTCGTATATCTCACCCGCGATCGTGTCGCGCCTACCTTGGAGGCGGTTCTTGAGGAATTCATCTTGGTCGCTACCCTTGAGCTTAATGGCCTTCTCTATCTCCTCTTTGTCATTGGCACTAAATTCTACGGGGAACAGAAGCGGGTCAACGACATAGCGGGCCAGTTCTGAGGCAATCCCCAGTTTCGTTTTGAGGTCATCATTGGTCGTGACACCATTATTCTTGGGGGCTCGTGCTTTCATTTTCTTGACGCGTTCTTTGACCTCATTAAGGACTCTTTTCTGGTTCGCCCCGCAGAGGCGAGCGTATAGCGTGTCCTTATTCGCACTGAGCTTTCCCGTAAACACGTCCCAGCCGATCAACTCGTAGCAGACTGCGTCTCTTGGATGGCCGCTTGCATTGAGCAGTTGAGCGTAGACACGAAGTATTTTCAGTGTGTCATGGATTAACGGCGACTCCTTATTTGCACCTCCTTTCGCAGAGTTTCCATTGGCCTCTAGTTTGTCCAGACAGAACGCAACAATGGGTGTTATCTGCCCGATGACCTCCACAAGTTTCCCTGAGACAAGCAGGTAGGGGTAGTATTCGCGAAGGTGGTTTCCTACGGCTTTCACGCGGTTGACGATATCATCCCCGATGTCGGTGCCGACCATGGAGAGCAGCGTGTAGTGGAGATATTCAACAAATGCACTCGGGTCGTACGACCGTTTGTAGACGTCCACGAACATGTAGTCAGCGATCTCGCCATACAGTTCTGCGAGAGGACCTTTCGGAAATAGCAATTCGTCGCCAGTCAAGGATGAATATATTTTATCACGGCTCTCCCGATGCATCCAATAAAATCCTCCTTCGAGCCGAGACAATATATCCCATCGTTTTTTTAATATTGGTGTAGTCTTGTGATTCCCAATATTGTTGAGGGCTTTATTGCCCAACTTCATGAGTTCGGTATGGTTCTTTAAGTGCTTTTTGGCAAGCTCTGAGATTCCAGGGTGGATTTTAGCCTTTTTATCTTTTTCAGCACGTTTAATGATTCGAAGATAGCGGGCGAATGCGACCCGCAGGGCCGTCCGACTCCTGGGGCGGCGAAAAAGACTTGCGATTGCGATCATCAGGCCGACGCCTATCCGGTCACAATCGCCCTTGTTGCCTTGCTTTCCAACGGTTTTGTCCTTGTCTTTCTTTCTGTAACGAAGTAGTTTCTGTAAACGTCCGGCGAAGGGCAGTGGGAGGGGGTGTGGCCTGGCGGGGTGATGTACGGTGGCAGCCGGGGTTGGCGTGCCAGGGCGCCGACTGCGGTGGGCGGGCGGAAGATTGAATGGATTAATTCC
>JAKAVA010000015.1 GCA_021827645.1 Planctomycetota bacterium
CACGGCCGACGCCAACGGATGGCGAACCAGGTGAGGTTGCCTGGGATCGGGGAGTTCTTCAAAAATGCGCGCAAGTTCCGTCTTGCTTGTGGCGTCCATGCCAAAGCTCCTTTCATTCGTCGTCCATGTTTACAAAACCACGCGGATCCGCAGCTTAATTGAACAAAATCCTAACACCCCACAACAAAATTTCCAAGTCCAAACGAAAATTTAGTATGCGATTGCCTTGAAGCCGCAATGCCAGCCGTAGCTGACTCATACCCACTTTTATGAGGGAAGATTCGGGTTGGATCGCAATAACGTCGAGGTTGGTTCGTAATACTGATAGACGAAAGGATTTCGGGCGCGCCGGATTGGTCACAGGGAAGGAGTCTGCCATGAATCGCAAGGACGCGATGGCATGGGGGCTCTCGGTCTGCATCACGTGGCTTCGATTATCCCAAGCCAAAACGTCAGGTGAACTTGTCGAAGCCGCCATGAGGTGCCCACGTATCAGCCTACAGAATATCAGACGGGCCTCGGGTGGAGGGGTTGCCTCCCAGATGAAGCGTTGCTGGCGTTTTATCACCAACCACCGGATCGAACCCTCGGTGGTGATGCCGGTGGCGATGTCAGGGGTGATTCAATGCTGGGTAACGACCATTCTAATCCGTGCAATCGCCTGCAGGTGCGAAAAGACTTTACGAGGGACTATTCAGAACTAGCGCGACATTTTCTGAATCTCTCCGCCCATCGGTGTATTTTTATCTGCCTTTCCCCGTCGCTGGAGGGTGGCACGGTAAAGGGACCACGCCCGGCCATTCCCACCCATCGCGTGATTCAACACATCGTGTCCATCGCACATTGCGTGCGTCTCACATGCATCAATATTTTCCACGCCTTGGCAGGTCGTTGGAAGCTCTTCATCCGCAATCGTATCCATGCAAATGCCCAAGGGCAGGCCACCATAGCCGAGGTATGCTATCACGCCCAGCTTGAGGCCGGCGCGGTACACCCGTCAACACGCTCTGTGAGAGCGGCCACGCTGGCAGGTGGGCAATCCTTGTGGGGATTGAATTGACGCCGAAATTTGCATCGAGCGTGGTGTTGGCGCATGACGCACCGGCGGTAGAGCCCGAAACGACATGAACCAAAATCTCGCGAGGGGCGGCAAACGCGCAGGGCCATTCGGCGGAGAACTACTCGCGGCTGAGCCGACTGGCATTGAATCTGCTTAAGCGTGACAAATCAATCAAGAACGGCATCAGCAGTAACCGCTTCATCGCCGGCTGGAACAAAAACTATCTCCTACGCCTTATCTCCACCTGATCCGAGTATGCGTTCGCCTTGTACCGTCACCATATATTGGAACGAGTAGTTCTCCTTATTCGCCGGCTGACCGCAATGATAATAAATTTGCATTCCGCCGGAAAAACTCTTCGATGGCGTGATGCCGGAGACATGGCCTCCGACTCTACGAAAACGGAATACAAATTGTCGCGTCGGCTGCGGATGGCCGACATAGCAGGCTGCCGGGATAGTGATCACACCGTCCGAGGCATCGGTTATTTTCAGCTCTGAAGCGGGCACTCTTTCTCCCGCCAACGCTTGCGCCAAAGTAGGTCCACGCAACTTAGCAAGGCGAGCACCGGAGGGAGCAAGACGGATTGGTTTATCGGAAGCCACAATCTGTCGTTCTTCACTGTCGGCAATGGCAAACCAGTAGCCGCCGGTTCCAAATACGCGAAAATTAGGCGCGTTGTGGCCTAAAATTGATCCAATCCAGCGAGCTCTCAGGACGCGCATGAAATGTTTTGGATAGCCGCGGGCTTGCGATTCGAGCCAGAAATTCAAGCCGTTGTATCGACCCACCATATCCAATCCCAACCGGCACAGAAACGTGTAATCCAGCCGGAACGAGTCCAGCGTGTTAAGGCGGCACGTCCGTCTTGTTTAATTCCCCACGCCGGAATGCCAAATGCGCGTTCTGAAAGCCTACCGAGCCAAGCCCTTGGGCCGCATTCGCCACCATCGGCAATTATCCGGGCGGCTTTTATTCCATTCACCAGATGCATGTGCTGCGGATTGTAACCCATATCGGTATGGACAAAATCAAGATAATGAGCGTTAATAAAAAACTTCGGTTTATAGCCTATCCACGGCGGTGTGTCACCAACGTTCGGCGAGGCGATGTAATTTCCGCAGACGACAATATCCGGCTCTTAATTCATGAGCATGTGACGAAACCAACTTATCTCATGGTTGCTGAAAGGATCATTAACAACGAAACGACAGTCCCAGGTGCTGAGGGTTGGGAATGCCGGATCAAGTTCCCGCTTCAGATAGGCATTTTGGAAATTGATATAGCGACCGAGCGGATTAAAGGGCTGCCACATAAGCGTTGGATGCTGTATCAGAGCGGTCGCCAACGCGAGTCGCTGCAGAATCCCATGGTGCGAGAGCGGGCACGCATGTTCGATGGTTGTGTAAATTTCCATGGTCAAACCATAGTTACCTTGGCGGGCACCTCCTGCCACCAGCATCTGCTTCATCAAGGCGGGATCGGACAAAAGCGAGTGGATCAGCTTTTCATGTTCCCTCGATTGCTGCGCGAATGCCGCGAGCCCGGTTGGTGTGGCCTCCGCAATAATGGATGCCTCGGCAAGCTGATCGTCATATTGGGGACTTGAAAGAAGCTGATTCTCAATGGATAAAATCGGAGCAGCAACATTCTGGCAGTGAGCAATCGCCGTCAGGAAAGCTTTATTGGTAAGCCGATAGGAAGTTTGCTTTTTTTCAGCACGGTAGGCCGCCATAAACGGATGGATCATACCCGGGTCGACCTTCGGCAGAACGCGAGAGACTTCCGCCCTGACCTGCGCGAGGATGGAAGCGTAGTGTGCCATGAGCTTTCGGCTTTTAGCCGTCAAAACAATGTGCGACGGCCGAGCCGCATGGACGGCAGTTGCTGCAATACACTGACCAAGCAAACACCCAATAGCCGCAATGGTAGCGCAGCAAAACTTTTTCATGCCAAGAGTTCGTAATGACCCAAAACGCAACGCGACAAAAAAATGAAAGGCTGATCGTATATTTACGAAATTGCCTTTGTTTATCACAGAAAATATATGATTTTCAACGCTGTGTTAAGTTACCCGATTTTTCGGATACGAATTGGGTCTAAACACACCCCGCAATGAACTGGCGATTCATTGATTCCGAGTGTCAGCAACCTGTACATCATCGGATCGGTTTTGTAGTGTGGATGAAAAACCGTTCTATCACCGCCGGATGATGACGGGCAATTTAGTGTTCTTGTCGAGTTTCACGATGGCCTCGGCAAATGCTTTGCCGATCGGAGCCATGATGATTGCCGCACCGAGATAATGAAAGCCGAATGCCGACATGGCCTTGAGTTCCTTTAATTCCTTTGGTGTGAACATCGAATTCATCAGCCGTATCTTGTTCGACCATGAGGTGTTGTGCTCAGCTTTGGCCTCTGCGTTGACCTTCGGCCAGTAACTCTGATAGCGGTTGAACAGCACTTCCAAATGATAGTTCCAAAACGGAGCTGTCTGCACCGCTACCACGTTACCTCTGAACTGTGGCAGCAGGGCAGTGGCGGTCTGGCCTTGACGGAGGTACCGCTGGGTGGGGCTCTCCCTATTACCATCAACTCCAATCACGCCAATGACAACAGGCAAATACGGTGCGGACAGTTCCTTGCGCACATCGTCGATAAGATCCGCCATTAGTTTCGTATAAAGTTTGTACGCACCGGGTCGGTCGCCGTCCGCGGGATAGGCTGGGTTATCAAGATCGTTCCATCCCTGAAACCAGACGAAACCCGCAAGTTGATATCCCTGTTTCGGATTGTATTGCGGATCGACCTGCTTGATGTTTGCCAGCACTTTTCGGACATAGCCCATCATTGCGCGATAATAAAACCCCGTAGCCTTGATCTTTTCGGCCTTGATCTTTGCAATATTTTCGCGTCTTTGCCTGAGCTGGGCTATAGCATAAGGAGTCCACACGTACGGCCCGGCGCTCGGTGGACGAAAATCTGTAACCAGACTTTTACCACCCCAGGAGGTCTTGATGATCAGGATCGGCCCACCGAGAAGCTTCTCGGTATAAATCCCAAATGTAAATTCCGGACCAAAATTCTGGCGAGAAGCCCCAAAGCCGACCGTCAGCCTTCCGGTCCGTTTGATCATCTCCGTTGACTGGTTGCCGCCGCATCCGATGGACGCGATCCAGACATGTTTGCAGACTTTGGGTTTGCCTTCGGCGTTAAGCATCTCCTTGAGGATAGAAACGGTCTTAGGGTCGGAAGCCATCGAGGGAATCGTAGATATGTTTGCATGCCCCTGCATATTCGACTGCCCCGCAAGAATGTATATCTTGAGCGGTTGCGCTTTTGCCGAACCTGCAACGCCGAGTCCCCATCCGGCAAATATGGCAATGACCATCCACAATACACTTCGTCGCATGTTTTCCCCTTTCATCTGGGTTTTCCATTCATCGAGTTCAGGTTCGCATCGCTTTAGATGAGCGAACAGCCCATAAACTGCATCTGTTCAAGCGTAGCCGCAACTCCGGGCGAACGTCAAGTTTTGTCACCGAGGGAGAAAATAGAAAGTTAAGGACTGCAATCGCAGCCAAAGCCATTTATGCAGCCAAGCAGTCGGACTTGCTTCTCAGGATGGACGGACAGGAACCGTGCTGCATCATTCCAGGCGTAACAGCATGACGACACTGTTCACAGCGCGGGAAGTGACCCAGGGTTAGCTCCGCCATATTTGTAATACCGGGAGCTGACGAAGATGCGGATTCGCACCTCCCATAGGCCTTTCATGCGGATTTCGTGAATCGTTATTTCCAGTTCATGGTCGGGCCCAAGGAGTTTTTCAAGCCCCGCAGCGCTGCCGCCACGCCGCCCTGAAGTTTATCGCCGGCACTGCGGACGATCTGACAACGATTCACAAGGGGCCTCACGGATCGCTGCCGCACCAAACTGATCAGATCGTCAAACGCGTTGGGCGCAAGATCAAACATGCGTGTCGCGACAAGCACCAATTCGGGGTTAAAGGTGTTCACCGCACCGGCCACACCGATAGCGAGATAATTAAGGGTATCTGCGATTTCGGCTGTGATGTCAATTTTAGAACTGGATACGAGTTCAATTAATTCTTCAATTTCAATTTTTCGGCCCAAGCGTTCGCTTATCCGTCGGGCAAGACTCTGGTCGGTTGCAACCGTTTCAAGGCAGCCGCGGTTACCGCATCCACATAATGCGCCGTTGACGTCAACCGGGATGTGCCCCATCTCACCCGCCATGCCGTCGTGTCCTTCGAGGAGTTGCCCCCCCACTACCGCGGAACAGGCGTATCCCTCCAAAACACTGATGAGGACTAAATGTTCGCGTTTTTTTGCCAAGCCGTATGATTGTTCGGCCAGGCAACTCGCGAGCGTTTCGTGCAGAACGTAGGACTTGATGCCGGTTTCAAGCTCGATATCGAAGCCGATACGTCGCCCATCAAGACAATGCAGGTTTGGCGCCAGCAGAATTTTTCCGTCGCGGCTGTCAACCATTCCGGGTATTCCAATCCCCATGGCCAAAGTCTTGGGGCCATGATCGGCGACGTGCCGGATGGCTTTAAGAACTTCCCGCAAGAGCGACGGATAGTCGGTCGGAGTTTTTATAGTGATAACTTTTTCGCGACTGTAGCTGCCATCGATTGCCGCAGGGGTCACCTGACAAAAACGACAGTCGATTGCAACGCCGATGACCTGAGAGCTTACCTTTGCGATACGAAACATACGACCGGGGCGACCGGCTCCGTCCGGTGACGAGAGCCCTACCTCGTCGAGCAGCCCCAACTCGCGAAGCCGACGGACCGCTTTGGCCATGGTCGGGGCGCTGCCCCCGGTGATTCGGCTGAGCTGAGCCCTTGATGAAAGGCCCATTTCTTCAATCGCTTCGAAAACTGAACGATCATTGAGTTGTCTTATTAAACGCGGTTTCCCACTTCTCATGGTTAATTCTCCGTCACACAAAGCACCTAATTTCCAACGGCTCTAACAATTCAATTAGAAATGATTCAGTAATTATTTGCAATAGCGTTGGCAAATCCCACCCAGCGATTTCGCGCGGCTATGTTTTTCCTGCTGCCTTAGATGACCGGATGACGACTGAGATAGACCATCAGCCCAGTTGATCGGCAAGTTCTTGATGTGCTGCCGCCACACCGGCACCGAAGGTAAACCGATACCCCTGCTGGCGAAGCACCGTTTCCAAAGCGCTGATCACGCCGAGCGTGTCGTAGGCATCGACATATCCCATGTGACTGATACGGAATATTTTGCCTTCCATGCTTCCCTGGCCGGCGGCAATGTGGACATTGAATTTTTTGCGCAGGGCCGTGCGGAATTCTTTATCGATAATTCCTTCAGGATAAATAATACCGGTAACGGAATCGACCGGGCTGGAAGAAAACACCTTGAGCCCCAGTGCGGTGGCGGCGGAACGCGTGGCGGACGCATAGGCATGGGTCGATTTGAACACATGCGGCAGACCGCGACTTAGAATCATGCTGAGCGCCACATTCAAGCCACGTACCAACGAAACCGCTGGCGTCCAAGGCACATCGTTGTCTGCGAGGCTCTTGAGGTAATGCGGCAGACTCAGATACAAATTCGGCTGCGTGATGGTTTCAACTTTTTTGCGGGCTTTTTCGGATACGCTTAAAAACGCCAGGCCCGGCGGCAGCATCAGTGCCTTTTGCGATCCCGTGACGAGGATATCCACGCCCCACTCGTCGGCCTGCACGTCAATGGCCCCCACGCTTGTGATGCCGTCGACGATCAAAATGGCAGGCGTTTTACGCACATGGGCGGCGATAGCCTTGAGATCCTGCACGGTGCAGGTGCTGGTTTCGCTATGGCACATCGTCACGGCGTCGTAAGTGTCTTTGGAGAGTGCTTCGGCGACTTGATGCGGCGAAACGGCCTGCCCGTAATCGGCTTTGAGTTCCGTAATCTGACATTTGTTGCGTTTGGCAATGGTGACCCAGCGCTCGGCAAATTTACCATTGGACAGGGCCAACACCTTGCCGCCGGATGGAATGGTGTTAATCATGGCGCATTCGTATGCTGCAGTGCCGCTGCCCGCAAGCGTGACGACCGGATTGGACGTTTGAAAGAGCTGCTGAAGCATTTTGGTGCAGTTGGCGAAGAGTTCGCGGTATTCCGCGGTGCGGTGATGGAATATCGGTTTGGCCATTTCCAGAAGGACTTCTTCAGGAACGCTGGTGGGGCCGGGGGTAAACAAGCGCATGCGATTCATCATGTTTCCTTTACTGCTCTAACTGCGGGGCGGCATACCCGCCAAGCCGAGGCAAAACTATAAGCGAATCGTGAGTGATTGAAAAAGCGCCACCGCAATGGCTCGACAGGCTGTGAAAGCCGTGCGATGGGTTTAGGGGTCTGCCCAAGGAAATTTTTATTCGTCGGAAGCCGCCACCCCGTTAATTTCGGGGACTTTTTCCCGCAGGCTCTTTTCGATCCCCTCTTTAAGCGTCGCCTGAGAACTGGGACATCCCACGCACGCCCCCATGAGTCTGATAACGGCGACGTTGGCATCGGTAATTTCCACCAGTTCCAAATCCCCCCCATCCCATTGGATGAGTGGCCGCAATTCGTCGAGCGCTCCACGCACGCGGCTTTCAAGGGTAGGTGCGTCGGATTGGGGGTGAAGCATGTTCATACTTAAAAGTATAGTCCTTAAAGAGCAGGTATCAACTGCGGCGGTGTCGGGTTGAGGCTGGAGTGCGGTTTGGACGAATGGCATCGCCGATGGTATATTTTTGGTTCATGCCGCCGTAGCTCAGTTGGTAGAGCGACGCTTTCGTAAAGCGTAGGTCTTGGGTTCAAGTCCCAACGGTGGCTTTGCAGGGAGACGAAGCTGGCGAGCCGTTTATAGACTCCTATCTGTCGATGCGGAGGCGAACCGATGGCAACGGCAGCGACTGAACATTCCGTATGCGAGCGGTGGCGATTCCGCCGGGTTCTTGGCTTTTCGGCCCTGATTTTACTTGCGGCAGGCGCTGTGGCGGGCTGGGCCATCGGAATCCATCGTTTACGCGTTATGGCGTGGAACGCCGGGATACATCTCGGTGGGCCGTGGGCAAATCCAAAGATAAGTATCTTTACGAGCAATACCCGTATACGGGCCTATCCAGGCCCCGCCATGGTAGTACAATCTTTCAAGGGCCTTTATGGTGTCGTGACGGTGCCTTCGAAGATTATTTATCAAAACACGCCGAGGTTACTGAAAGTTGTAGGTTCTCCGCACCTTAAGGCGTCCGCGGTTCCAAAACCGGCCCGCCTCGGAACGGGTGAAATTGGCGCGGCGCCCAGCCGTGCGCCATCGCTGGGCGATATGTATCTTCATGGGCCATGGACGCTTTTGCCAGCGCTGGTTGTGGGCATACAACATCCTTCGCGCCTGACCATTCAGATTCAGAGCACGAGCCGCAATGTCCAAGTCCACGTCGAGGTTGGATTAACGGTCGACGGCAAATCTTCCGGCCCCAATGCAGAAAAATGGTCCAAAATTCTTCACAGTCCACTGCCGCATCCTCAAGTAGAGACGATTGGCTATGTAACCATCACGGCAACCCAGAGCGTGTCACCTTGCATTTTCGGCGTCGAGTATGCGCCCCGCCTCAGCGCGGATTATATTTGGCACCTCGCGCCAATCCGGCGTGCGGCTAAGGTTTGGTCTTCACGTCGTGTATGCCCGCCTTATGTTAACTTTGCCGACGGGGAGACAATCCCGTCGGCCTGCTTTGTCTATCCTGATGCAAATGCTGGAGCAAATTTGGCGAGCCCGGCTTCACTGATCGACCCAGTTTTACGGTTGCACGTCAGCATTCCCAAGATCGGGCCAACCGCGCTCTACTCCCAAGCAATATCACTGATTCGACAAGGTGCCAGAGAGGGCGAATTGGCCACATTTCTTGCCGGCCCCTATGGCGGGTTGCTGGGTGGAGCGAAGTTTCAACGGGCAGCGGCTTACCTTCGAGCAGCGGACGAGGAAATATCACAGCGGCAGACTGCGGGGCTTGCGCAGGACGCTGCCATGCGGATTCGTGCGGCGCGGCTCTGGCTCAATATCTTTCGCACCGGGGTGTTACGAGGTCAACGCAAGGCGTTCGCAGCCTTGGCAGCCGCCACTCCGCAGGATCCGCGAATTCTCACTATGTTGGCCACCGTACAGCTATCGCGTGCCTACAACTACAAAATGAAAACCGGATACTCTCGAGCGCTGGCGACTGTTGCAGAAGCCCTTAAACACAATCCCAATTATGCCGATGCGTGGTGGCTCAAGGGTCAGATCGAGGCGTTCATGGGACACAAGAAAAAAGTTATTGCTGATGACAGAAAATTTCTGGCTAACTCGGCTTCCATTGATCCATTCGTTTACCTCGATGATACCACGCTGATTCGAAACAGAATTGCCGCCACGAAGCGGTTTCTCGCAGCCGTAGCGAACGGTGGCGAGCATCCGAACCGCTTCCTCAAACCGGTGGTAATCCTTTCCCGGTGATTTACGCGGCGCCGCGTGGAATAGGTACAGGGCGTTGGCGCAGCGGTCGGGCGACCGTAACGCGACGAACAGATCACAACCTGCCATTGGATAAGGCACGCCATGTATTCACTCCGTTATAACCCGGATTATTCACGGTCATCGCGGCAGTGCTGAGATATGCATGGTTGTATATACATCGGTGGCATGGCTGCAGGTTTTTTACGGTTGTGGGCAGAAGGCCCCCTTACCCCCATTGGCCGATCG
>JAKAVA010000091.1 GCA_021827645.1 Planctomycetota bacterium
TCTATGGCGGCAAGGGGTTCAGTGCGGCGAAATTCAAGAAAATGGAGAGCGACGGCATCATCACCGATCGGGCCGAGCCACAACTCGGCGATCTCTGCGCCGCACTGTGCGGGGCCGCATCGTTTCTCCTTGAAAAAATCGGGCCGGCTCGGCCAAACCTCGAGTTTTTGGACGACCTCACTCTGCTCACAGTCGGCCCGCAGTTCCGCGGTGGAGCCAACAATCTGATCGGAACCGAGGGCATCGCGGTGGCATTTGAGGTCATCAGACAAATCGTTTCGCATGCTGCGTCCGAGATATCCGGCGACACGATCCGCATCAGGAACGCCACGGGCCGGATGGTTTTAATAAAATTTTCATCAGACCCCGACATCGTAATCAGCGAGGAGATAGGAGAGGGCGAAATCAGAAACGTGGTGGCCATCGAGGTGAAGAGCGGAAGCGATATATCGAACATCCACAACAGGATCGGAGAGGCTGAGAAAAGCCATCAGAAGGCGCGAAAAAGGGGATTCACCGAATGCTGGACGGTGGTAAACATCCCCCAGCGTCGGCTCGACATGGAAAAATTGGTAAATGAGTCTCCATCAACCGATCGATTTTATTCTCTTGACGATCTATCGACGGGACGAGGTGAAACGTACGCAGCTTTTTGCCGGCGTGTGCTCGCTTTGACATCGATCAAGCCGCGTGGTGCGTCGGTTCGGAAAGGGTAGCCGGTAGCCCCGCTCTGAAAAAAACGCATTTTTTGCCGAATTTTGGCACCAAACGGCGGCGGAATGGCTCGACCGGAGCTGGGTTCAATCATCATAAGATGCTGTTTTGCATGATTTTACGATCTTTTCGTGCGGCTGCCATCAGGCTTAACCAAATCTTAGCGCAAGCTTAAGCGGTACTAAACTTGACACCCATATCCTGTTCGTCATGAACGCAGGGGGTTTTGTCGCTACAGTTGTTCTGGGGCGATCAAAATCCCGGCGGTCGGATCAGTTCGCGGCACCAAGCCGCTTACATGTTTCGACCGTCAGGCTTATCTGGCCCTATTAGAGGAGGCAACTTCATGGCTGCGGCAGTCAACAACCAACTGCATGCCCGCGAGGTGTCCGAAGCACTGAATGAAGTAAAATTCAGCGGCTTCCATCTTCGCGCCATCATCACGGCGGGTATGGGGTTCTTTACATCCGCCTATGACCTCACGGTCATCGGTACCGCTTTGGCACTGGCCGGGCCGGAATGGAAAAAGGCGTTTCTCGCCGGCGATCCGCACGGAGCTGGCAGCTTTACCATGCTCATGGGGTTGGTCGCGTCGGTCTCGCTCGCGGCGACATTCATTGGCGCGATGGCCTTCGGGTTTATCGCCGATAAAATCGGTCGCAAAAGCGTCTATGGAATTGAGGCGGTGCTGATGACCATCGGCGCCATCGGCAGCGCGTTCGCTGGCGGTCCGATTGCAATGATTATCTGGCGTACCGTCATGGGTTTCGGTATCGGTGGTGATTATCCCCTCTCCGGAACGCTGATGGCTGAATATGCCAACCGTCAAAATCGCGGAAAGATGGTCGGCATGGTCTTCTCGTGTCAAGCCCTCGGCTTCTTGCTTGGCCCCATCGTCGTGCTTACCCTGCTTGCCGCAGGTGTCAGCCACGACCTCACCTGGCGCATCGCCTTGGGTGTCGGTGCTCTGCCGGCTTTGGGTGTCATCATCCTTCGTCGCACCATGCCGGAATCTCCGCGTTGGCTCGCCCGTGCGAAAGGCCGCGCGGAAGAGGCCGCCGCATCACTCACCCGCTATTCCGATGGCGTCACCTCGGCCGCCGGAAAGGACGCGGTTGTCCGTGAGCCCCTCTCCAAATACGCCTTAACCCTGCTCGGCACGGCTGGTGCCTGGTTCGTCTTTGACTACGCCTACTACGGCAACACCATCGGCATGCCGATGATCATCAAATCCGTCGCGCCCCATGGTGGAATTTTGGCGTCGGTAGCATGGAACGTGCTGATCTTTGGAATTTTTGCCGTCCCTGGCTATGTGGCGGCCTTCATGTTCTGCGACCGGCTTGGACGCAAGACGATTCAGATGGCGGGCTTCGCCTTGATGGGCCTCATGTTCCTCGTACTCGGTGCGGTCCCATCGCTGAGCCAGAATGCCACTGGATTCATCACCATCTTCGGGCTCAGCTATTTCTTCGCGGAATTCGGCCCCAACGTGACCACGTATGTTCTCTCCTCCGAACTCTTCCCGGTTAATCTGCGGGCGACAGGGTTTGGAATTTCTGCCGGTATCGCCAAGATTGGCGCGTTCATTGGAGTCATCGCCTTGGGCCCCATTCTGGCCAAGCTTGGGTTCTCCGGCGGCATGTACCTGTCCTTTGGTATGTCGATGGTCGGGCTGATCCTTACCGCGATCTGCATCAAGGAACCGGCTGGCAAGTCGCTTGAAGAAGCGGGTCGTGAAAGCAACTGGGTTGAGCCGGAAAGAGCAGCCTCTTCCCGCGTCGCCGTCGGTGTCTGATTCACGAATCGCATCGCAGTGATCATCAAAGGGGCTTGGCAACAAGCCCCTTTTTTCTGCGCATTGACAATCACCCAGCCGCCGTCTAACGTTAATTCGTCCGCCCCCATCGTCTAGAGGCCTAGGACAGCAGATTCTCAGTCTGCATACACCGGTTCGAATCCGGTTGGGGGTAGTAGATTAGGTTGAACCGAAATGAAAGTGTCAGAAAACCCCCGTAAAATGGGCCTTTCCTGAATAGCCTCGGTTGCCGGTTGCGGGGGATTTCCACCTGTTTCTGGCATTGACTGCGCCGCTTTTTGCGCCGCTTTTCCAGTCGCTCTGGCGAAGTGGTCGTCGGTTACAGTGAGATAAAATTCGCGTGCGATGTTTTCGCTGTGCCCCAGCCAGTAAGCTGCCACGTGAGCGGGATGATCATTGCAAAGTTCAGTTGCGCGTGATGCCCTCAGATTGTGAAACAGTTTTGGCCAGGGCGATACGCGCGCCCGCCCGAGTATGCGGAGCAGTTGGGTGCGGAGGTTGGCTGATGGGTCACGGTAGCGGGTGATAATCCATGGCACGCCCGGTTCGGCCTGCTCGAATACGTCCATCAGCAGTGGAGATAATTCCCTGAACATTGGGATAACTCGGCGGTCTCTCCCCGCGTGGTGCTCGGTCTTGGGCGATGGCACAGTGATGCGTCCCTGCTCCCAATCGATGTGCTCCCATTTCAAGGCCAGTGTCTCACTTGGCGTTCGGAGCCCACCATACCGGGCCAGGGCGATGATCAGCCGCCATTGGGTGTCGGGTGCGGCTTCCATAACGCGGTCGATGATATCGCGTCCTATGAATCGCTTTCGCTCGGGGTTACCTCGCACGGTCGTGGCGATGTCATTGAACGGATTCTCGCCGATGTAAAGGTGCTCAGAGGCATTGGCCGTGTGTCTGCACGCTTGACCGCACCGCCTCCGCGCGAGGCACGGCCGTAGGCTCTGCTGATCGGCTGCTCTGTTCCCACGTGCTCCGGCGCAGCGGCTGCGGTCACATACCATCCTCCGGTTCCGATGGGGAATCGACAGAATCTTCGGCGCTTGCGGCATCGGCGACACTGGCGACGGCGACGTTATTCCTTTCGTCAGGGGCATTCTCAACTTCCGTCACCGTCGCCAGCGTCGCAAGCCTGAATAAGTTCCTTGGTCGTCCGGGCCCCGGACAATCCGGTATATCCCAATTCCCTTCGCCGGCGGCGATCAATTTTTCCAACCACTCCTCGGCGTTGCGACGGTATCGCCTTGGAGCCATCCTCGCCACCTCACGAACCGTCACGCTGCCGCCGCGGTTATCGATCCAGTCGACCAACCCGTCAA
The DNA here is from genome assembly GCA_021827645.1 of Planctomycetota bacterium. GTDB lineage: Bacteria > Planctomycetota > Phycisphaerae > WQYP01 > WQYP01 > JAJZGD01. Next base: position 3,856 of record JAKAVA010000091.1, read on the forward strand.
GGTCGCTGCTCTCCCAATCACCAAAAACATATTCCACCGATTCCCGACAATGATTCCAGATCGCCATCGCCGCCTCAAGATGCACCAATTCCACTTTTTCCGAAAAATCCAGGCACGAATAAATGCACGCCAGCCGCCGCACCATCGGCGCACCCCGTGCCGTCATGGCTCCCACCACGCCCGGCAGATCGGCCGTCAGTTGTCGGTAATATCCCTCCCACGCCGCAGCGGCATCTTGGCTCATGACGATTTCCCGCGGTTGGGCGGCAAATTCAAGGGCATCCATCAAATGACCGTGGATCGGTGCAAGCAGGGCCTCATCGATCCGGCCCCCAAAGGGAAGGTACTTGCTGCGATGCACAAAGCACCACAGAAAGCGGTTCGCAAATCCATTCGTCTGCTCGTTGGCGGTTAACAGTCGGCGGAGTTCTTCCGGTGTGATGTGGGCGATGATGCTGATATGGGCATCCGTGGCCCGCATCGGGCTTCCCTTGGTCATCGTCTGCAGCCGCCCGCCGTCCCACGCCTGCCGGACGATGGTCGAGAGGGTGTTGCCGTCGCGGCCCATCCGCTGCATCGGGGCGGCCAGTTCGGTTTCGATCACCAGCAGGCGCTTGTCTTGAACCCCCGCATCGATGATCTGATCAGCTTGAACTTGCGGATCGCGAACCGCATCGATCAACCCCTCGCCACTGGATAAACCGGTCGCCTGGCACCGATCTCCCCACGCCTCATCAATCAATCGGACGGGCAGCAGGGCGCCTTCGAGGGATGTGCCCTTTCGGCCCGCGTTGGTCGCACCGATCAGACATCCAAATAAATTCAGATAATGCTTCGTGGCCCCGATATGAAAATGGGCTGCGCGTCCGGCGGCGTTGCCAAAGGCAATGAGAAACTGCAGCAGCGTCGCGGCGGGGTCGGCCTCGGTGTGGGGATCGATCAACCGCACCCATTCACCCGCCACGCCGTGGTAGGCGGCGGAATGCATCATCGGCCGCCGCTTTTCCTCTTTAACTGCCGGTTCGGGCATCTGCGATTCCGCGTCCAAGGTCGCCAGTATGCTTTCCCGCGTTGCGCCGGAGTGCAATCCGCGCAGTGCATTGCGGAGCGCAAGGGAAAGCCGGCGCCGCTCGCAGAGTTCAGCGACGGTTTTAGCGTAGGTGATGGCGTTGGCGGCGGATGGAAGGGAATTGAGGGCCTCGGTAAGGTAGGCATGGGCGTCATCGAGGCGGGGATATCCGCTCTCGCGGAGCCGGGCCGAGACCGTGTAGATATCAATCGGGTCGCCAGCACTTTGAAGCGCCAGCATCGCGCCGTAGACCGCCTGGGGGAGGAGCCCGAAAAAGGCGCCGGGCGTGGGCAGAATCTCAACCACATCGCTGAAACATTCCGGGTCAATCAGGATTGAGGCGATCACATGTCGCTCGCCGGCCTCATCGTGCGGCAAAGGGAGTGCGGCGTCTCGGACTTCCGGCCGCTTGGCGGTACCACGCGGGTTGGATGGTAAAATCATGTTGTCACCTCAAACTTGCGGGCCCAAGCGTCGGATATGGCGCTTGCGGCATGTTTCCTCACAGCCGGGCGGTTTGCCCACGGGACGCCATCCCCGGTTTTTCCGGCTCTGGCCATACGCCGTCCGCCAAAGCTTTAGGCTGTAGTGTCATGCCACGGCTACAACTGGGCCAAAGTTTCGCACTTCAGGGGTAAAAACAGCATTATTGAGCAATCAGGGCCAAAAGTTTCCACCACAAACCCCCCGCGGATGGGCGGATTCGCTGGGGGTTGACAAGAATCGATACCGCTATATCATGTGCCTATAGCTGGTTTGCCCTCAACATTTAGTGTTGTGTGGCAACGTAAGAGGGAATCCGGTGTGAATCCGGAACTGCCCCGCAGCGGTAAACAGGAACGAACGCCGTCCGGTGGCCCTATAGCCCCGACACTGTTCCATCCCCATGGAACGGGAAGTGACGGCAAGTAGGAAAATGGGTTGCTCTTACCAGCGCCCGTCAGCCTGTGAGTCCGAAGACCTGCCGGCGACCGTCCCCGATCGGGGCGGCTTTTTACCAGAACCTCGCGGGAAGGTTTCGGACTAAATTGCCTCAGCCTTGCGCCACCTTCGTCTGATGGGCTTTCCGCTGCGGCAGATTTCAGCGCCAAACCCATCCGCAGGTCTGCTTCGCTCGCGGGAGCGATGGTCGATGTCTGCATACGCAGTCAGCACGGGCGTTTTTTGCCCGGCAGCTGATCTGTATGTCCCTGCGCCCATCTGCCATCTCCCCGAAGCATGAAATCAACGCCTGTTCCATCGACCGCGGCGGCCGATGGGCGGCGGTTTTGAAAGGAGTTCGCGATGGTTGATGCAATGGGCAGGATGTCGGTGCGGAAGCGCGATGGTCGTGTGGTGGAATTTGACGCGCAGCGGATTGTGCAGGCGATTCGCGCTGCGTTCAATTCTGAATTGGGCCAGCAGGACGGTCAGGCCCCGTCGGCGGAGATGGAAAAGCTGGTGCGGGAATCGGCCGATCGGGTGCTCGACGCCGTTCGCAAAGCCGGCGCATCCGGCGAGGCGCTTCACGTTGAGCATATTCAGGATATTGTTGAAATATCATTGATGCAGGCCGGCTGCTACAACGTGGCCCGGCGCTATATTCTCTATCGCCAGGAGCGGGCCCGGGTGCGCACGCTGACGGGCGACGGAACTCACGCGCGGGGGCCGGGGCAAGGCATCGCGGTATTGGATGCTGGGGGCAACCGCCGACCGCTGGATATCCACGCCCTGAAACGGACGATTTACTCCGCCTGCGCCGGATTGAAGCATTGCAGTCCGGAGGAACTCATTGCCGATACGGTTGCGTCGCTATTTGACGGGGCCACGGAATCGCAGGTTACGCTGGCGGCCATTCTCTCGGCACGGACGCGTATCGAAAGCGAGCCGGAGTATGGCCGGGTGGCCACGCGCCTCCTGCTCAAAACGCTTTATCGCGAGGTGTTCGGAATTCCGGAAGACACCGGCGTCGAGGCGACGATGATCGAGCGCGGATTGGCTCCGTATGTGCACGCCGGAATTGATGCGGGTCTGCTCGATCCGCGGCTGGCGGAATTCGACTTGGAGCTGCTGGCCCGGGCCATTCGTTCGGACCGGGACGAAACGTTTACCTATCTTGGCCTTCAGACGCTGGCGGATCGTTATCTGATCCGCCATGATCAGCAATTACTGGAACTTCCGCAATACCTGTGGATGCGCGTGGCGATGGGTCTGGCCCTGCACGAGGGAGCCGGCCGCAATGAGCGAGCAATGGAATTTTATGAGGTGCTTTCGACCTACCGCTTTGTGTCGGCCACGCCGACGCTTTTTAACAGCGGGACGGTGCATCCGCAATTGAGTTCGTGTTATCTCTCAACCGTTCGCGATGATCTGGGGCACATCTTCAAGGTCATCGGCGACAATGCGGCGCTGAGCAAATGGGCCGGCGGCTTGGGCAACGACTGGACCAACATCCGCGCCGCCAACGCCTTTATCCGCGGCACCAACGGCCGAAGTCAGGGTGTGATTCCGTTTCTGAAAATCGTCAACGACACAGCCCTGGCGGTGAATCAGGGAGGGAAGCGCAAGGGGGCGGTGTGTGCGTATCTGGAAATCTGGCACCTTGAGATTGAGGATTTCATCGAACTGCGCAAGAACACCGGCGACGAGCGCCGCCGCACCCACGACATGCATACCGCCGCATGGATTCCCGATCTATTCATGAAACGCGTGGAGAACAACGGCGACTGGACGCTCCTGAGCCCGGACGAAGCGCCCGATCTGCATGGCCTCTACGGCCCCGAATTTGAAGCCCGCTACGCCCACTACGAAAACCTCGCCGCACGCGGATTGCTCCGTCAGCACAAAACCGTCCCCGCCGTGAAATTATGGCGGCATCTGCTTTCTCATCTTTTCGAAACGGGCCATCCGTGGATTACCTTCAAGGACCCGTCGAACATCCGCTCGGCGCAGGATCATGTCGGACGCGTGCATGGTTCCAATCTGTGCACGGAAATCCTTCTCAATACCAGTCCCGAGGAAACCGCCGTCTGCAATCTCGGGTCGATCAATCTCGCCGAGCACCTCGGCCGTGACGGGCTGGATCTACATCAATTGGAATCTACCGTTCGCACGGCCATGCGGATGCTGGATAACGTGATCGACATCAATTTCTACCCGACGCCGGAAGCGCGACGGTCCAATCTGCAGCATCGGCCGGTGGGGCTGGGGATCATGGGTTTTCAAGATATGCTCTTCAAGCTTCGGATCAGCTACGCCGATCCGCAGGCCGTGGACCTGGCGGACCGCAGCATGGAGGCGATCAGCTTCTTCGCGATTCTTGCCTCGACCGAACTGGCGAAGGAGCGGGGAGTTTACACCAGCTATCGGGGATCGAAATGGGATCGCGGCCTGCTGCCGATCGACACGATCGAACTGCTTGCGGCGGCGCGCGGTGGCGATCTTGATATGGACCGCTCCACCACCATGCCGTGGGAGCAGGTTCGCGAGGCGGTGCGGCAAAACGGGATGCGTAACTGCCAGATTCTCGCCATTGCCCCGACGGCCACCATTTCCAATATCGCCGGCTGTACGCAGTCGATTGAACCGCAGTATCGGAATCTTTTCACCAAGTCGAATCTCTCGGGCGAATTCACCATCGTCAATGAATATCTCATTGACGATCTCAAGGCACTGGACCTGTGGGATACTGGCATGCTGGATGAAATCAAATATCACGATGGTTCAATTGTCGCCATTGATCGTATCCCGGCCGACATCCGAAGCCTGTATCGGACCGCATTTGAAATCGAACCCCGGTGGATCATGGAAGCCGCCAGCCGCCGCCAGAAGTGGATCGACATGGGGCAATCGTTGAATCTTTATATTGATCGACCCTCCGGCGCGGCTCTCCACGACATGTATGTTCTGGCGTGGCGCAAGGGCCTCAAGACGACATATTATTTGCGGGGGCAGGCGGCAACCCAGATTGAAAAATCCAGTCTGGATATCAATCGGCATGGCATTCAGCCGCGGTGGATGAAAAGCCGCTCGGCGTCGGCGGAGGTGGCCATCGGCCGCAGTGCCGCACTCTCCGAGCCGGTTCTCGCCACGGCAACCGCAACCCCCGCCTGCCGGGTGGATAATCCGGATTGTGAAGCCTGCCAGTAGGTGGCATCAATAGTTGAATAAATGATACCGTGTGTTAAGGAGAACCCATCATGAGTTGCTGCACAGGAACTATCTCGGCACCCCACGATCTGTCCCGGAAAATAGACGCCGACAACAAACGGCTGCTTAATTGCACCGCCGTGGATGTCAATCAGCTCTGGCCGCTCAAATACCAGTGGGCATGGGAGCATTACATCAACGGTTGCGCCAACAACTGGCTCCCCAGCGAGGTATCCATGCAGAAGGACATCGAACTGTGGAAGTCCGATACCCTTTCGGACGCGGAGCGGCTGGTCATCAAGCGTAACCTCGGCTTTTTTTCCACGGGCGAGAGTCTCGTGGGAAATAATATTGTGCTGGCCATCTTCCGGCACATCACGAATCCGGAGGCCCGCCAGTATCTGTTGCGCCAGGCGTATGAAGAGGCGGTGCACACCCATACGTTCCATTACATCTGTGAATCGCTGGCGCTCGACGGGCGTGAAGTATTTAATATGTATCACGAAGTGGATTCCATCGCCGGCAAGGACGAATTTGTGATGCGCCTCACACGCCGCGTGCTGGAACCTGATTTCACGACGGCAACGCCGGAGGGAATCGGTGAGTTCATCAAAAACCTGGTCGGCTTTTATGTCATCATGGAAGGTATCTTCTTCTACAGCGGATTTGTGATGATTCTCTCGCTGCACCGCCGCAATCTGATGACCGGCATCGGTGAGCAGTTTCAGTATATTCTGCGTGATGAAAGCATCCATCTGAACTTTGGCATCGATCTGATCAATGCCATCAAAGAGGAAAATCCGCACGTGTGGAGAGCCGATTTGCAGGCTGAGATTGTGCAGATGATCCTCGATGCGGTTGAGTATGAAGTTCAGTATGCGGAAAGCTGCCTGCCCGATGGCATTTTGGGCCTCAACAAGGGCCTGTTTCGTGAATATGTGCAGTACATTGCGGATCGGCGCCTGGAGCGCATCGGCCTGCCCCTGCATTTCGGTTCCTCCAACCCGTTCAAATGGATGAGCGAAACGATTGATCTGGGGAAGGAGAAAAACTTTTTCGAAACGCGCGTAACCGAATATCAATCCGGCGGACTGCTGGTCTGGTGAGGCGGGCGTCATTCATTGTTAATTTGGAGTATTGAGAATCATGGTTATAGCTTCCAACCTCGGTTTTCCACGGATCGGCCCCGGCCGCGAATTGAAAAGGTGCCTCGAACGATATTGGTTTGGTGAGGTGAACGAGGCCGAGCTGCAGGCGGCGGCTGCGTCGATCCGTCGCCAGAACTGGCTGCTGCAGAAATCGGCGGGGATGGATCATATCCCGAGCAATGATTTTTCCTTCTACGACCATGTGCTGGATGCTGCCGTGATGGTCGGTGCCATTCCGGAGCGATTCGGAATCACGGAGTCCGTCACGCTTCCGGATTACTTTGCCATGGCCCGCGGACGTGTCGGTGGGGGCGGCCGCCGCGATCTGCCCGCCATGGAGATGACCAAATGGTTCGATACGAATTATCACTACATCGTGCCGGAGTTCAGTTCCGGTCGGCCGTTTCAATTGCTCGATGACAAACCCGTGCGGGAATTTCTCGAGGCGGCGGCGCTGGGCATTCACACGCGGCCGGTGATTCTCGGGCCGTTTTCACTGCTGATGCTCGGCCGGGATGCCGAGAGCGGCGGTCCGGTGCTCCACCGTCTGCCGGAACTGGCCGAGGTTTACGTCGAGCTTCTCAGACGGCTGCGCGATGCGGGGGCGACATGGGTGCAGATGGACGAACCCTGCCTGTCGCTTGATCTCGACGATGCCTCCATGGGCGCCTTTGAAACGGCTTGCCGACGGATCGGCGAACGGAACTCTGGCATTGAAATTCTATTGACAACGTACTTCGCGGACATCGGGGATCGCCTGGACCGGCTGGCCGACCTGCCGGTCGCGGGGCTGCATCTGGATCTGGTCCGTGCACCGCATCTGCTTGAAAAGCTCATCGCCCGAAAGCGAACCGGTCCGGCGGTATCACTCGGCATAGTTGACGGCCGGAACGTCTGGCGGGCGGATCTTCATCGGCTGCTGGGATGGGTGGAGCGGGCGATCGGGGCTTTCGGAGCGGAACGCGTAATGATCGCTCCGTCCTGTTCGCTGCTGCACGTGCCGCTGGATGCCCGGCTTGAAACCGGGCTCTCACCAGAGGTTCAAAACATGCTTGCCTTCGCCGTGCAGAAACTGCACGAAGTGGCAGCGCTGGCGAAAGGGGCCCGGTTCGGACGAAAGGCGATTGCGGGTGAGTTGGACACCTGTACGGCCGCACTGGAACAGCGCCGCCAGCCCGGTGCTTTTCATGATCCGGCCGTGCGCGAAAGGGTTGCGGCCTTGAAACCCGCCATGTTCCATCGGCCTCTGCCGTACGATCAACGTCGCGGCCTTCAGGCTCAGCGGCTGCGACTGCCCCGATTGCCGACAACCACCATCGGCTCCTTTCCGCAGACACCGGATGTCCGCAAGGCACGGGCTCAATACCTGGCCGGTCGGCTGGATGGAAGTCAATACGAAGAACATATCCGTGAGCAGATTCGCCATACGCTTTCCGTGCAGGAGCAGATCGGGCTGGATGTTCTGGTTCATGGCGAATATGAGCGAACGGATATGGTGGAATATTTTGGCGCCCATCTGGCCGGTTTCACCACCACGCAATTCGGATGGGTTCAAAGTTACGGCTCCCGCTGCGTCAAGCCGCCGATCATCTTTGGAGATGTGCATCGCCGCCAACCGATCACCCTTGACCACACGCTTTACGCCCAGTCGTTGACGCAGAAGCCTGTAAAGGGGATGCTGACCGGTCCGCTTACTATTTTGAATTGGTCCTTTGTCCGGGATGATCAGCCGCGCTGGGAGACGTGCTTTCAGATTGCGCTGGCCATCCGGGATGAGGTGAAGGACTTGCAGGCGGCAGGAATTTCCATCATCCAGATTGACGAACCGACATTACGTGAGGGGCTTCCTCTGCGCAAGGCGGATCAGCCGGCCTATTTGCGGTGGGCGGTCGATGCATTTCGACTTTCGGCTGCCGGTGCATCAGCTCAGACACAGGTCCATACGCACATGTGCTATTGCAACTATGGCGAGATTCTCGATGCTGTGATTGAGATGGACGCCGATGTGATTTCACTTGAGGCGGCGCGGAGTTCGATGGAACTGCTCAAGGTGTTGTCAGAACGTCGGTATCCGAACGAGATCGGGCCGGGCGTTTACGACATCCATTCGCCGCGGGTTCCATCCGAAGCTGAAATCCACGCGCTGATCCGGGAGATGCTCAAGGTGCTCAGGCCGGAGCAGTTGTGGATCAATCCGGACTGCGGCTTAAAGACGCGCCGGTGGGAAGAGGTCATCCCGGCCTTGACCCACATGGTGCAGGCTGCAAAGCGGGTGCGGGGTGAACTCGCGGCGTCGTGAAGCACCCGTTTGAACAAATACCAGGCTTCGCACTCCTGAAACCATGAAGCAAGCCTCGCCGTGTGGACGCATGGGGGGCAACCCGTGGTTGGCCCCAGTTTCGCGCTTCGGTGGTAAAAACGCATTATCACGAAATCAGGGGTGGTGCTGCGCATTATGTTGATGGCTTTTTCGGCCGCAGTAGACTCACAGCATCACCGAATATCCGGCAGGGGGATTTATTTGCTTTGTCGTAACGCCTTAACTCACTCCGCGGTTCCGCGCGAGACATGGACGTTCCCCGTCTTTTAAGGTTAATATTATTTTCACATACCCCGGGGTCGCTCACCCGTGCCGCCGTCTGGGCTGCTGCTTGCGAGACAGCATCAGCGCCAGCGAGGCCAAGCCCATCAGCGTCAAGGCTGCGGGTTCGGGCGTCGGTGATCCGCCGGTGCTTCCCATCAGTTCGTAGGTGAACTGTTGGCCCACATCGCCCAGCGGCGCACCTTGATCCGTCGTGATCGTGAGATAATCGGCAAAGTTTCCGCTGATTGTCGGATCAAACACGATCGTGAGATCCGTCGAGTTGCTCAGGGGCGAATCGGCTGCCGCATTGCCGAGAACATTCTGTGTCAGCGGCACGATGTAAAACGCATTGGCGGTCGGGCCGGTGATATTTTCGCTCTCCAGCGTCAGATTGGCCAAATTGGTGCCGTTGACATCATCGGTGCTGATGTTGGAGATTTTCAGGTCAAACGTGGCGGGTGATCCCGGCGCTGTCTTGCCGAGGTTAATAACCGTCAGGGGCGTGGTGCCGACATTGGTGGAAAACACCGGGCCGACGGCGGTGCCGGTGATGTTGGCATTGCCAACGACCACATTGGAGGTGTAGCTGACGGTGCCGCTGTAGGTGCCGCGGGCGACGGGGGCGAAGGAAATGGCGGACGTGCTGGACTGACCACCCGAGAGTGAAAACGTGCCTGAGTTGCCGGACATGCCGGAGGGGAGCACCGGTGTGTATTGGCCCGTAATGGTGCCGGTGCCGCTGTTCTGGAAGGTGAGATTTTCTACGGCTGTTGTGCCGGTACGCACCTGGCCGAAATCAATCTTGGATGGGGCCAAAAGCGGCTGTTGCAATGGCGCTATTTGTTCGGTGGTAACTCCGGCACCGTTGAATAGCCCCGTGGTGACAAAGCTGGAAGATTGGTTGGGGGAGGTCGATTGGATCAGAACTTGTCCGTTGCCCCCATCGCCGCCGAAATTATAACCATCCGCATTAGAAATTCCGCTCAGGCCGGCGCCGCCGAAACTGCCGCCGCCACCAGCACCCGCGCTCGCGTGGCCACCGGACATCCCATAGGCGAAAACAACGGCGGAATCCGAAACGGTATTGCCGCTGAGGATGACTGCCCCACCACTACCGCCGCCACCGCTCGCGAAGTTGATGCCGCCACCACCACCGAGTGCGTTAATGTTAGCCACCGTCAGGCTGCCCACAGCGGTGACGTCCAACGCGCCGCCACCCCCGTCGCCTCCGCTCGCGATACCGCCGCCACCGCCACTGCCCCCGTAAAGCGCCTGGTCCAAATTACCGTAGGTGGGGCCCGGGTTGCCATCCGCCTGTCCGCCGCCCGGCCCTTGTCCGTTGGTTGGATTGCTGCCCCCATTGCCTCCCGCGAAGCCGCCGGGGCCACCCGCACCGCCCGTGTCGCTGACCGCATTGCTTCCGCTAACCGAGAGGGTTGCCGCGATATTCGTGTTGCTCTGGCTCAGCAACGCCAAGCCATTGGTGCCGGTGATGTTCACCGTAACGCCTGAGCCGATGTTGATGGATGAGAAATCAAACACGCCGACATAGGGAATGCCGTTGGACTCCCCCTGAGCCATGCCATTCTGATTGCTGATATACCCCGTGTATGTGGATGAGCCGATGGTGAGGGTCGGGGCGGAAGTCGCGGTACCGGTGTTGATATCCACTGTACCGGAATTGATGTTCAACGAGCCGAGGGAACCGTAAAGATACGGATTGAACAGGACCGTTCCTGTTGTTGCCCCGAAGACCGCTGAGGCTGATAAAACGGATGACGCGAAGACAGCGGCGGACAAGCCGCAATGGAAACGAGTGAGCATGTGAGTAACTCCCAAAACCGAAATCCTAAAGAGTCGCTACGCTTGCTTTCTCGTTGTCGAACTGACACTCCCATATTAGTATTATACTAATGGATGGGCCGAATTACAAATTCTGCTCGCATTTTGGCGCAAAATTGCCGGGATTTGGCAAAATGCGAATGATTCGCAAATGTGATATACGCGTGATTTCGTCAAGGATTTATCCATGAATATAAAAAACCATCATTTGACTGCGGCTGCCGGACTCACCGGTATCCCTCTGGCGGCGCTGATTTTCTGTGCGGCGATGTATGGAACTCTGTAGACGCTTGCCGATCCGGGATTGAGTTGCGACTGGATTCCTCATCTCCCCGCGGGCGGCGGAGCGGTCGTTGCGGTGGTTTCATCGATTCTCCCGATGGTTCCGTATTGGATTGGCTTTCTGGCGTTGCTGCTTACGCTGACCGCCTCTGAGTATGCGTATTTCACCTCGATATTCGGCAACGGCACTGGTTTGCGGTGGCCCGGCGAATGGGTGAACCGGTGAGAACGTGAAAATGGTCTGGGCTGTGGGCCGAGGCCGATCCGCGTTGCTGGATGATACCAAGGCTGCGTGAGTGAGGCAGCTTCCATGGCGGACCCCGCGTGTCTTTACGTTCATCATGCGGGTAAAGCGGAAGAATACATCCCGGCCCGTGCCCGAGGCCTCGCGCTGCCCTTGAGTCCCGATGCCCTTTTGGGGATCAAGATGATGATTTGACGGTTCGTGACGCGGCATCTGCCTGTCGGCAGGGGCCATGGAGGGGTGCCTCCGCATTTCACTGCCGTTATGGCAAACCTGGGGAGGGGTCACTCATACCTCGCTGCCACAGCGGCAGAAATTCTGTTGAAGTTTCGGCTGGTAACCTAATGCCGAATTATTCGTTAAGTAGTTGTTTTGCATATGGTTATGTCGATACATGCGTGCCGGGATTCGATCTTGGCATAGCGGTTGCATGACCGGTGAGCGTGTCCGGCCATGGGCGCTGCGCGGAAACGGGTAAGATCGCCGCGAGTATGCCGTGCTGAATGTTGGCAGGCCTCAAGAGCCGGGGCGACATAAAAGGAGTTTATCTCGATGGCAGTAAAGCAGATCAGTTTTGATGAAAACGCACGTAAAAGTTTGCTTGAGGGAGTCACCAAGCTGGCCTCGGCAGTTAAAAGCACGCTGGGGCCCCGTGGGCGGAACGCCATTTTGGATAAGGGGTGGGGCGCCCCGACCGTCACCAAGGATGGCGTGTCTGTGGCGGAGGAAATTGAGCTTTCAAACAAATTTGAAAATGTGGGGGCCCAGCTTGTCAAAGAAGCCGCCACAAAAACCAGCGATGTAGCCGGCGACGGAACCACCACGGCTACCGTTCTGGCAGAGGCGATCTTTAAGGAAGGGTATCGAAATCTTGCGGCCGGTGCCGACGCTATGGCACTTGCCCGCGGCATTCGGTTGGCGGTTGATGCGGTGATCAAAAATCTGGGCAAACTCTCCAAGCCTTTGGATGCGACCAACAAAACGGAAGTGGCCAATGTCGCGGCGGTGAGCGCCAACAACGACCGGGAAATCGGCAGCATCATGGCCGACGCCTTTGACAAGGTGGGTAAAGACGGCGTGATCACGGTGGAAGAGGGGAAATCGCTCGAAACGTTTGTGGATGTTGTCGAAGGGATGCAGTTTGACCGGGGATACATCTCACCGAACTTCATCACCAATCAGGATGACATGATGGTGGTGCTCGATAAGCCGTTCATTCTGGTTTACGAGGATAAGATTTCCAGTGCGACCAAACTGGTTCCCATTCTTGAGAAAACCAAGGCGGCCAAGCGTCCGCTGCTGATTATTGCGGAAGATATTGAATCTGAAGCTCTGGCGACGCTGGTACTCAATAAACTCCGGGGCATTCTGAGCGTGGCGGCGGTCAAGGCGCCGGGTTATGGAGATCGTCGTAAGGCGATGCTGGAAGATATTGCCGTGCTGACCGGCGGCCGGGCGATTATGAAAGATCTCGGGATTGATCTGGAAAAGGTGACGATTGCCGATCTGGGTCAGGCCCGTAAAATTGAGATCGACGCCGACAACACCACGATCATCGAGGGGGTCGGCGAGTCGAAGGCGATTCAGGCCCGTATCGAGCAGATACGCCGCGAAATCGACACCACCACTTCGGATTATGATCGTGAAAAATTGCAGGAACGGCTGGCCAAGCTCGCCGGCGGTGTGGCGCAGATTAATGTCGGCGCCGCGACCGAATCTGAGATGAAGGAGAAAAAGGCCCGTGTGGAAGATGCCCTGCACGCTACACGTGCGGCGGTTGCCGAAGGCATTCTGCCGGGCGGCGGGACGGCGCTGATTCGCAGCCTCTCGGTCCTGGATTCCATCAAGACCGAATCGAGTGATGAAAAGACCGGTGTGCAGATTGTGCGCCGGGCTCTTCAGGAGCCGACACGCTGCATCGCGGAAAATGCGGGCGAGGATGGCGCGGTGGTGGTGAAGAAGATTATGGCCGGGAAAGATAACTTCGGCTTCAACGCCCTGACTCTGGATTATGAGCCGGATATGATCAAAGCTGGAATCATCACACCGACCAAGGTTGAGCGCAGCGCCCTGCAGAATGCGGCGAGCGTTTCCACGCTGCTGCTTACCACGGATGCCATCATCGTTGAGAAACCCAAACCCAAGGATGCCGGCGGCCCTCCGGGTGGCGGCATGGGTGGGATGGGCGGTATGGGAGGCATGGGAGGAATGGGTGGTATGGGCGGCATGGGGGGCATGGACATGATGTAAGTCGCCCTTTTCTGGGCGGCGGGGTCAGCCTTGTGGCCGATCCCTCGGCCGGTACTTAGTTCGCCGGTCGTGGTTGAAACATCTTGGAATTCAGGGATAGACCGCTGACGGATGATCAGCGAATAGTTACGGAGATCGATATGACGATTAAACCCTTGGAAGATCGAATTGTCGTAAAACCTGCGGAAGCGGAAAGCACCACCAGCGGCGGCATCGTGCTGCCGGAAAGTGCCAAGGAAAAGCAGACGCGGGGCAAGGTGCTGCAGGTTGGGCCGGGCAAAATGCTCGACAGCGGCAAGCGGGTTCCGCCATCGGTGTCGGTCGGCGATGAAGTTTATTACGGTCAATACGCCGGAACCGAGATCAAAATCGACGACCAGAAGTTTGTGATTCTGGAAGAAAGCGAATTGCTGGGTGTGGTCACACGCTGAGCATCCGCCTGAATACTGAAATTTAAGGAAAACATTTTTAGGGGTTCAATATGGCAGCAAAACAACTCATGTTCGATATGGCGGCCCGGAATAAAGTATTTGATGGGCTTACAAAGCTGGCGTCGGCCGTCAAGGTGACGTTGGGGCCGTCAGGTCGGAATGTGGTTTTATCCAAGAGCTGGGGCTCGCCCCAGATTACACGCGACGGCGTGACCGTGGCCAAGGAAGTCGAACTGCCCGATCCGTTTGAAAATATGGGCGCCAAACTCGTCAATGAAGTCGCCAGCAAAACCAATGATATTGCCGGCGACGGTACCACCACGGCCACCGTTCTGGCGGAGGCGATTTATGGTGCGGGCCTGCGGCATCTCACGGCGGGTATGAACCCGGTGGTGGTGAAGCGCGGCATCGACAAGGCGGTTGAAACGGCTGCAGAAGCGATTCGCGATATGGCCCGGAAGGTGTCGGGGCGTGACGATCTGTGCAAGGTGGCGACGATTTCCGCCAATTCAGATGTCGCCATCGGCAACCTGATCGCTGATGCAATTGACCGGGTCGGTCGCGACGGCGTGGTGACCATCGAGGAAGGGAAGGGGATTGAAACCACCATGGACCTTGTCGAGGGGATGTCCTTTGACAAGGGGTATCAGTCGCCCTATTTCATGACCAATCCCGGCACGCTGGAATGCGTGCTGGAAGACGCCTATGTCTTCCTATTCGAGAAAAAAATCTCCACCATCAGCGACATCCTGCCGCTGCTCAATAAGATTGCCACCGCAGGCAAGCCGCTGCTGATTGTGGCGGAGGATGTTGAATCGGAAGCGCTGGCCACACTGGTGGTCAACCGCCTGCGCGGCATCCTGAAAGTCTGCTCGGTGAAAGCCCCCGGCTTCGGTGATCGTCGCAAGGCGATTATGGGTGATCTCGCAGCCGTAACAGGTGGCAAGTTCTTCTCGGAAGACCTGGGCACCAAGATCGAATCCATCGAACTCGACGAACTCGGCCGCGCCAAGCGGATTGTGGTGGACAAAGACAATACCACCATCGTTGAAGGCGCCGGCAAGAAGAAAGATATTGAAGCCCGCGTGGCCCAGATCCGCATGCAGATCGAAAAGACCACCAGCGACTATGACCGTGAGAAACTCCAGGAGCGTCTGGCGAAGCTCACCGGCGGTGTGGCGGTGCTGCGTGTCGGTGGCGCAACCGAAACGAACATGAAGGAGCGGAAGTTCCGCGTGGATGATGCCCTGCACGCCACTCGCGCTGCGGCCCAGGAAGGGATTGTTCCCGGCGGCGGCGTTTCGTTCCTGCGTGCGATTGCGGCCGTTGAAAATGCCAAATCCAAGGCCCGCGGTGATGAAAAAGTCGGTTTTGATATTGTGATCGACGCGCTCAAGGCTCCGGCCAGCCAGATCGCCGAAAACGCCGGCGAAGACGGCAGCGTGGTGGTGGAAGCCATTCTGGAAAAAGAAGGCTCGTTCGGTTACGACGCGGCCACCGGAAAATATGGCGATATGTTCAAGATGGGCATCGTCGATCCGGCGAAGGTCAATCGCACGGCACTGCAAAATGCGTCGTCCGTCGCGGGTCTGCTGCTCACCACCGACGTGTTGGTAACGGATGTTAAGGAAGATGCGGAGAAGATACCGGGCGCCGTTCGCTGATTGACGGGTCGTGCTTCGTCATGCCTGCAAATGAGGATGTACGGAGCACCACGCTTTATCTCTCCTCGTCCCGCCGTATTATAAGGGAGAGTTTCATGGCCCGACGCCGGATGATGGCTCGGGCTTTTTTCTTTTGTACCGGCAGGAAAGCTTATGCCAACGAAACGTGATTATTACGAAATCCTGCAGGTCTCACGCAGCGCTTCTGTGGAGGAGATCAAGAGTGCCTACCGCAAGGCGGCCATTGCGCATCACCCGGATCGCAACCCGGGCAACGCCGAGGCGGAAGTTCGCTTCAAGGAATGTGCTGAAGCCTACGAGGTACTCTCAGACCCGGAAAAGCGGGCCCGCTACGATCAGTTCGGTCATGACGGTCTCCAGGGCGCTGCCGTGCATGATTATTCGCACATGCAGTACACCGACATCTTTTCGATGTTCAATGACATCTTCGGCGGGATGGGCGGTGGCGGCGGGGCGCGGCACGAAGGGCCGAGCCGGGGCTTTGACCTGGAAACGCAGATTTCTCTCACCCTCAAGGAGGTTCAGAGCGGGGCCGAAAAAGAGGTGGAATTTACCCGGCACGATAACTGCCAGACCTGCGGTGGCTCCGGTGCTAAGCCCGGTACCAAGAAGAAAATTTGCACCACCTGCGGCGGGCGCGGTCAAGTAGTCCAGCGTGGTTTCGGTGGTATATTCTCCATGGTGACGGACTGCCCCAAATGCAGCGGCCAGGGGGCGACCATCGACAAACCGTGCACCGAATGCCACGGGAGCGGGCGGACGCTGCTGAAGCGGAAAATCTCCGTCAAGATTCCCGCCGGCATCCATGACGGCCAGGCGGTGCGTGTGCGGGGAGAAGGGGAGCCGGGGGATGAGGGGGGGCCGCACGGGGATCTGCATGTGTACGTGCGTGTGGCGCCGCACTCATTTTTCCAACGGGACAAAAATCATCTCTATCTGGACGTGCCGATCAGCATGGTACAGGCGGCGCTGGGCGCGGAGATTGAACTCCCCACCCTCGCCGGTAAAACCACGCTTCACATTCCCCCCGGAACCCAGCCGGGCGAATTATTACGCGCCAAGGGACTGGGCCTGCCGGATGTTCACGGCGGGCGGGCGGGCGATATCATCGCACGCATCATGGTGGAAGTACCCCGGAAACTGGGCAAGACACAGGAGCAGCTGCTGCGGCAGTACGCTCAGATTGAAGATGAGGCGGTTCTGCCGGCACGTAAAAACTTCTTTGAAAAAATGCGCGATTATGTCGTGGGCGATCATTCATCAACATCAGACGCTAAGTCGTAGACCAAAAGAATATCAGGGGTAAAACAATGACGGAAAACAAATCAAAACAAACCCAAGAAACGCCGGATTACGAATCTGCAGATGCCTCTTCGCAAGCGGATACGGAAACCTCGGCATCGGATAACCGACGGGAAATGGATGAACTCCGGGCGAGTGTTGCCCGCTGGCAGGCGGATTATGAAAATCTGCGGCGACGGTCAGCCCGCGAACTGCTCGAATCACGGCAGGCGGCCGAGGCGGATTTCGCCAAGACGCTGTTGTCGGTGCTGGATCACTTTGAACTGGCGCTCTCGGTTGATCCACTTCAGGTTGATGCCAAGAGTATTCTCGACGGCGTGAAAATTACGTATGACGAACTGATCAAAATCCTGCAGAAACGCGGGATCGAGGCGTTCGATCCCGTCGGCGAGCCGTTTGATCCGTTCCGGCATGAGGCGATTGCCATCGAGCCGACCGACAAAATTCCGCCCCAGACGGTCATTCAGACGCTGCAGCGCGGATATCGGTGCGGCGACCGTGTGCTTCGGTCGGCGAAGGTGAAAGTATCGGCGGCGATGTCATAAATTGACACCGCCGCGGTTTATAGTGGAAGATTAATATATGCCTACGTATGAATATCAATGCAAGGCGTGCGGAGATAAATTTGAGGCGTTTCAATCCATCTCCGCCAAGCCGATTAAAAAATGTCCCGCGTGCGGTAAAAATACCGTGCAGCGGCTGATCTCCGCCGGAGCGGGGATTATTTTCAAAGGCAGCGGATTCTATGAGACCGATTATCGGTCGGAAAGCTACAAGACCGCCGCTAAAAAAGAATCCCCCGCCACTGAAACGGCCAAACCCGCCGCCGACGGAAAAACCAATGCCGCCCCGGCCGCGCCCGCTGCGTCCGCCGCCGCATCGGCGACACCGCCGGCCGCGCCCGCTGCTGAAAGTAAACCGGCGGCTTCGGAGAAGAAATCGGGTAAATCTAAATCGTGAGTCCCGCCATGACCGACGCCAATTTACCGATGCGTCCGCGCTGTCCGATCTGTAAAAAGCCTGCGGCTTCGCCCAATGAGGATTGTTTCCCGTTTTGCAGCGATCGGTGTCGCCTGGTTGATCTGGGGCGATGGATGGATGGAACGTACATGACCTCGCGCCCGATTGACCCCACCGACGAGCAGGACCCGGATCGAAAGTGACGGGTATCTACGGCGCGGCGCGATGGTTCAGCCCACCTGAAATTTCATAATCGCCGCTTCCCGCGCCTTGCCGTGATCGACAATCGGGGCGGGATAATCGCCGCCGATGACGCAGCCACATTCCCGCTGCAGCGATATCGGCATGATCCACGGTTCATGGATGAATTTCGTCGGCACACGCGCCAGAACCGGCAACATCGACCTGACAAAATCCCCCTGCGGGTCGTACCGCTGAGCCTGAAGAATCGGGTTCATGATGCGGAAATAGGGGGCGGCATCGGTGCCCGTGCCCGCACTCCACTGCCAGCCGCCGACGTTGCTCGCCTGATCATAGTCCATGAGCCATCGCATAAAACAGCGCTCGCCGATCCGCCAATCGGTATCGAGGTCTTTGGTGAGAAACATCGCGGTGATCATGCGCAGGCGGTTGTGCATCAGGCCGGTGGTTTGAATTTGCCGGATGGCGGCGTCCACAATGGGGTATCCGGTATGGCCCTGCATCCAGGATTGGATGTGCTCGTCGGGATTGCTCCACGTCAGGTGGTTGTAGCGCTCCTGAAACGCCTGCCTTACGGTATGGGGAAAGTGGAACAGGACCATTTTGTAGAATTCCCGCCAGATCAATTCAGAGAGCCAGTGTTCCGCCCCGCCACAACCCCGCAGAGCTCCCTGCTGCACCGCCGCCCGCACGCACTGACGGACGGAAACCGTGCCGGCGCTGAGGTGGCTTGATTGCGCCGAGGTGCCGGGAATCGCGGGATAGTCGCGGTCTTTTTTATAATATCCCACCCGGTGGCGGACAAATTCACTCAGCATGGCGCTTCCGCCGACCTCACCGGCCGCAATCGGCAGGGTAACTTTGGCATATCCGAGCGATTCGGCCGTCGGTACCGAATCGGACGGCATCGGATGACGATGCGAGATTCGTGGCAGCCCGCCATCTTCGGCATGATCGGGCGTAAATTTCGCCAACCACGCTTTTTTGTAAGGTGTAAAGACCGTGTAAGTGCTCTGGCTGCCGGTGAGGATTTCAAATTCCTCAAAGATCACCGCATCTTTCACGCCGGCAGTTTCGATGCCGCACTTTGCCGCCTCGCGGGCCAGACGTCGATCCATGGCCAACTGCTGCGGTTCGTAGTCTTTATTAAATGTAATCAGCCCGGCATGTGTTTCCCGGGCCAGATTTAATATCGACTTCACAGGGTCATCCGATCGCAATATCCGCAGCGGAATATGATGCCGGTCGAGAGCCGTCGCAAGTTCACGCAGGCTCTCCAGCCAGAAGGTTGCCTGAAAGGCACCGGTCTTTTCCGCATCGGCCGGAAACCAGCGGTTATCGATGACGAAGACCCCGATCACGGCGCCGGCCCGGCGGGCGGCCAACTGCAAACCGTTGTTGTCATGGATGCGCAGGTCCCGACGGAACCAATGAATGGCGTTTTCCAAGCGAATCTGCTCCTGGCTGCGGATGGTGCACCAACTATTTTAGCCATCAAAAATGCCGGCGGCTGCAGTCGTTGAAGTCACGCCTTTCAGGCCCGAATTTCTGT
This sequence comes from Planctomycetota bacterium, assembly GCA_021827645.1. Taxonomy (GTDB): domain Bacteria; phylum Planctomycetota; class Phycisphaerae; order WQYP01; family WQYP01; genus JAJZGD01. The sequence continues at coordinate 23,534 of JAKAVA010000091.1, forward strand.
CCCAATCCAGCCACCTCCGGACTGATACCGAAAGATGGCGTTACCTGCGGTCGGATCGATGGATCGAAGATGAATCCACTGGTTGTCCAGCAGCGTCCGCACCGTGGCATGCTTCTCGATCACCTGCGAAATGGCGGATCGAGGAGCGGCAATCAGCACCAGCAGACGCAGCGGGTCATGCCGCCATTGGATCCCGTCATGGAGCGATTCGATCGGCAGGCCGATCTGCAGATCGCCTGCATTGCCCAGGCATACCCCGTGCATTCCCACCACGTTATGAAGCGTCTTGGTACCGGCGCCAAGTTTTCCCGGGCAGACCGTCGAGGCGTAATACTGCATGTTGATCCAGTGGGCGACCACCATCGGAGCGGTCATAATCAGCGTCAGGACGGACAGGTCCTTATCCTGCCGCCAATCATAATCGTGCAGGAATGCGCGCCCTTCCAGATTGATTCCGCGTGTGAGACGCCGCGGGGCGGCAATGAATGCCGCATTTCCAGCCAGACCCCATTCCGGACGCACCTGGGACCAGTCCGCAGCCCGCTGCCTCGCAGCTTCCGAAAGATTGTCGGCCGACTGAGGGCTCATTTCCGCCTCCAGAGCCGCCTTTTCCTTTCGCACCCGTTCTCCCGCATCCGCGAGATGGTGTTGTAATTGGGCCACCTCTTTCAGATGACTCGCAGGAACCTGATCGAGATCGTAAATGGTCACCTCGTCGGTGGTGGTATTGTGCTCGCCCGCCAGGAACCATGTGTCGGACGGAATATGAATTCCATCGGCGGCCAATTTCGTGCGTACTTCGCTCCGATTAAGAACGGCCGCCGCAACCCGGGCATTGGGGCCGCCGGCGTGTCCGCCGCATGCCCCGCAATCTAAACTCGCCTGATACGGATTATTGGTTGTCGCCGCGCCGTGGCCGCACAGCAGCACCAGCCGGGCCTGATGTGCGGTTAGTCCCATATTGGTCAGGGCGCCGCGTGCGAGGTTGATTTGATCGTCGAGTGAGAAATGATTTTGCGTTGCCGCATGCCCCTCGGCCAATCCACTGCGATGGATGTCGGGATGGGCAATCGGCGGGGCATCGTCGGAGGGTTGAATCAGGCCGTCACGGACCAATTTCCAGCCGTAACCCAAGCCGAGCATTTCAACAAAATTCAGAGATGACACGCCGTACGCGGTCAGTTGCGACCAGCCGGCCGAAAATTGTCGCTTGCTGCGCCGATTCGCCGCGTGCCGGGCTGAATCTTCCGGATCGTGGCGACCGTGATCATCATGGCCGAGTGTTTCACCGACCTGGTACGAGGATGAAAGCAGAACGGGATATTGTGCGGTGCTATGCTCATCGCCGAGCCGTGAGTAATGGATCGGAAATCCGAAAAATCCGGCAAAGCCGATGGTATCGATATCGGGCGCAGCAGATTCCAGCGCCCGACGTATCCGTTCCGATCGGACATCGATACAGAAGACGCATTGAGCCGCTGGGCGTCGAGCTTCCGGCACGTCGGATGCGGCCTGCGCGAGGCGGTCGCGCAGCAGGGCGCTGAGTTTGCGTTCATACGATATTTCGTGCGCCTCCAGGCACAGTGCGGGGATAAGATGCCGGGCCGACGCGTGTGTATCGGGACGCCCGGTCCAATGGGGAGTGCTTCCCTGCCGCCGCAGAAAGTTAAACGCCGCCATTTCGAAGCTGATGCGTACGGCAAGCAGATCAAGAAGCGGATTATCCTGAACCGCAGGGATTTGCCGCCAACTGTAAAGTCGCAGATGGCTGGCCCAGCCCAGGTGATCATACAAAAGCCGTTGGAAGTAATCGGTGATCATATTCCCCGGGATGCCGATCTGTTCGAGAACGTAGGGGAGTGTTTCGTGGGGTGTTGGTGGTAGGGATTTAATAATGGATCGGCAGCCGTTGAGACCGGCGAGGTCCATCATGCGGTCCAATTCCGCCAGTTGCCGCCAGGCTGAAAAAAACCGCTTCGAGTGATCCATCATATTCCAGGCCGCCTGCCCCTGATCAAAGTAGGCACTGCACCAGAGTGCCACATGATCCAGCACAGCCTGCTGCAGATTTTCGGGCAGGCGATCCAGAAGCGTCGTCGGATAGGGATGGCCCTGCTGCGTGAGGGATGCGGCGTCCCATTCATCAGAGGTTAGAGTTTCCGCTTTTTGCACCATCGCATCGAGGGAGGCCTGCAGGGTGTCGAATGACACGACGGCACCCGCCTGCACCCGTCGCTCCATCGCGATGCGCACATCGTCGGGTGTAATAGCGCCGGATCGTAACCGATGGGCGTAATACGTTTCCGGCATGTACAGCCGATGGCCCATCGCAGATTGCATCTGCTGCAGGGTCGTTTCGAACGGTAAATCGATGTATCCCCAGAAGGGGTTTACCGCTACAAAGTCATCCAGCGGCCAGATTGGGGCAATCTTTTCAAATATCCCGGCGGCTGAGATGGCCGCAGCGTCTGCGGGCGCTGGCTGAAGTACACAGGTCATGGCATCACCGTCCTTTTTCTTCATGTAAGACGTATCCATCAGATTTCCTGCGATGCGGGGGCCGGAGCGTGGTCGGCGCCCGATAAGCAGGATCGAAGATTTCCGATGCAGCACCATATCGAAGTGGTGAGCCGGTTGGCGAGAACGCCGATATAAAAGCCGCTCAGGGCATGCACGTAAAGGGCCCGCAGATAAGTCGGCTTTTGACCGCTGATCATCAGCCATTGCAGGAAGCCCAGCAGCACCAGCGGAACACATAGAAGCAGTGAAAAGGCCCACGGCTCGGGGGGAAGATTCCCGCTCCCTGCGCCGCTGCCGACCATTGAATTTGCGGCCAAAACAGCATCTGAAAGTCGGCTCAGCAGCGGATAGGCGGCTGCCAGCACACCCAACCCCAACACCCACCGGATCATGGCGGCCTGGGCATAGCGGCCGGCAACGGCCCGCCAGATCAGCAGACAGACCGCGATGCCGGCGGCGGTGAGCAGCGGCAGATGATTGGGGCCGATGAGTCCATGGATGCTCAGGACGGTTACGGCAATCAGCAGCGCCGCAGCGGTGAGAGCGGCGGCGATGTTTGCGGCGGTGTGATGGTGTCGATACAGCCGCCGGAACTGGGCAATCGGTGCATTCCGGACCGTACTGCCCGAGGCGAGGAAGGAATGGGATTTGTAGAAGGCGTGTGCCACCAGATGCAGCAACGCCAATCCGAACGCTCCCAGTCCACATTCGATCATCATGTATCCCATCTGGGCGACGGTCGAATACGCAAGTTGCCGTTTGATGGAGGTCTGCGTCATCATCGCCAGCGAGCCGGTCAGGGTGGTGGCGATGCCGATGACGGCGAGCGTCATGAGCGGAACGGGGCAGTGGATCAAAAGCGGCGAGAATCGGATGAGCAGAAATCCGCCCGCATTGATAATGCCCGCGTGCATCAGCGCCGAAACGGGAGTGGGCGTTTCCATGGTGTCGGGCAGCCAACTGTGAAATGGAAATTGGGCTGATTTCAGACATGCGGCGGCCACCAGCAGCCAGACGATGAGATTTTCACCCCCGGCGGCGTGTCGGTGCGCAGCGGCCGCGAAAAGATTTTGAAATTGCCATGTGCCGAAGATCGAATAACTGGCAATCAGTGCTCCGATCAGGCACAGATCGCCGCACCGGCTGACGATAAATTTCTTCCGGGCCGCGAGAATGGCTGCCGGCCGATCGGAATTGAACGTCAGCAGTTGGTGCAGGGCCAGACTCATCAGGGCCCATGCCAGAAAGAACAGAAGCAGATTGCCCGCGATGACCAGCGTGAGCACCGCGGCAATCGTTCTCGCCAGCCAGATCATGAATCGCCGCTGCCCGGCCTGCCCTGCCAGATAGGTGGCGGAATACCGGGTAATCAGCACGGCCAGAAAACTCACCAGCGTCAGCATGATCACCGAAATATTATCGATGTAAATGCTCAACCCCTCCGACCAGCGGCCGCCGATCCCCGCGGTCAGTGGACCGGCTGCCGGTGTGGTGATCAGGCTCACGATCGATGCCACAAGCCCCAGATAGGCCGCACCGACCACCAGACGGTTGGTCGTGCGCACCGAGATGCTCTCGCCCCATTTCCCCAGGCTGACGACCCACAACGCTACGGCGGGTAACGTCGCGGCCATGATTCTCAGTGACTCAAACATGTCGGCTCCTTTCCTGTACCTGACATGAGTTTAGAAACCAAAAAAGTTAAATACAATAGATATATTGCATTAAATCGATATATTTTGTATAAGTATGTCATGGCAACGTTGAACTACCATCATCTCCGTTATTTTCGCGCCATCGCCCATGCCGGCAATCTCAGCCGGGCGGCGCTGAATATGAATATCTCGCAGTCGGCGCTGAGTATTCAACTTCGGGAGTTGGAGGCATCGTTGGGTGAAAAACTCTTTGAGCGCAAGAATCGCAGCCTTATTCTCACGGAAGCGGGACGCATGGTGCTGGATTATGCCGATGTCATCTTCCGGACCGGCGATGAATTGATGGATACGCTCAAGCAGCGTTCACCCGGGCGGCGGCAGGTGGTGCGGATCGGAGCGGTGGCGACGCTGTCACGCAACTTTCAGCACGCACTTCTTTCGCCGCTGCTCAATCGTCCCAACGTGGAACTCGTGGTGCGATCCGGTTCGATGCGTGAATTGCTCTCCGCCCTGCAGGCGCACGCTCTGGATATGGTCCTTTCCAATCTGCCCCTGCGGGCCGATTCTCAGATGGCCGGACATTCGCACCTGATCAGCCAGCAGGCGGCAAGTTTGATCGGAAAACCGCCGGGGAAAAATCAGCCTTTTCATTTTCCTCAGGACCTTCGAACCATCCCCCTGATTGTGCCGAGCCTCGACAGCAGCATCCGATCGCTTTTTGACGTGCTGATGGATCGCCTTGGCATTCGACCGGTCATTGCGGCCGAAGTGGATGACATGGCCACGCTGCGCCTGCTGGCCCGCGATCATAAAGGGCTGACGCTGGTACCGCCGGTCGTGGTCAAAGGTGAACTCGCGGCCGGTACGCTGGTCGAGCGTCATCGGATTGAAGGGATCGTCGAGAGCTTTTATGCCATTACCATAAGCCGCCGCTTCCCCAATGCACTTGTGCGCGAAATTATCTCGAAGCCATTGAAGATATAATCCGGCGGATCACGGGGTGAGCATGATATGAACCGCGGTGATGGCTGAGGCATCGCGGCGCGGGGCACGATCATTGACCTCGTAAAGCCAACTGTGCGGCGAAAAAATGCGGTCTGATAGCACGGTGTACCATTGTCCTGTTCCACACTCGACTTGCCACCGTTGCCAATCTGCACCGTCGGCCGTCAACGCTTGCACCGGGCCTGCAATGTAATAAAATCTCGGCATCTGAATCGTGGTTGTAAAAGTAAATTCAGGAAGAAGGAGTGTCACGATGTCTCTGCTCAAAGATTTCAAGAATTTTGCGTTCAAGGGAAATCTGATCGACCTCGCGGTGGCGTTCGTCATCGGGTCGGCGTTCAGCGGGATCGTCACCGCACTGGTGAACGACATCATCATGCCGGCCATCAGCTTTGTAACCCCCAGCCAGAGCTATACCAAATGGACGATTGATAAGAAAATTCTCATCGGTCACTTCATCGGGGCGGTGTTGAATTTTTTCATCATTGCCGTCGCGCTGTTTGTTATTGTGGTCTTGGTCATCGGGCAGATTCATAAGCTCACCACCAAGCCGCCTCCGCCCGCGGCCCCGACGACCAAAGAGTGCCCGTTCTGCTGCTCCACGATTCCGATCAAGGCGGTTCGCTGCGGGCAGTGCACGTCCGAACTGCCTCCGCCTGCTGCGACAGCGCCGGCGGCTCCCGCGGCGTAGGACGCTGTCCCAGTTACAGAGGTTTTGTGGCGAGGGCGGGCTTGTTTATCCGCCTCGCCACCTCCGGAGCCGGATTACATTTCATCAAGGACGGGAATTCCCAGCAGTTCCTGCAGGCCTATTTTTAATACCGCCTGGGTCACACGGCAGAGAATGAGCCGGCTGTTGACGGTGGCGGCATCGCCGGCCTTGAGCACCGGGCATTTTTCATAAAAGGCGGAGAAGAGTCCGCACAATTCATAGAGATAGGTGCAGATATAGTGCGGCTTGAGATCGCGGGCGGCAATCTCGACGATGTCGGGAAATTTCAGCAGGGAGCGTGCCAGATTCTGCTCCGCCGGTTCAACGAGTGCAGCGCGGGCGCCGGTCAGATCGATACCGCCGGCCTTGCGGAATATGCTGCAGATGCGGGCATAGGCGTATTGCAGATAGGGGCCGGTATTCCCCTCAAATGAAATGATACGCTCCCACACAAACTCATAATCGCCGGTGCGATCCTGTTTGAGGTCGGCGTATTTGACCGCCCCGATTCCGACGGCCGCGGCTATGAGTTTCTGCCGATCCGGACTCAGCGAAGGATTTTTTTCGGCAACAACCTTTGCGGCCCGCTCGGTCGCTTCCAGCAGCAGGGCCTTGAGTTTGACGCTTTCGCCCGACCGGGTTTTGAACGGCTTGCCGTCGGGGCCCAGGATGGAACCGAAGCTCGCGTGTACCAAATCGACCGTTCCGCCGCTTTGAGAGTGGATGTGCCACCGCATGGCACGGACGGTATCAAACACCATGGAAAAATGCTGAGCCTGCCGCGCATCAGTGGTGTAAATGACACGGTCAGCGAGCCAGCTTTCGTGGAGCGGTTTTTGATCTTCCGGCGTAAGTTTGTCTTCCACCAGGCGAAATCGCAGGGCGGCCAGATCGGTGGTGGCATATAAAAATGCACCATCCGCCTTTTGAATAATCAGCGGCAGCGGCTTTTTTTCTTTGTCCACGTATCCGGGAAGAAACACGCACATGGCACCGGCGGATACGCACGCAAACGGACGACGCACCACGTCCGGAAGCTGGGCGTCGGAGAGCCTTTCCAGCGCCTGCGGACTCGCCAAGGCTCCGGCAGCTTCCGCGCGATCCTCCGGCGGGGTGGTGGTGAGTTCAGCCCCCTTCGAGGTTGTATCGATGCCGTCGAGTGCCGTATCCCCGCCGTCCCCACCGATCCGGAGTGTCTCGGCAATCTGTTCCACCACGCCGAAAAGCCGGGGGGCGTAAAAACTCTCACCCCTTTCGTCATGGGGGGTGAGTTTCAAACCCAGTAACTGAAATATCTCGGCAGAGTGGCGGCGGCTTTCATCGTAGATACGTCTCCATAGAGCGACAGCCTGCGGCTCACCGTTCTGCAGGGCTACAACGGCTTCGCGGGCTTCGCGGGCAAAATTCTCATCTTCCCGATCCCGCTGTGCGGCCTGTTTGTAGTAAGCGTCGAGATCCTCGATGGGCGGAAAATCGCCCGTCTGCATCTGAATCTCGCGGGCCAGACGAATCAGCATGCCGAACTGCGTGCCGAAATCCCCCACATGATTTTGCCGGATGACGCGATGAGCCTGAAATTCCATAATCCGGCTGATCGCATCTCCGATGATGCAGCTTCGCAGATGGCCGACATGCATTTCCTTGGCGATGTTCGGCCCGGCGTAATCCACCACAACGGTCTGCCGATGGGGGGATTCCGGTACACCGGCTCTCGCCAGCGTTGCCGATTCGGCGGCAATGGCCTCGATGCGCTGCGCGACAAAACCGGATTGCAATTTGAAATTAATAAATCCGGGGCCGGCAATCACCGGCGTCTCGCACATGTCGGCAAGATCGAGATGTTCAATGATCCGCGTTGCCACCTGCCGTGGCGGAAGGCCCAGCGTGCCCGAGAGTGCCATGGCGGAGTTGCACTGGTAATCGCCGAATCGTGGATCGCCCGCTTTTACAACCGCACTTGGTGCATGTTCAGCGCCAAATGCCTTGCCGATGGCCAGCGCGCATCGCTGGCGTATTTGAGCCTCAATGGATATCACTTACTTCCTCTTTTTCGCCGGGGATTTTCTGGCTTTCAGGCGAGATGGTTTTGCGGGCCCGCGTGTTTTCGCCTTGGAAACACCTGCCGACCGGGCTGCGGTTCCGGCTTTACGGGCTTGGGAAGATTTCCCTTTTTTAGCACCTGCCGCGGCCTTGGATTTCGCTCGTGTGCCCTTTGCCGAACCGGTTCGGACGGTGGCCTTCTTCCCAGCCGAGGCGGCTTTCCTGATTTTCGCAGGCTTGGCCTTGGTGAGCTTGGCCTTGGCGGCCTTTGATTTTGCGGGAGAAACTTTCCGCTTGGCCGGAGCCGCCTGTTTTGCCGGCTTTGACCGGGCAGATGTTTTCGCTTTGGGTTTTTGGGCCGCAGCTTTTTTGGCGATAGCCGTTTTTGCCTTCGGCCGGCGAGGCGGCGTCTTGGGTGCCTTTCGCGGCGCTGGCGCTGAATCGGCGGTGGTAGGTTCCCCTTCAGTGATTTCGATGGAATAGGATTCATACCGGATGGACTGATCATCCGGCGGTGCGGATATGGTGCCTGAATCATGATCCGTGACGGATTGCGGTTCCGCTTCTTCGGTCGATGGTTGCGAAGTTTCCGCATCCATATCGAGCAGCGTCAGTTCATCATCCATCTCCATGGCCGCCTCAATGATTTCCTGTGCGGCTTCGAGTGCGGCGTCGGTTTCGTCAGACTGCGGCGATGGAGTTTGACCGCCAACGGTCGGCAGTTCCAATTCCACTCGCGGGCAGTCACCCCAGAGCATTTCAAGATCATAAAAGGCGCGGCTGGCGGGATCAAAAAGATGCACCACAACATCCACGCAATCAATGAGGATCCACTTGGCGGACTCGGCACCACTGATACGCCACGGCTTAAAGCCCATGTTTTCACCGAGTTCGGCAATCTGGTCGGCGACGGTGGTCATTTGTCGTGCGGACGTGCCGGTTGCAATAAGAAAATAATGGGCAACCTGCGACCGACTCGATACATCCAGCAGCACGACATCGGTGCAGCGGGTTGCCGCGGCAAGTTGGCCGGCGGCTTTGGCAAATTCAACGGCAGATTGCGGACGATGCTCATCAGTCATGGCGGTTCTCCAGCACAGCGGTTCTCGCTTCGGGCTGCCCGGCGAGTACCTGAGCATCATACCCCAGGAGTGCGTTCAAGTAACAGCCAGTTGATGAAGGTTTTGGGGCGGCTCGCTGCCGCTGGCCGCAAAAGCGTTTTTCCCTAAAATACTGCCCATGGCCAACGGCAAGCAAAAACTGGAACTCACCTAGATCGGCAAGGAAAATACGCCGTGGTTCCGTTGCGGCCGCGGGGCGATGGGGCGCGACCGACGGTCGCGGCTTTATGGGGGAATTTCGCATGCGGACGATCGGCTACCATATCGTGAAAACGGCCTATGGAATGTGGTTGCCGGGAGACCAACGCGGATCGTGGTCGACCGCGTGGGACGAACAGATCGGTTTCATGGATCCGCACACGCTGCAACCGGGTGATCCGGTGCGACTGCGCATGTCGGCCGAGCGCATGAAGCACCCGGTCGTTCGTTGGTCACCCGATATGCTCGCCACGATGGAACGGGCATTAGCCCAATGCATGGCGGAATCGGATTGGCGCATTGCGGCGGCATCGCTGGAACCCACGCACATCCACCTCGTGCTGACGTACACCGCAGGCGATATTGACCAAACGTGCAAATGGATTGCCGACCGGTGCACCAAAGCCATCCGGCGGGATTGCGGCCACACCGGGCCGATCTGGGCGAAGGGGAAATGGTGCGGATTTATTTATGACGCAACAACATGGAAAAACGCCGTCCAATACGTCCAGCGCCACAACATCCGCCGGGGCGTCGGCCCTCGACCGTACGTATTTTTTCCCTCACCCTCATAAAGCCGCGACCGCCGGTCGCGCCACCCCGCGCCCCGCCGCCAAACCTCTGCGGCATGACACCGCTGGCCGCGAACGATTTTTCCCCTAAAACAACGGCAAACAAAAACTGGAACTCACCTGGATCGGCAAGGAAAATCGGCCGAAGTTCCGTTGCGGCCACGGGGCGATGGGGCGCGACCAACGGTGGCGGCCTTATGGGGGAATTTGGCATGCGGACGATTGGCTACCATATCGTGAAAACGGCCTATGGAATGTGGTTGCCGGGAGACCAACGCGGATCGTGGTCGACCGCGTGGGACGAACAGATCGGCCTCACCGAGCCGCACACGCTGTACCGTCCATCAGACGGTTTCCTCTTCGCGGTCTTCCAGCAGCCGGTAGCCGACGCCCCGAACTGTATGAATCATCCATTGATATTCGCCGAGCTTTTTTCGCACGGCGGTGACATGCACATCAATCGCACGGTCGGTTACAAAGACCTCGCTTCCCATGACGCGGGCTGTGAGCTGATCGCGGGACAGAACACGTCCACGGGCGACGGCCAGTGCCATGAGCAGTTTGAATTCCGTCGGGGTGACGTTAACGGGCTTGCCGCCGATGGTGATTTCGTGGCGGGACTGATCAATGAGCATGGGGCCGGCGGTGATGTGTTGCGGGGGGGCATCGGCATTGCTCTTGCGCCGCATGACCGCACTGACGCGGGCCATGAGAACCCGCATATTGAACGGTTTGGTCACGTAGTCGTCGGCGCCCAATGAAAGCCCGACAATAATGTCCGTTTCCTCGCCCCGGGCGGTCAGCATGATGATGGGGATACTTGCGGTCTGCGGGTCTCCCTTGAGGCGGGCGGCCACATCCTGCCCGCTCATGCCGGGCATCATCAAGTCCAGCAGGATCATGTCGGGCAGATGTTTGCGGGCCATCTCCAGGCCGAGTTTTCCGTCGTGGCAGGTGAGTACCTCATAGCCGTTGCGAACGAGATTCATGGAGATGAGTTCGACAAGGTCTCGCTCATCATCAACAACCAGAATCTTTTTCTTTCTCGACATATCCACCCAATTCAAACCTGGCGAATTTCCGCCGGTGTCATAACAATCAGCAACAATGCGTGATATGTCAATGCCGGAAGGGGCGTTGAATGAAGAGTTAATCGTTTCTTAGCAATCAGATAACCAAACGCTAAATGATGTCCGGGTGGTGTTGGCGGACATCATTGTTTGTAAAGTTCTCGCATCTTGCCGCATACGCGGATGAAATCGCTCCGATCCGCCTCGGAGAGGCCGGTAAGCAATTCGCGTGTGCGGGCGAGCCGCGAATCGCGGAATTCTTCATAAAGCCTGCGGCCGTAATCGGTGATGGTGACATCGATTTTTCGCCGATCCTCGCGGTTCAATTCGCAGGCCACTAGGGGTTGATCAAAATCTTCCTCCAAAGAGCGGATGATCCGCGACATCTGGGCCGGAGCGACGGCGATGGTGCGGAGGATATCTCCGACGGTTTGATTGTCGGGTTTTTGGACGAGGCTCTCGAGCGTGAGGAATTGGGCTTCGGAAAGTTCCTCCGCGCGTCCGCGGCGTGAGCGCAGCCGCTCTTTCCAGGCAATTATTGTCAGCGCGAAAATTTCTTCAGCCATCGCGTCGATTGAGTTTTGAGCATTTTCCTGCGCCATTTTCACTCCATAAGCGGCATAAATCGTTGACACTTCTGTACTTTCTCGATTGTAGAACAAATGACAGGGGATGCAACTTGCTTTGAAGGCTTGAATTTCATACCCTTTGGGGTAGTAACCGGCGGTTATCGGCACTAAAATAGAGGCCAGCCGCTGGGGCCTGCTGACGTTCTGGGTGGGAGTAAGGAAATGGGTAGGCGGTGGGAGCGTTGTTCCTTATCAGCGGCGAGCTGGTTGCCTGGAGGGTAGTGGTGCACGGGGGCGCGGTGGATCAGATGCCATCGTCGGTTTTGAAACTCATTGGCTATCGGCGGAAAGTTACTGATGAAGATTGATCAACGATTTGCGGTTGAGAACGGTACGGAAATTTTCAGCGGCGCCGAACTCATTCTCAAAGGGTGCCTTGAAACGCCCGGCGGCGTCGGATTATTGACGGGTTATCCCGGTTCTCCGGTGGCGGGCTTTTTTGATTCCTGCTACGACATCGCCCCACTGCTGAAGGAAAAAGGCGTCTGCGCCAAAATGGCGAACAATGAGGCGATCAGCGTGGCGATGCTCAACGGCTCGCAGATGGTCGGGGTCAAGGGGATTGCGGTATTCAAATCGGTTGGATTGCATGTGGCCGCCGATGCGCTGGCACTGGGGAACCTTGCGGGGATACCCAAGCCCACCGGCGGTGCGGTGATTGTTTCTGGGGACGACCCGTGGAGTGATTCCACGCAGGTGCCTGCCGATTCGCGATTTTTATTTGAACATCTGCGCGTGCCTGTCATTGAACCGAGTACGCCACAGGAACTTAAAGATTGGGTGCCCCACTCGTTTGATCTTTCTGTTGCTGGCAGCTTGTATGTTGGCATGATGGTGACGGTGGCTCTTGCGGACGGCGGCGGGACGGTGCAGTGCCATCCGAATCAGTGGCCCGCTATCAGTACCAACGATCGCATCGTGATTGAAACATCCAAGTTGCCGCTGGAAACCACGGTACTGCTGCCCCCGCGCAGCTGGCGGCAGGAATTGACATTTGACGCGCGGTTTGAAAAACTGCTGCGTCGCTGCCGGGAGTTGGGGCTTTCGCGAATCGCCTATCCGATTGAGCGATCGTGGCGTGGCGGGCGTGCGGAGCGTGCACCGGTGGGTTTTGTTTCCTCCGGTATGTCGTACACGATGCTGGTGCATGCCCTGACGGAGATGGGGCTGCTGGGGCAGTTTCCGATATTAAAACTCGCCTTCAGCTATCCGCTGGATACCTCGTTGGTGGATGAACTCTCGCAGATGTGCGAGCGCGTGATTGTCGTGGAGGAACGCCGCAGCTTTATTGAAAAACAGATATCGGAGCACATCACGCGCTGCCGCCAGCGCGACCCTGAATTACCCACCTCACGCATTCAGCTCTGGGGCAAGACCTTTCCGAAAGATATGCCGGGCATTCCGTCGGTGCGCGGGCTTCACCCGTCCATGCTCATTGAAATCCTCACCCGTCTGCTGCGCGATACGCCGAATATCCCGCATGAGCTTTCCAACGGCCGCCTGACGCAGGAACTGGAAACCATTGAATTGGCGGGTAAAGGCGCCGATCCGGTTCCGGTGCGTACCCCGGCTTATTGTCCCGGCTGTCCGCACCGTGATTCCTCGAGTGCTCTGCTGGAGATACGCAAGAATCTGCTGGATCCGGAATACATGTCGCGCAACTACGGTTTGGGCCCGATTGATCTGGTGGCCCACGGCGATACGGGTTGCTACACCATGATGATGTTCGAGCCCAACAAGCCGCTGATGCACAACTACAGCGGTATGGGGCTTGGAGGAGCCACCGGCGGCGGTGTTGATCCGTTCATCCGAAATAAGCAGATCGTATTCATGGGGGATGGGACGTTTTTCCATTCGGGGCAGGTGGCGATTGCCAATTCCATCAACCAAGGCCAGGATATTACCTACATCATCCTGGAGAATAAGACCACGGCCATGACGGGGCATCAGCCCAATCCGACTTTGCAGGAAGATATTCTGGGCAATATGGTTCTGGCCCATGATATTGAACGCATCGTACGGTCCATGATCCCGGAAGCGGCCGGCATGCTGCGGATCAATGGTAAGGACGGCCGTCAGGAACCGCAGGCCCGCGTGATTCGCTTTGATCCGTCCAAGCGCGATGAATACAAGGAGATGTTGGAGCGGGTCATCCTTGAAGACGGCGTGAAGGTGATGATTGCCGACAAAGAATGCGGCATCACCTTCAACCGGCGCAAGCACCGGGCTGAAGTGCAGGAGAAAAAAGAGCACGGCTTTATCCGCCAGAAGACGTACATGAACGTAGCGGAAGAAGTCTGCGAGTATTGTCTGGAGTGCACCAACCAGACTGGCTGTCCGGCGCTCAAGGTGGTGACGACCGATTACGGCCCGAAGATTCAGACCGACTTTACCACATGTGTCAATGATGGCGCCTGTGCCCGTATCCATGCGTGTCCGAGTTTTGAACAGGTGGTGATCACACGCAAACGTCCGCCGCGTATGCCTGATGAGGTGGTTGATCTCACCGGCATGCCCGAGCCGCCCGTATTAAAAATGTCCGATCAGTGGCGATGCTATCTGGCGGGTGTCGGCGGGATGGGTATCGGCGTGGCAGGGGAGATTCTGGTGCGGGCGGGGCACAAAGAAGGTTACCACATCAATTTCATTGATAAAAAAGGACTGGCCATCCGTAACGGCGGCGTGTTCAGTCAGTTGGTGTTTTCACGCGACCAGCACTCCACATCCGCCATCACCCCCTTCGGCAAGGCGGATCTGCTGATTGGTATTGATGCGCTGGAAGCGGCCCGGGCTGTTTCACCGACCGATTATCTACGTGTCGCCTCACCCCGATATACGCGGGCGGTGGTGAACACCGGCAAGACGGCGACGATTCTCTCTCTGCTGGGCCGCGAGGATTTTTCGCCTGAAGCCGTTGCGACGGCCATCGAAAAACATTGCAAGCCGGGCGGCTTTTTCAGCTTTAATGTCAGCGATCTCTGTGAGCGTCTGCTGGATTCCAAACTCTACGCGAACATCATGATGCTTGGGGTGGCGTATCAGCTTGGCTTCATTCCGGTATCGTACAAGAGCATCACCTGGGCGATACGCCACGCCGTCCGACGCGAATTTGAACGCAACTACCGGGCGTTTAATATCGGGCGGAAGATTGTTCTGCGGCCGGACCTCTTCGGTGTTGCGGCCCCGCGCGATATTGAAACCGTGCCCGATGCCGTTGAACGCAAGGCCAAAATTCTCATTGCCAGTTCCCTCTGGGGGCGCCGCAACGCCGACGCCTATCGCACCATGGTGCGGGAAGCGCTGGAGCGGATGCCGCTGCTCGACGAGGCGGCCAAGCGTGATTTTGTCATCCGCATTTTTGACGCCATTCAGTGGGGCACGCTCTCCTATGCCCGCAGCTATGTGTCGCGCGTTGTGAAAACCTATCAGCAGGACAATGCCGAACGCAACTTTGCGGTTACCAAGGCAGTGATCTGGAATCTGGCCAAGGTGATGATGATTAAAGATGAAATCTACGTGGCCATGATGTACACCAGCCCGGAAAAATACCGCCGCGACCGCCGTCGGTTCAACGTCAATCCCAGCAACGGAGATAAGATCACGTATCTGCACCTGAACCGACCGGAATTTGACATCGGAGGTCTGAAGATACGCTTCTCGATGAAAGGGCGTGACTGGCAGATGCGTGTCATGCGCCATTGCCGCTGGGCACGCAATCTCCTGCCGGCCTGGCATGCGAAGGAGAAAAATTTCCGCGACTGGTATATCCGACTGGTGGATACGTGCCGGTTGAATGAACCATGGCTGTATAACCTGTGGCTTGATATCCTGAAAACCCCCGAACCGGTCACCGGCTATCGTGAGGTGCGCTATCCGAAAATGGAGGCGGCTCAAGCGCGGGTTGAAGAATTGCTCGCCGCCATCGCCGCCGGAGAAAAAGACAGCCGGTTGCGCCATCCACCCCGCAATTACAACCTGAGCAATCAGGTCATCGGAACATTCCGGGGCGGCGATTGATGTTCATGGATGATACCGCTTCAAAAACAGCCGCCGGTGCGGCAGGGTGGGTGCATGTCTGAATCGAGTTCGCTTTCCGCTGCGCCATCCGTTGAAAACACGCGGCCCATTCAATCCGGTGCCGCCGGCAAGTCATTCATGGCATGGCTGCGCTTTCTGGGTATCGCAGCGGTCGGCGCATCGTTGGACCTCTGGACCAAATATCTGGCTTTCAAAGACTTGGGTTATCATCCGCATGCCGCCCCCATCACCGTGATTCCTCATGTGCTGTGGCTGAAAACCACGCTCAACGGCGGCGCGGTTTTCGGCATCGGGCAGGGGCTTTCGCTGATGTTTGTCGCCATCAGTATCGTCGCCATCGCTTTCGTGGTTTACGTTTTTGTCAGCAGTCATCGGCGGCACTGGGTGGTGCATATTGCATTGGGGCTGATCCTCGCCGGTGCCATCGGCAACATGTACGACCGCATATTCAATCACGGTATGGTGAGAGATTTCATTCTGCTGACCCACTGGCCATGGATTTTTAATCTTGCTGATTCCATGCTCTGTATCGGTGTGCCGCTGCTGGTGCTCTGCTGGCTGCTGCTGCCCGGCCCGCGCTATCGCAACGGGGAATCTCAGGAGACCGGCCGTGGGTAAATCGCAAGTCGCCAAGCCGGCAGCGATCCGGCATCTGCTCGACGCCGTGAAATCCCGCACCGCCGTAGTGGGTGTCATCGGTCTGGGGTATGTGGGTCTGCCGCTGATCCGGGCGTTCTGTGCCGGCGGTCTTAAGACGATGGGGTTTGACGTTGACGCGGAAAAAATTCGTAAACTCAAGGCGGGGCAGAGTTATATTCGGCATCTTCCCTCCGGGCTGGTGGCGGAGCTGGTCAAATCCGGCAAGCTGACTCCCACCGAGGATTTTTCGCGCCTCTCCGAGTGCGATGTCCTGATCATCTGCGTCCCGACACCCCTGACGGTGAATCGTGATCCCGATATGCATTATGTGGCCGGTACGGCGCAGACCATCGGTCGTCATCTGCGTCCCGGCCAATTGATTGTGCTGGAGTCCACCACCTATCCGGGGACCACCCGTGAAGTGGTGCTGCCGCTGCTGGAACACTCGGGCCTGTCGGTGGGGCGGGATTTTCTGCTGGCTTATTCGCCGGAACGTGAAGACCCGGGTCGCGTAGATTTTCAGACGGCCGATATTCCCAAGGTGGTCGGCGGGTTTGACGCCCTGTCGCTGGAAGCGGCCACAGGTCTTTACGCCCATGCCGTGAAAACCGTGGTGCCGGTGGAGTCGTGTGAAATCGCCGAGGCGGCAAAAATATTGGAAAATTGCTATCGCTGCATCAACATCGCCATGATCAATGAGCTTAAGATGATCTTCGACCGCATGGGGATTGATGTATGGAAGGTCATCGCCGCAGCCAAAACCAAACCGTTCGGTTTTCAGGCGTTCTATCCCGGGCCCGGCCTCGGCGGCCACTGCATTCCCATCGATCCGTTCTATCTGAGCTGGAAGGCCCGGCAGTACGAAATTCCCGCACGTTTTATTGAGCTCGCCGGTGAACTCAATACCTCCATGCCGTACTATGTGATTTCCAAGGTAGCCGAAGCGCTTAATGAAATCGGGCGGCCGATACGCGAATCGAGAATCCTTGTCTTGGGGCTTGCTTACAAAAAAGATGTGGACGATCTGCGTGAGTCGCCGTCAATTGTGCTCATCGAGCAGCTCAAAAAGCGGGGGGCCCGGGTGGATTACAACGATCCGTTCATCTCCTCCACCCATCGTCAGCGGCATCATGATCTGCAGATGAAAAGCGTATCCCTTACCCCGGCTAATCTGCGCAAATATGATCTGGTGCTGATTGCCACCGATCACAGCCAGTATGACTGGCCGATGATCTGTCGCCACAGTCGCCTGATTGTCGATACCCGCAATGCGACAGCGTCTGTGAAGGGAATGAAGACGAAAATATTTTTGGCGTAATACCCCTCACGGCGGGTACAAGGCACACTGCCCGGAGTCGCGGCAAGTCTTCCCGGCACCATCGGCCAATGCGGATACCCCGATCCGCATTGGCCAATCGTGGAAGTCTTGGAACATGCTGGAAGCAGCTGATTTTGGGCCGATTTTCCCCGGTCGGAAAAACGGCCGCGCTCAATGCGGACTCATCCCGAAAGTGGAAAGCCACCTCCCCATTTCCGGGTCTTGCGTGCTATTGCTGCGTTTGCGGGCTGGCTCGCGCCATTGAGCAATTCAGACGTTGAATCGGGCCCACACCGCGGACAGGTGACAAACATTGACACTCACCTCCCCCGACGGCTGGTTTCTGCGTTGATTTACGACCGATATCCATTGATAATCCCATCATCGGCGGGTATCGGTGCGGCCGATACCGAAAAATGGAGCAGGTGACAAACATATGTCCGATTGGATCAAACGCCCACGGGTAGTCGTTGGCATCGTGATTGGTGCGTTGGTGGTGTTCTACCTCATCGGTTTATCAAAGAAAAAGCCGGCGTCAAAATCCATGACGGCACCGGCCCCGACCGTCGCACCCACCGCCCCTCCGGCTCCATCCGCCGCCCAAACCCAGAGCCGATTGAAACAATTGCCCGTGGTGAATGTGATGATCGGCGGGCAGAAGTTTAAGCTCTGGCTGGCAACGACCACGGCAGAGCAGACTGCGGGCCTGATGCATGTGGCACATCTGGCGTCCGACCGGGGGATGATATTTTTATTTCATCACACCGCGCCCAAAACGTTCTGGATGAAGAACACGCCGCTCCCGCTGGATGTTATTTTTCTTCATGGATCAACGATTGTGCGGACGTACACCATGAAACCGATGAACAGCCATCAGTTGTATCCAAGTGTGCAGCCTGTGACCGCCGGCATTGAACTTTGCGGCGGAACCTGTGCTAAACTTGGCCTCAAGCCGGGAGATCAGATTCATCTGCCGGTGAGTGCTCAATGAATTTCGCCGGATTCATGGACGATCCCGGCTATTGATAAGTCCTGCTGGAGTTTTCGTGGCTTTAATGAGTGCACCCGGGCAAAATGTCGATTTCCGTCAGCGTGCCCGAAAAGTATTAAAAAATCCGCTCAGTTGGCTCGGCATTGCGATTCTGCTCTCCCTGCTGCTGGTGCTCATTGTTGCGTGGCTGGTCGCCTGGACTCCGGCATGGTACGCGCCCCTGCCCGCCGAGAATCAACACGTGATGAATCTGGCGGATCGTGCCGAGCGGACACTCCTGAAACTCCGCAATCAGATCGGAAATCCCGCACGCAAAACCATTATCTGGTCCATCACACAGAATGAAATCAACTCCCTTCTCGCCGCACGCTACGCCATCCCTCCGTCCGTGAAATCGTCGGCTGTATTTGTGGGGCCGTTTGTCCGTCTTACCGACGGAAAAATAACCCTGGCGATACGGGATATGCAGCTTCCGTTTCACTCGGTTGCCAGTGTGACGGTGGCCATCCGCACGCTGCCGGCAGCATCCGGAAAGCCGGCCGAGGCACAGGTCCGTCTTGATGCCGTGCATATCGGGTTGGTGCCGGTGCCGCGGGCCAAGGTGCTCGGCGCCCTGCACCAGCGGTTGAAGGAAATTGCGCCGGTGATTCGCCAGACGCTCGCTCGTTACGCCGGGTCCCGTTACGCCGCCGCCCAGACGCCGCAGGTTCTCAAATATATTCAGCATGCCATGAAGGGGCGCCCATTTCCGCTCACCCTGCCGGCCGGCGGACGAATACTGCAGCTGACCCGCATCGCCATCGAGGCCCGGCACACCTCCGCATCCGGTAAAATGGTGCCCGCACGGATCATCCTTGTGCTCAAACAGATACCCGCATGACCAGAAATGAAATTCACGCGTCCATCATGCAGGTACTCGGGAGTGCCGGCATCCGCCCCCGCCATCGTTTCGGCCAGAATTTCATGATTGAACCCCGCACGCTGGAGGCAATCGTCCGATGCGCCGAAATTACCGGTGACGAGCTGATTCTGGAAATCGGCCCCGGACCCGGCAATCTCACACGCCTCCTGGCGCAACAGGCCGCTCATGTGCTGGCCGTTGATATCGATCGTCAACTTCTTCCGGCGGCCAAGGCGGCTCTCTCCGATTGCACCAATATCACCTGGCTCTGCGCCGACGCTTTGGACGGAAAACATCGGCTCTCCAACGAAGTGCATGAAACGCTCTCGACATTGTCCGTCGGGCGGAATGTTAAACTGGCGGCCAATCTTCCCTACAACATCGCCAGCCCGCTGATAGTGGTTCTGCTTTCGCTTTTGTGGCGACATCTGCACGGCCAGCCCGGCGGCATTCCGTTCCGCAGTTTCACCTTCACGGTTCAACTGGAAGTTGCCCGGCGCATGACCGCCGCACCCGATCAGCCCGATTACGGGGCCCTGACGGTCATGATTGCTGCCATCGCCGATGCCCAATTGATCACCACTATTCCTCCCGGCCATTTCTGGCCGCCGCCACAGATTGA
Source organism: Planctomycetota bacterium (assembly GCA_021827645.1). Lineage (GTDB taxonomy): Bacteria > Planctomycetota > Phycisphaerae > WQYP01 > WQYP01 > JAJZGD01. The sequence continues at coordinate 43,565 of JAKAVA010000091.1, forward strand.
CTCTGCGCTCGTGCAGTTGATGCCCCGGCCCGAGCGGGCTGGTGGAATCCGCGATTTTGCCTTTATGGAATCCGTCGTGTCGCAGATGTTTTCACATCGACGGCAAACCATCGGCAACGCACTGCGGCACAGTTTTCACGGCCGTATTCCGCGCGAGGCGTTCAAACCTGATGATTCGCCGTGGCTCAAACGGCGTGCGGGTGAATTATCGGCGGAGGACTTCATGGCGCTGGCGAATCGGTTGCAGGAGATGGTATCCTGCCGGGACTGATGATGTATGGAATTTGATGTGGATGTGGATGAATGATGGAACCCAATCATGTGATCTATCTCAATGGCCAAATCGTGGATGCCGAATCGGCGCGGCTCTCGGTATCAGACAGCGGTTTTCTCCATGGGGTGGGCCTTTTTGAAACCATGCGGGCGCACGGTGGAAAGGGCGTGCTGACCGGCGCCCATATCGCGCGGCTTAATGCCAGTGCCGAGGCGATCGGACTCGAGCTGCACCTCGACGAAGCCGTCATACGCGAAGCCATCGCCGAATTGCTTCAAGCCCGTGGGCTTTCCGATGCGCGGGTGCGGCTCACCATTTCCACCGGCCCGGTCGATCCCAACGCCGAACCGACGCCCACCGTTCTGATCACCGCCGCCCCATGGGTTCCGCGACCCGAGGAACTTTATCAATCCGGCATGCATGTGGTCATCTCCGAGCTGTTTCAAAACCCGCGGTCGGTAACCTGCGGCCATAAAACCATCAGCTACCTCGATCGGATGATGTCGCTGCAGAAAGCCCGCACCGCCCGGGCAGGGGAGTCCATCTGGTTTACGGAAGTGGACAAGCAGCTTGCCGAGGGATCGATCAGTAATATTTTTCTGGTATCGCAGGACGGCACCATCCGCACACCGCCGCTGATGTGGGACAAGTTTCCGCAGTTCCGGCTTGTGCTGCCGGGAATCGCCCGCCGTCTGGTCATCGATACCGCCCGTGAAATGGGGTTGCCGCTGGAGGAAAAGCCGCTCCATATCCGTGATCTGCTTGAGGCCCGCGAGGTTTTCCTCACCAATGTGATCATGGGCGTCATGCCGGTATGCCGGGTGGAACAGCATGTCATCGGCAGCGGGGCGCCGGGTGAACTCTCCGGCCTCCTGCGCCGGCGTATCCAGCAGATATTGGAGCAGTCCGATGCGCAATAAATCCCGCACTCCGGCGGCGCCTTCCAATGCCCGCCCGCCGAAGCTCTCAGATGTTGTGGCCCAACTCGAAAAGATCGCCCCGCCAGCCTATGCCGAGCCATGGGATCACGTGGGACTTCTGGCGGCGCCGAGTTCCGATCGGCCGGTTCGGCGCATCCTGATCGCGCTGGACCTCACCGTGGAGGTGTACGAGCAGTGCCGGAAAAAGAAAACCGATCTACTCATCTGCTACCATCCGCCGATCTTTGATCCGATCCGCACGCTGGTGCCACGTGACTGCACACCGCCATCGCTGGCCATGGAACTGTTTCGCCGTGGTGTGGCGATTTACTCGCCGCATACAGCGCTGGATGTGGCCGAGGGTGGAACCAACGACGCACTCGCCGCAGCACTGGGACTTCGTGTGGAGCGCTCCATGCAGCCGGGCCGCGAGATCGATCCGCAGTTTAAGCTCGTAACTTTCGTGCCGCCTGACGCGGTTGAAAAACTCGCCGCTGCCGTATTTGAGGCCGGCGCGGGTCATATCGGCAAAAACAGCCGCTACACCTGCTGTAGTTTTCACACGCCGGGGCACGGCACTTTCCGTGGTGATGAAACGACTCATCCGGCTGTAGGAAAAAAAGAGCGGCTTGAAGTCGTGCCGGAGATTCGGTGGGAAACGGTCGTCCATCAGACGGTACTCTCGCAAGCCATCGCGGCATTAAAAGCGGCCCATCCCTATGAGGAACCCGCCTTCGATGTCATCCCCATGGCCAACCCATCCACCCATCCCGGCATGGGGCGGATTGGGACGCTGCCCAAAGCGATTCCGCTGAGCGAATTGGCCAAGCTGGCCAGAAAATGCCTGCGGCTGCCGCTGGTGCAGATCACCGGCTCCGCGTCCGTGCGGGTCCGCACCTGCGCCATCGTCGCCGGCAGCGGTGGAAAATTGGCTCTGGAGGCATGGCGGAAAGAGCCGTTCGATGTGCTGATTACCGGCGAACTCAAACACCACGATCTGCTCGCCTATCGCGCCGCCGGAATCCATGTCCTGCTGCTCGGCCATGGGGAATCGGAAACGCCCGTTCTGCAATCGCTCTCGGCCCGGCTTCGGCAGATATTCCCCGGCCTCGAAATCGCGGTGATTCAACCCTGCGGTGTGATATCCATATCGTGATAAACCCGTTTCCCCGTGATGAGGGAATCATCGTCTTGTGCAAAGCGGAATGAAATATTAAATCGTGCCAGGTATGTCGGTTCGGATCGTTCGGGATGGGGCGGAAGTGAGGTTTTCCATCACTTCGTGATCAGCATCGGCGCGGTTTTCCAGGATCGACCGCAGCTTGGCCAAGGCTTTCATTTCAATCTGCCGCACGCGGGCCTTGGTGACACCGAATCGCTCGGCAATCTGGGTGAGACTTTCCGGGGGCGAGCCCGCCTCGAGCCCATAATGCAGGGCCAGAAGCGTCCGCTCCCGCTGGGGTAGCTGAGTCAGGGCATCGACGAGTTTACCCTGCATCAGCAGCATGTCGACCGCATCGGGCACGCTCTGCTGAGCCGGAGCACCGAGTTGATCCAGCAGGTCATCCTGCGAGATGAGCAGGCGGTTGGCACCCGATGTGGGGGTGCCGAATCGATGGGCATAATTCTTCATCAGGGCGTATGAGAGATACGTGCTGAAGCGGACGTTACGCGAAAAATCATACGAGTCAGCAGCCCGCATCAGCCAGAGATTTCCATCGGAGATCAATTCAAGTAAATTTTCATTATTCTGGCAGTGCTTCCGCGCCACCAGCACCACAATGCGCAGATGCGACTGCAGAATAAGATTGCGGATGCTCTCCGCCTCCGCGAGCAGGGATTCAACAAGCTCCAGATCGGCATCGGCAGCGTCGAGCGGGTCGATATCCAACTGCAGGCGCCATGCCTTGAACCGCAGATAATTCATGCGGCGGAAGGCATCAATCACCAGCGGCTGGGGCATGATCGGCTGGCGGAAGGCATCCTGAAGATAAGGGGGCAGATTCCCCGGCCGGCGGAGCAGATATTGCTGCTGACCTTCCTCCAGCGGTTCATTGGCGGCGGCCTGCCTCGCCGCAGCCGACAGTTCACGAAGGATGATCTTATCCGCATCGGCATGCTCAAAGAGCGGGTTGTGAACAAATTTGATGGGGATCGACTTGATCCGCTCCGCCTGCTGCTGCGATACAATTTGTTCAATACTTTCCGGAGTGCGGCAATACCGCTTGGCCAGGCAGTCCACGGATATGCCACGCCGGAAACATTCCGAAATCATCTGTCGGTCGGCGTCCGTGAGGCGGGCGGGAGATTCCGTAAATATCGCCTCGGCCGGGTTTTCGGCATCATGCCGCCGGATAATATCACGAATCGTTTCAGGGCTTCTTCCCGTTCGCCGGGCAATACGGCGGGAAATCAGTTTCAGGCAGCAGTGGCACTTGGTCGACATCCGCCGGGCGCGGGCGATGATCTGCGCCTTTTCAATCTCCGGTATCTGGCGGTACCGGGCCGCATCCGCCAGTCGTCGGGCATGGCGTTGACTGAACGTGGCCACCTGAGATTGACGAAACCCGACGCGCCGCACCCCATCCGCAAAGACATACCGCATGGCCGGCAGGCCCTGCCGACGCCAACGCTGGATTGTCTTGCTGGATACGCCGAATTCAGTTGTCACTTCATCAAGCGTGAGAATTTTTTCACTGGCATCCGATGCCTTAATGTCAATGGTGGATGAGATGTATTCAATCAGGCTCGGCAGGTCCGCCAGCAGTCCGCGTCCGGAGAGCGTAATGTGCGAATCCTGGCGTGCTTTGTAGCCGGTAATTTTGTACTGGATGTAATCCCATGGATACTGCTCTTCGGGGTCAATTTCAGAGAGAAGTTCAAGGGCGGCGTCGAGTTGTTGCCGACGTTTGACCGCCGGCGTGTATGCCAACTGGCGGGCCAATTCGTCGAGTTTTGCGTCTGACCATTTCAAGGTCGCAACTCCTGCTATACCGTCACTCTGTATTATACCTCGGATCGATCACTTAAGCGAGGCGATGGATTTACGACTGATACCCGTTTTGGGCACCAGCGTCTGCTATACCGGACAGGGTTATTGACTGGCAAAAGTCTTATAACCATTCCACGTTGCGGCCGATAACTCTGCACGGAAGATGGGACCCTGAGTCAGTTCCATACCACCGCCAAGCTCGATCTCGCCGCAAAGTGTTCGTGCGAATATGTGTAGAAGTGTAGGTTTTATATGTTGTTATGTTTCATTTATGGCGGATGATTCTGCGTTCAGGCCCGGCGAAATAAAGGGCTTGCTACCACCTTTACAAAAGTTTATCATATCCCTTGCTTTCAGATCACACGGCTGCTTGTGCGTAATATGGATCGGCATGCGGCGGTGGGTGGTAAGGAGCGTGGGGCTGGGTGCACCAACCGCCCACCAAGCTCAGCTTTGGTTCGATCATGGTTGAATCATCAAGTGGTCACGGATGATGCGGAGCTTGTATAAGGAAGACGACACTCATGGCTGAATTAACAGAAGTGGTCCCCGATACCAAAATGAGATTTACAGCAACAAGAAAAAATGTGAACGTACCCGCTGGCCTGTGGCTGGGATGCCCCGGATGTGCCCGCATGGTATACCGCAAGGAAATGGAGGAACACCTTCATTGCTGTCCTTATTGCGGCCACCATTTTCGCGTTACGGCGAGACAGCGGATTGATATCTTGGTCGACCCGGGTAGTTTTGAGGAACGGGATGCGGCGCTCAAGGCCTCCGATCCCCTGAACTTCAAGGCGAAAAAGGCGTATGCCCAGCAACTGCGCGAGGCACGCGAGGCGACCGGCGCCGGCGATGCCCTGATCAGCGGTCTGGCGCACATCAAAGGCCGGCGTGTGGTGCTGGCGGTATTGGATTTTTCGTTCCTCGCCGGATCCATGGGAACCGTCGTCGGTGAAAAGCTTACCCGCGCGATTGAAACAGCCACCGAATCGCGCCTTCCTCTCATCGTCGTCTCCTGCTCGGGCGGGGCGCGCATGCAGGAAAGCACCCTGAGTCTCATGCAGATGGCCAAGACATCCGCAGCCCTGGCCCGCCACGCGGCCGCGGGTCTGCTTTATATCAGCTTGCTGACCGATCCGACGACCGGCGGCGTGACGGCAAGTTTCGCCATGCTCGGCGATATTATTTATGCCGAGCCCGGTGCGATGATCGGTTTTGCCGGTCCGCGCACCATTGCCAATACGATTCGCATGGAACTGCCGGAGGGATTCCAGCGGGCGGAATTTCTGCAGGAAAAAGGGTTTGTGGATCACATCATTCCACGCCAGGAATTGCGCTCGGTGCTTGCCCGCGCCATTGACTATTGCTGCTGAATTCCCCGCCCGGTGAAATCCGCAGCAGTGCTACACCGTAGTACAGCCCCGCGCTCCTCTGACTCGACTTTATTATCCACCTGAAACCGTCTTGGACTGCCGGCCCCGGCTGACTCATACCCACTTTCGTGAGGGGAGATTTGGTTTAGATCGCAATAAATTCGAGGTTGGTTCGTAATACTGATAGACAAAGGGATTTCGGGCGCGCCGGATTCGCCACAGGAAAGGAGTCT
>JAKAVA010000029.1 GCA_021827645.1 Planctomycetota bacterium
GGAATTAATCCATTCAATCTTCCGCCCGCCCACCGCAGTCGGCGCCCTGGCACGCCAACCCCGGCTGCCACCGTACATCACCCCGCCAGGCCACACCCCCTCCCACTGCCCTTCGCCGGACGTTTACAAGCGAGCCGCTTCTGTGCGGCGAGTTCATCGAGGTCTGAAACCGGAGCGGTCGGAAATAAACCGGCAAACGAGGTTCAATTTACGGGCGTGCCCGCCCGCCGAGATTATCGAGGATGCTCATGAAATTCATGTAGGCGTGGAACGGAGATTCATAGGTGCTGAAGTCGGGCGTGGAGGCGTCGCCGAGGTGGCGGGTGTTCATATAAAAGAAATGATCGCTGGTCGTCAGCCGCCGCCAATCGCTCAGAAGCACCTCGTCATTGCAGGCCTTGATGGGATTTTCCAGTCGGTAAAGTTCCTGCATGGCGTTGGACTGCATCGCATTGCCCAACCAGCACGACAGATCGCGATGCGTGTCGGTCCAGCCGATGTTTCGCGGCACACTGATTTCGCGCAACGGTGTGAAGGTGTCGATAATCTGCGAGGGCGTCACCAGCGAACCGCCGAGCGCGAAGATATACTCCGGAAGCGCCATAAAAAAATCGAAGATTCCACTTTCAATCGGGTGCCGTTCGCCAAGATTTTCCAGGTCCATGCCAATGAGTCCGTAATCGCCGGAGAGGCCCATGAGCCAGCGGGCGTATTTGTCGGCCATCAGGGGCCATTGCGACCAGTCCTTGGCGGAGAATCGCATGGAGATATCTTCGCTCAGGCGGTAATGGCGGAGCAGCAGGCGGAGATTTTCGCGCATGCCGGTGTAGACATGTGTCGGAACATTTTGATCGCCCAGTACGCCTTCCCAACCTTCAATGATGGCCGCTTCCACCCGGCTGGAACTGAGTATCCGTCCCACTTCATTGGAATAGATGAGGTTGGAATTGCGAAAGACGCGCGGGCTCTGACCAAAATATTTTTTTATGGTCTGGCGGTGCAGGCGCACCTGCTGCCGGAATTCATCAGGTGAGTAGAGAAACGCCAAACTGTGATGCGACGGTTCGCAGAGGAATTCCACCGCGCCGGTTTTGGCCAGTCCCTGCAACTGCAGAAGAACATCCGGATAATAAAGTTCAAACTGCTCAATCGCCGTACCGGAAATCCCGAGTGTCAGACGAAAGGCGTCGCCATAGCGGCGAGCCATGCGATTGAAAAGATCGATGGCCGGGAGATAGCTGTTTCGTGCTACGCGGTGAATAAGCTGACTGTTGAGATGGGAATCAAAATATTCCGGCTCGGAATCGAAGGCGCTGTAGCGCCTCAATCGAAACGGCTGATGAATCTGAAAGTAAAGACAAATCGTCACCATAATGTGCCCGGTCACCAACCTCCGCCTCACCCGACAACTTTGGAGTATACCGGCAGACGCCTCCGGCAGCCAGAATCAGGCGTAATCAGCGTGGCCGGAGCGAAGACCCCCGCCCGGAAGCCGCGGGTCGTAAATCGGCCTTTCGATGGGGCGGGTTTGCAGCCTGCCTGCGTATAAATCTGAAACGCGCCTCTTGGCGATGTCAATATACTTGCGCTCAACATCGCATCCGTAGCCGTCGCGGCCATTCTTCACAGCAGCGATGACGCTGCTGCCGGAGCCGACATACGGATCCAGCACCCAATCGCCCGGCGCCGTCATCGAAAGCACGAGCCGCTCGACGAGTTCAACGGGGAACTGACACGGATGTTCGGTCTTCTCCACGTGATTGGCTTTCACATTTGGAATCGCCCAGACATCGCCCGGATTTTTTCCCAGTGGATTACACGAATATTGCCCCGCCCGTGGCCCCTTGAAATATTTTTTCCCGGGGTATTTCGGCGGCACCCGTACGGGATCGAGATTGAATAGGTATCGCTCGCCGTGGGTGAACCAGAGAATCGTCTCATAGCGTCCGGAGAACCGGTGCGTGCAATGCAGACCGTGCTCAAAGTGCCAGACGATGCGGTTGCGCATAATCAGGCCGAGTTTCACAAAGATCGGGTAAAGCACAATATCCAGAGGCACAACGCCGCGATCCGGGGAAATGTGGTTACCAACCTGCCAGCAGATGGAACCCCCCGGCTTCAAAAGCCGCACACAGCGGCTGATGACCGCCTCTTGGTCAGCCAGATATCGTTCAAGGCTCGATCTCTTTTCGTACTCCTTGCCGATATTGTACGGCGGCGAGGTAATGATGAGTTGAAAGCTTCGCTCCGGGAGGTTTTCGAGAAAAGTCACATTGTCGCGGCACTCCAGAACCGCCCGTCCCGGAGATTTCAGGCCGTCATCCGGCACCGATTCGACAGCAAAAAGTAGTCCTGAATTCGCCCTCGGCATTCGCCAACACCTCAACTATTCACGGCGGCACCCGACGCGGCCCGCAGTAGGGCGCCGTCAGACGATTGTATCATCCCCCGCAGGTGAAGGAAAAAATCACCTCAACTGCGTCTTGCACCGGCCCGATTGTCGGACGGACGCATCGGACCGGCGTGCAGAAGTCGTCTTTGAGTATACCCGCGGCATGTGCGGTGTATAATAAGACACACGGGATTGAGAGCGAACCGTTCGGCAATTGTAAGGGGATGGGCACATGGATGTGAATCGCATTTATCAGCGGGATTGTGTGGCGGGGCTTGCGGAGATTCCTGCCGGCAGTGTCGATCTGATATTCGCCGACCCACCATTTAACATCGGCTACCAATACGACGTTTACGAGGATAAAAAGGCAGCAGAGGATTATCTGGCGTGGACCCGTACCTGGGGTGCGGGGGTGCATCGGGCACTTAAATCCAGCGGCACCTTCTGGCTGGCGATCGGCGACGATTTTGCTGCCGAATTAAAATTAATATTTCAGCGGGAACTCGGCTTCACCTGCCGCAGTTGGGTTTTGTGGTATTACACCTTCGGCGTGCACTGCAAGTCCAAATTCGCCCGCAGTCATACGCATCTGTTTCATTTCGTGAAAGACCCGAAAAACTTTACCTTTAATGTTGCGGATATCCGCGTCCCATCCGCCCGGGCACTGGTTTATGCCGACAGCCGGGCCGATCCCGCCGGTCGTCTTCCGGATGACACCTGGATTCTCCGTCCGCAGGATATTCCTCAGGCGTTCCAACCGGATGAGGATATCTGGTATGTGCCGCGGGTGTGCGGCACGTTCAAGGAACGGGCCGGGTGGCACGGGTGCCAGATGCCGGAGCAGATTCTGGGGCGCATCATACGTGCATCGTCGAACCCCGGAGACCTTGTGCTTGACCCATTCGGCGGGAGTGGATCGACGCTGATAACGGCGAAAAAACTCGGGCGGCGTTTTATTGGTTTTGAGCTTTCTGCGGATTACGCCAAGCGCATTGAAGACCGCCTGAGCAAGACGAATGTCGGCGACCCGCTGCTCGGCTCCGAAACGCCACTGGTATCTGCCCCATCGACCGCCAAAGGCAAGGTCCGCCGTCCTCAACCATCGCCTTCAGGCCCGGCGGATGATGCATCCCCAGTGCCGATACTGTTTGCGAAGGCAGTATCGTAAATCCCGCCGCGTATCGGCGTCGAATAGGATTGCTGCGTCCATGCAGAATATGTCGCGGGCCGGACGTCACCGAGCCGGGGCGAGTCGACGTCGCCAGGTGCTTCCCGTCTGCGAATCCTGAACCTGAGCCCCGAGACGCTGAATTTCATCACGCAATTGATCGCTGCGGGCAAAATCCCGGTTTCGCCGTGCGATCGCTCGTTCTTCCATCAGGGCGTCAATTTTTGTCACCGTATCGGCGGCCAACGGATGAAGCGGCGCAAAAATCACATCCAGCACACCATCTACTTTTTTCAGCAATGATAAAATCGACCCGGCTCGATCCGCAGGGATGTTTTTAACTTTTCCCACCTCCGCTGACCATGCAAACAGCCGCCCCAACGCCCCCGCCATGTTCAAATCGTCGGCAAGCTCGATGATGAAATCCCGCAGGATATTCTGTTCCGGCTCGTGCATCGCGGGCACGGCGGAACCGGGCGCCGCAACCGAAGAACCCGCTGCCCGGAGAGCCCGCTCCGCCAGATCACGGAGAGATTCCACCGCCGCTGCGGCATCGTGCAGCGCACCGAGGCTGAAATTCATCGATTCGCGATAGCGGGTGGAGAGGAGCGCGAAGCGGATTGCCAGCGGGTCAAAACCTTTCCCGACGAGATCACGGATGGTGTAGAAATTGCCTTTGGATTTGGACATTTTTTCACCATCCACCATCAGGTGGCGTGTGTGCATCCAGAAGCGGGCGAACGGGCGGCCGGTGCACCCTTCCGACTGTGCGATTTCACATTCATGGTGAGGGAAAATATTATCTTCGCCGCCGGTATGAATATCCAGCTCCGGGCCGAGTATTTCCATCGCCATGGAACTGCATTCAATATGCCAGCCGGGATACCCCTCACCCCACGGACTCGGCCAGCGCATGATGTGGTGGGGATCAGGCTTCCAGAGAAAAAAATCGGCGGGATGGCGTTTGGCCGCATGCTCGGCAGTGCGTCCCCCTGCTCCGTGGCTGAGGCGGTCGACGGAATTGCCCGAGAGGCGGCCATAGGAGGGAAAACTCCCGATGTCGTAATAGACCACGCCATCTGCGCCAACATACGCATGACCTTTGGCAATGAGGGTTTGCGTCATTTTAATAAATTCACCGATATGCCGGGTCGGCCGCGGCATGATTCTATCGCGATCCGTTTCGGCTGCCGCGTCGTAGCGCTTCAGTATCCCAAGCCGCATGGCACGGGCATCAATCAGAAACTCGCGTGCATAATAATTCGCCACCTGAAATGGATCGTCAGGATTATCCACAGGAGCCCGACCGGCCTTTTTGGACGCCTTCATTTTTTCGACCGCGACGGCCAGTTTGTCTTCCCCCCCGCCGTCGGCACGGTCGTCCTGGGTCATATGCCCCACATCGGTCATGTTCATCACCTGCAGGACGCTCGCACCACAGAGTTCCAGAAAACGACACAGCACATCGGCAAATACGAAAGCGCGAAAGTTGCCGATATGGGCGAAATCATAAACCGTAGGCCCGCAGGAATAGATGCGAAGGGTTCGACCCGCCAAGATCTGATCGGGCGCCAAGCCGTCTTGAGCAGCTGCGAATTCATCCATCTGATGACGGAGCGTGTTATAAAAATTGATCTGCATCATTGAGCTGATTCCTTACTGCTTTCATATCGGCGCCGTCAGCGGCCGGAGGTACCGGGGGATTGCTCGGGCCGTCGGCCGCCGCCGACGTCGACTCGAGGCATGAATTTACGAATCTCATCTACAACTCGCTGGGATGGCGAACGTGCTTTGGCAAACGTCAGCATCGGATCGGTCATTTCCGCAAGTTGCCGTGATATCTCCTGCCGCTGGTTCGCATGAGCCATCAAATCCAGCGTGCGGTTAACGACCGGTTCCGGCGAACCGTAAAAGGGCATGAATTCTGGCACCAACTCGCGACCGGCAAGAATATTCACCAACGACATATAGCGTGTCTGGATGAGAAACCGGCCGGCGAGATTCCACTTCCACCACGCCAATGCGTAGAGGATGATCATGGGCTTGTGATACCGGGCAATCTGGAGCGTAGCGGTGCCGCTGACCGTGAGCACCAGATCGGCCCAGCGGATAATTTCATCGGCGCATCCGGTACGGATGTCGATCTTGACTGAGGCTTTGCGGGCGGCCTGGCGAATCTGCCAGAGCCGGTCCGAATCCGCGGCGGCAGCGGCAATGACCGTACCGGCATGGCGCCCCTGAGCGACGATGACGCTGCGGAGCATGACGGGCAGATTGGCTTCGATCTCGGAGCGTCGCGAACCGGGAAATAATGCTATTTTCATATTTCCTTCCGGTAGCGGCGGCACCAACGGCCCACTCGCCGGGCGGTTTTCAAATATCGGATGCCCTACATACACAGCATTGACCCCGCGATTACGAAAATACTCCTCCTCAAATGGAAGCACACAGCAGAGCGTGTCGACCCGAGCCCGAACCTGTTTAATGCGCCAAGGCGCCCAGGCCCAGAGCTGCGGGGCTACGTAAAAGCAGACCGGTATTTTCAAATCCTGTGCCGCCCGTGCCACCCGCAGGTTCACTGGCGGAGAATCAATCGGAATCACCACCGAAGGGCGTTCGGCCGCAAGTTCGTGGCGAATCTGCCTGAGCAGGCGCAACCAGAACCCAATCTGGCGTGCCGCACCGAGCAGCATGGCCGAATGGCGTGTGGGATCCGCCATGATGCGGCAGCCAGCTTTGGCCATTTTTGGGCCGCCAACCCCCACAAAACGTGCCTTAGGATAGACGGCGCGCAATGCGTCGATCAGCGACGCTCCCAGAGCATCGCCACTGTGTTCCGCCGCACAGAGAAAAAATACAGGCCCGTCGATTCCTATCTCCTGAGCATACCCCAAAAGCACCTAACATCTGCCCGTAGTAGAATCTAAATGAGGTGCAGCGCCAATACTACTTTTGATCACTGGTGACTTACGCCCCATAAATACCTCACCACCCGCTTGTCCAACCAAATGGCCAATCAGGAAAGGCCTGCACCGATGCACAAGGCGACATGACATAGATATAACTGAATTTTCTACATGGTGTTACACTTAACTTTACATATCGGAGTCGACGCGTTTTTACGCAAATGGCAATATTGGCAATTTACGTAAACTTCCAGCGGCTCAAGGTTCGATAACAGTAACTGATACGGAGGTGACCCCGCGAAGAGCCGGATGGCTAGTCCAAGGGTCAAATGCTGTCTTGAAATCATCGGAGCGCCGCTTCAATGTCGGAAATCGAACGTGAGCTTATTCTCTCTGTCCTGCATGATATGAAAAGTGGCGGCATGATTCGCCGCCACAACCGTAAGTCTGTGGGAGCCAGCCTCTGGGTCAAGCGCCTGCCACGGGAGGGACTCGACAAACCTAAGAAATTTAAGGTGGAAACTGAAGACGTTTCTCTCAAGGGAATTGGCTTTGTATCGATTCGCCGACTGCTGAAAAATGAACGCCTCGTGATCAGCATCCCCTACAAAGAAGGTGGCGGGATGTTGGTGCTGAGTCGGGTCTGCTTTTGCCGTAAGCTTCCCATGGGTGGATACCGCTACGGTGTTGAATTCGAAGACCAAATTTCCAACCCAAGCGGACTTACGAGCATTCCGGACAAGTGGCTTAAAATTGCCGGTGACGCAAAACTTTCGGATGAAATACTCGGAACTACCGCTGAGGCAGGCTGAAATTCCTGTTCCACGGTTTTTTATACCTATTCTACTTTCGGTTTAATCGCTAAACGGAAAAGCCGGGCAACGCTTTCGTGAGAGAACTTCGCCTGATATGCGGGGCTTGCGCCGTATTGGAACAGCACCCGAGCGCGATGCCATGACATGCAAGACAAAAAAAAGAGGCCGACGACTGGTGAGTCATCGGCCTCGATTATTATTAATTCAAATCAGCTTCAGGCACCGGCGGGTTCACCGGCTGGAGTTTCCAGACCAATGGGCGTCTCGCCCGGCAGCGTCGGGACAGCGATGTTGGGTTCGATTTCAGCCACCGGCGTACCGATATGAGCAATCTTAAGTTGCTGATAGGGACGGAACCCGGTACCGGCCGGAATCAGGTGACCCAGGATAACGTTTTCCTTGAGCCCTTGGAGCGTATCCTCGCGGCTTGCCAGTGCCGCTTCCGTAAGCACCTTGGTGGTTTCCTGGAAGCTGGCGGCTGAAACAAACGACTCGCTCTGCAGGCTGGCCTTGGTGATTCCCAGCAGCAGCGTCTTAGCTTTGGCAGGTTTGGCGCGCCGCGTTTTGAGAGGCGTGCCGCCCTTGGCTTCAATCTGGGCGGTAATTTCCTTGGCCTGTTCGCGTGTCAGAAGTTTTCCAACCGGCAGCCCGCTGTCACCCGGCTCCTCAATGCGCAGCATTTTGGCGGTTTCTTCGTTGTGCTTCAGGAAGCGATATCGATCGACAACCTCCGTCGGGAGGAATGAGGTGTCGCCCGGATCCTCGATTCGAATTTTTCGCACCATCTGCGCGATGATGATTTCAATATGCTTGTCGGCAATTCGCTGATTCTGCGTACGGTAAACGTTCTGAATTTCCGAGAGCAGATATTCCTGCAGAGCGTCCTCGCCTTTGATGCGCAGGATGTCCTGCGGAACGAGCGGCCCGTCGATGAGCGGATCGCCCGCTTCAACCGTATCTCCGGCGTGCACGCGAAGCTGCCGGTCCTGCGACACATGGTGTTCATGGGCCACATCGCCGGGACCTTTGATGATGATGGTCATCTTGCCACGGCGCTTGTCGGATCGCAGTTCGATGGTACCGGAAATTTCCGCCATCACCGCCGTATCCTTGGGCTTGCGTGCCTCAAGAATTTCGGTGACACGGGGCAGACCGGATGTGATATCCGAGGTACCTTTGATTTCCCGCGGCTGACGGGCAAGCTGGGTACCGGGAACGACCTTCTGGCCAGGCTCGACATCGATGCGGGTTTTTGCGGGGAGATAATGGAAGTCCAATATCTTGCCGTCAACCGGGTCTTCGATATTGATACGGGGATGACGCTCACCGCGATGTTCAACTACAACCAGACGCCTGGTACCGCCTTTACCCTCGCTTTCTGCGCGAACGGTTTCACCTTCCTGGATGTCATCGAACCGCACCACACCGGCTTTTTCGGCCAGAATCGGCGTACGATGCTGATCCCACGAACAGAGCTGCTGACCGGCGCGAACGGTATCGCCGTCCTTCACATGCACGTAGGCACCGTAGGGAACACGGTGCTTTTCAAGTTCGCGCCCCTTGGCATCGCGAATGATCAGATCTCCATTCTTCTTGAGTACGACGGTATGGCGGACGCCTTCAGCGTCGGTGACTTCAACGGCGTTGAGATCGCCCAGTTGCACAACGCCGACCACCGCTGCGCGAAGTTCATTTTTTTCAAGGATACGCGTGGCTGAACCGCCGGTATGGAACGTACGCATCGTCAGCTGCGTGCCCGGTTCTCCGATCGACTGGGCGGCGATAATACCGACGGCAAGACCTTCCTCCACCAGCGTATTGCTGGAGTGGTCAATACCGTAGCATTTGGCACAAACGCCGGTTGGGCTTTCGCAGGTAAGCGGACTGCGAACACGGACGGTTTCGATGCTCAGTGCTTCGATCTTGCGGGCGATGTCGGCCGTGATGATCTGCCCTTCGCGCACGATTACTTCATCGGTAATGGGATTCATCAATGAGTCTGCGGCGCAGCGGCCGACGATGATATCCCGCAGTGCGACATCTACCTGATCGCCCTTATAGACGGCGGTTTTGCGGATGCCCTTCTGCGTCCCGCAGTCGAGCTGGGAAATGATGACATTCTGCGCAACATCCGCGAGTTTGCGGGTGAGATATCCGGAATCCGCGGTCTTCAGAGCGGTATCGGCCAATCCCTTACGGGCGCCGTGCGTGGACGTGAAGTATTCCAGCACGGAGAGCCCCTCACGGAAGTTGGTCTTGATGGGGGTTTCCATAATTTCGCCCGATGGGCGGCTCATAAGACCGCGCATCCCCGCCAACTGCCGGAAATTATCCACGTTACCTCGAGCACCCGAATCGGCCATGAGGAAGACCGGATTGAGATAGGGAGTACCTTTCGGGTCCTTCGGAGGCAGCGGTGCCAGAGACCCGGGCTGCCGGGTGTCATGCTCCAATTCATTCATCATGTCCTTGGTGACTTCTTCCCGGGCATGGGCCCAGATATCCAGCAACTGGTTGTAGCGTTCGCGATCGGTGATGGCTCCCGCATTGAGATTCTTTTCAACACGATCGGCTTTCTTCTGCGATTCTTCGATGATCTGACGCTTTCTTGCCGGGATGCGGAGATCCGTAATCCCGAAGCTCAGACCGGCAAGCGTGGACATCTTGAAGCCGAGTTCCTTCATGTCATCCAGCAGCGTGATGGTGGCGGGACGGCCCAGGAACTGGTAGCAATCCGCAATGACGCGGCTGCCACCTTTGCCTGAAAGGGTATAGTTGTAAAACGGCATCTGCGGGGGAAGGATGTCGTTGAACATGCAGCGACCCACCGTGGTGACGACCACACGCGATGCGGGCGCAGCCTCCGCCCCTTTGCCCTGCCCGCTGACGACCGCTTTGCGGTCGATACGGACCTTGATCGCCGTATGCATGCCGATCACTTTGCGCTGATACGCCAGCAGGGCTTCCGCGTAATCACGGAATGCCAGTTCTTTGCCCGGTTCACGCTGACCGGGTTCGCCGCCGAGCAGCGCCGTGATGTAATAGATACCCAATACGATATCCTGCGACGGCCCGATGATCGGCGAACCGTTGGCCGGAGAGAAGATGTTGTTGGTGGAAAGCATCAGCAGGTGAGCTTCCGCCTGGGCTTCAATCGACAGCGGCAGATGCACCGCCATCTGATCGCCGTCAAAGTCGGCGTTGAATCCTTTGCATACCAGCGGGTGGATTTTGATCGCGTTACCTTCGATGAGTACCGGTTCAAAGGCCTGTATGCCGATGCGGTGGAGCGTCGGGGCACGATTGAGCAGTACCGGGTGCCCCTTGATCACTTCCTCCAGGATGTCCCAGATTTCCTGGTCGCGGCGTTCAATCATCTTCTTGGCCGCCTTGATGGTATCCGCCAGGCCGTGCTCCTTGAGTTTGCGGATGATGAATGGCTGGAAGAGTTCCAGCGCGATTTTCTTGGGCATACCGCACTGATGGAGCTTGAGTTCCGGCCCGACCACGATTACCGAACGAGCAGAGTAATCCACGCGTTTGCCGAGCAGATTTTCGCGGAACCGCCCCTGCTTGCCCTTGATCATATCGGTAAGGGATTTCAGCGGGCGATTGGACGAACCGATCACTGGTCGCCGACACCGACCATTATCGAAGAGGGCGTCCACCGACTGCTGCAGCATGCGCTTTTCGTTGCGGACGATCACTTCCGGAGCGTTAAGATCCAGAAGCTTCTTGAGCCGGTTGTTCCGATTAATAATTCGGCGGTAAAGATCATTGAGATCGCTGGTGGCGAAATTGCCGGATTCCAGCAGAACCAGAGGGCGAAGATCCGGAGGGATCACCGGAATAACATCGATGATGAGCCATTCCGGCTTATTATGCGATTTGCGCAGGGCTTCTATGATGCGCAGTCGCTTGGAATAATCCTTCAGTTTCTGCTTGCTTCGCGTCTCACTGATGCTCATGCGAAGGTTGATGGATTCCTGCTCGAGATCCAGCTTACCGAGCAGGATGCGGATGGCTTCCGCCCCCATATGCGCTTTGAATGAATCGCCATGTTTTTCCCTTGCGTCACGATATTCTTCTTCAGTCAGCAGTTGGCGATCTTTGAGCGGCGAGGTGCCTGCGTCGGTTACGATGTGGTCCTGATAATAAATCACTTTTTCGAGATCGCTGGTTTTCATGTCCAGCAGATTACCGAGCCGGCTGGGGCTGTTCTTGAAAAACCAGATATGCACGACCGGAGCCGCAAGCCCGATGTGCCCCATGCGTTTACGACGAACCCGGCTGTGCGAAACTCTTACACCGCATCGGTCGCAACTGGTGCCTTTGAATTTGGTACCCCGATATTTGCCGCAGGCACATTCGTAATCCCGCTCGGGGCCGAAAATGCGCTCGCAGAACAGGCCGTCACGCTCAGGACGGTAAGTACGATAGTTGATCGTTTCCGGTTTTTTGACTTCGCCAAAGCTCCAGGACGTGATGTCCTTGGCGCTGGCAAGTGAAATCTTCACCGATTTGAAGTCATTAACTTTGTCCCAAATGGGTTCCGCCATGGTAGAGGCTCCCGCAAAAGGATATCAGGCACTAATAAAACTCAAAATTCCACAGACTGAAAACAGATCAATCCGTGTCGGCCGCAGCAGCATTATTTTCCGTCAGCAGCCTTGGTGTCGGTCTTGGCATCGAGCGGCAGATCACCATCGCGATCTTTGCTGAGCACCATATTCAGACCCAGGCCACGAATTTCGTTGACGAGGACGTCGAACGAAACCGGGGTACCGGCCTGAAGGGTATTGGTTCCCTTCACCATGCTTTCGTATATCTTCGTACGTCCGTCGACGTCGTCCGACTTCACCGTAAGCAATTCCTGCAGCACATGGGCCGCCCCATATGCTTCCAGCGCCCAGACTTCCATTTCTCCGAAACGCTGACCGCCGGTACGCGCTTTTCCGCCAAGCGGCTGCTGGGTAATCAGGCTGTACGGACCAGTGGAACGGGCGTGAATCTTTTCATCCACCAAATGGTGCAGTTTCAGCATGTACATGTACCCGACGGTTACACGCTGTTCGAACGGTTCACCTGTGCGGCCATCATAAAGCGGAACCTTTAATGATTCCGGCATCTCAACAAACATTTCAACCGGCGATGGAGCCTGCTTCTTGTCGGTCAATTCCTTCAGACGGCTGCGTACATGTGCGTTAGCTTCCGCCACCGCCTGATGAATTTCCTCTTCAGCGGCGCCATCAAAAACGGGCGTGACCGCCTGAAAACCCAGAACTGCGGCCGCCCAGCCGAGATGTGTTTCAAGAATCTGGCCGACATTCATACGTGACGGAACGCCCAGCGGATTGAGAGCAATATCCACTGGAGTACCGTCTTCCAGAAACGGCATATCCTCTTCCGGCACGATACGGGCAATGACACCCTTGTTACCATGTCGCCCCGCCATCTTGTCACCGACCGACAATGGGCGTTTGGTAGCGATATAGACCTTTACCATTTCAAGCACGCCCGTCTGCAGATCGTCGCCGTTTTTCATACGGTCCCGCCTGCGATCGCGTTCTTCCTTGAGATTTTCAAGGGTCGGTTTGTAGCGGGCCCAGATGGCCTCGCCCGCCTTACGGGCTTCATCGTTGCCCTTGATCCATTTGGGCGAGAACGAATCCGCCTGCTCACATATGATCTCATCATCATCGCTCTTTCCGACCTTCTGCTTGGTCGTCGGGTCGATCATGATCTGCCCCGTGGCAGTATTAATTTCTTCAGCCATGGTGCGGAAGAGCGACGCGATGCGGCCGTTCATTTCCGCCTCAAACTGCTTGATATCTTTCTGAAGCTGCTTTTTCTGCTCATCATTCAGCTGTCCGCGACGGGCGAAATGATGGGCGGCAATGACCACGCCTTCCGTACCGGCTGGTACTTCAAGCGAATCGTTCTTCACATCCTCGCCGGCGCGGCCGAAAATGGCATGCAGAAGCTTTTCCTCGGGCGAGAGCTCGGTTTTGCTCTTCGGCGAAACCTTGCCCACGAGAATGTCGCCGGGCAGAACGTGCGTTCCGATGCGGACAATGCCGCGATCATCCAGATTCTTGAGCGCTTTTTCACTCACATTCGGAATGTCGCGGGTGAATTCTTCACGACCCAGTTTGGTTTCACGCACTTCCACATCAAATTCTTCAATATGGATCGACGTAAAAGTGTCGTTCTTGATCAGCCGCTCATTGACGACGATGGCGTCTTCAAAGTTGTATCCATCGTAGGTCATGAACGCGACAAGCACATTGCGTCCCAGTGCCAGTTCACCATCGCGGCACGCGGGGCCGTCGCCGATGATCTGGCCCTTTTTAACCTTCTGACCGATCGAAACAATAGGTTTTTGCGTGAGACAGGTTTTATCATTCAGGCCGGCGTTTTTCCGAAGGCGATATTCATCCGAATTGTCGATAACGATCCGTGTGCTGTCGACATACGTTACAGTTCCCGCCCGTTCCGCCCGGATCACCATGCCGCTGTTGAGCGGGACATGTTTCTCCAGCCCGGTCCCCACCACCGGTGGTTCGGTAATCAATAGAGGAACCGCCTGACGTTGCATATTGGAACCCATCAATGCACGGTTGGCGTCATCGTGTTCAAGAAACGGGATCAGGGCTGCCGAAACCGCAACCAACTGCTTCGGCGAAATGTCCACGTAGTTTACTTCGCTGCCGCGTACCTGCTGGAGGTCGCCGTTTTGGCGGGCCAGGACCAGATCGGACCGTACTTCGTGCGTTTTTGGATTGACAACTTCCGGCGGCGCCAGAATTGCTTTCATCTCCTCATCGGCCCGAAGATAGCGGACTTTACCGTTTACTTTTCCATCTTCCACAACCCGGTACGGGGTAATCAAAAATCCGTATTCGTCAACTCCGGCGTAGATGGAGAGCGATGCAATAAGACCGATGTTCGTACCTTCCGGGGTTTCAATCGGACAGATGCGACCATAGTGAGAAATATGCACATCACGCACTTCATAGCCGGCACGTTTGCGGTTCAAACCGCCTGGCCCAAGTGCGGAAAGACGACGCTCGTGCGTCAACTGAGCCAGCGGATTGGTCTGATCAACCACCTGCGAAAGTTCGCTGCGGCCGAAGAAATATTCAATGGAACTGCTTACACTTTTGGTGTTGACCAGTTCGACGATCTTGGTGATTTCCTCGGGAGCCTTGGTGGAGAGCCGATCGCTGACCGTCCGACGGAGTTTGAGGAAACCCTTACGAAGTTCTTCCTGTGCCAGTTCATCGATGGTGCGGAGGCGTCGATTACCGAGGTGATCAATATCATCGACATACCCCTGCCCGGCACGGAGGTCGAGCATGTACTTGATCGACCCGACGACATCTTCTGACCGGAGGGTCATGACGTCTTCAGGGACATTCTGCTCGAATTTTCGGTTGATGCGGAAGCGTCCGACGCGGCCAAGGCGGTAACGGTTGGTGTCGAAGAAACGCTCATTGAAAAGCGACTTGGCTTTGTCATCGTTCGGTGGATTTCCCGGTCGCAGGCGGAGGTAAATCTTTTTCAACGCATCTTTATGGTTGATGGAATCATCTTTGGCAAGCGTATTGAGAATCAGCGGATCGCCGACCTTTTCAATCACCTCGATTTTCTTCAGGTTGCCGGCCTGAATCTTGGTAATCTTTTCACCGATCTGCGAGCCAGCTTTGAGGAGTTCCTCGCCCGTCTCGGGGTCGACGATAGCGCCGACGGTATAATAATCCGCCTTCAACTGCCCCACCGGGATTTGCCGCGTTTCGTAGAACGCCCGGATGATGGCCTCATTTTCAGAATATTTTTCGTCCAGCGCCCGCAAAAATGATGTCGCGGGAATTTTGCACGTTTTGTCGATGCGGACTTCCAGCGTGTCCTTTTTCGTGACGACGATCTCAATCCAACTGCCACGCTCGGGAATAACGCGACATGCGTGCAGGGGGCGGTCACTCTCATCCGTCGCCACGAGGAAGTCCACACCCGGCGAACGATGCAGCTGCGATACGATGACGCGCTCCGCTCCGTTGATAATGAACTCACCACCACCGGTCATGATCGGAATGTCACCGAGATAAATACTCTCATCGTGAATATCCGGCTTATCCTTCCGCACCAATCGAACCCGGATGCGAAACTGCATGCCGTAAGTGAGCCGCAGCGCCCTGCATTCGTCCATGGAATAGCGGGGACGGCCCAATTCATAGCTGACATATTCAAGGCGCAGGCTCTGATCGTTGGATTCAATTGGGAAGACTTCGCGAAGCAGGGCTTCGAGCCCTTCGTTTTTACGGGCTTCCGGCTCCACGTCCTTCTGCAGAAATCGGTGGTAGGCCGCCGTCTGCACATCAATCAAATTTGGAATGGGAGCAGCATCGCCGCGTTTCGAATAATTACGCACCTGCGTGATACGCATCAGTCACCTCAGCCATCGTGTAAAGAAAAAAAATCGTTTTCGAGCAGATCGCGGCTTCCAACTCATTTCAGTGCTGTAACATGGTGTTTTTATTACGCACATCCCGATGCGTACCACCGCACTCCGCGATATATCCAGCGTCACCTGCGGGTGAACGCCCTCATAAATGTTTCCATCGGTAGTGGGGAAAATAAAACGAATTTACGGTATACAATGCTTCCTGCTTGGTTCATCATAGACCCACTATAGTAGGCATTTAGACCGGAAAACGCAAGTGTCGAAAAACTTCGCCCATTGACACCCCAGGGGCGCGAGCAGTATAGTACCCGTCCGCACTTCACCGAACCACAGGGAAGTGCCCATTGCCGCGAGGCAATGGAATCTGTTTTCCGATGGCCACTTGGTGACGTCGGGATTCAGCCACCCACTGGGCTGGGATTGGGGATCGGTGGCTTTGAATCGGTCCTGATCCTAAGTTTCATCAGGTGGAGTGTGGGAGCCATAGTTGCCGGGTTTCCGGCGGCGAGATGTGTAACTGGCGGGCCGATCAGGTCATTCTCAATCGAGGCTAAATGGGATGCGGAAACGCAAAATATCCCAGACTGCCTCGCAAATGACAGTTCCTTCCGCTAAGTTTCACCGGCGAGATGCAGTTTTATGCAGCGAGGCCCGGTTTTGAACCGCTTGACGCTGGATCGTTAACACTGTTTTTTGCCCAACTCCCGCCGAATGCATCCTGCCGAACGCGTTCTGTTTCGGCGATGTCTTCCTGACAACATTTTGGATGGTGTTTTTTGCGATTATTTGCGCACAACGTTTAGGAGTTACGAAAATATGGCCATCAGAATCCGCGGAAAGCGCTATCAAGCTGCCTCTAAATTAGCCCCCACCGCCCCGGTGAGCATTGAAAAGGCAGTGCCGATCTTGAAGCAATTCAAGGCGGCCAAATTTGATGAATCGGTGAATCTGGTCATGCATCTGGGCATCGACGCCAAGCAGGCCGATCAGGCGGTTCGCGGATCGGTCAGCCTGCCAAAAGGCATCGGCAAGACCAAGAAAGTTATCGCCTTTGTGCAGGGCGCCAATGTCGAAGCCGCCAAAGCCGCTGGAGCCATTGAGGCGGGTGCCGATGACCTGATTAAAAAAGTCTCGGACGGTTGGCTGGATTTTGATGTCGCCATTGCCACTCCGGATATGATGCCCAAGATTACCCGGCTTGGTAAAGTTCTCGGCCCGCAAGGAAAAATGCCCAGCCCGAAGGCCGGTACGGTCACCAGTGATGTGGCAACCGCAGTTCGGGAATACACTGCAGGAAAGATTGAATTTCGGAATGACGCCGGCGGGAATATCCATGCCGCCATTGGGAAACTCAGTTTTCCCGAGGCTGACCTGATCGCCAACATCCATGCTTTTGTGGAAAATGTGCGGCGGCTCAAGCCCGCGACGGCCAAAGGCGTCTACATCAAGAAGGTCACGGTTCACAGCACGATGAGCCCCGGCGTGCAGATTGACGTCGGCCATCTGGACGCTGCAACCGAGGCCAGTTGACACGACTGTGAAATTGGAAGCCGTCGCCTTTACTGAACGACTTTTTCTGAAGGAATCCATATGAGCAAACGAGTTAAAAATCTGGTGGCCAAGGAATTGGAAAAACGCCTTCACGGTGCTGACAGCGTGGTGGTGGTGGATTATGTCGGTATCAGCGCCAATGATGCCAACAAGCTCCGCAGCGGGCTGCGCCAGAAAAAAGTCCGGATGACCGTTGTGCCGAACAGCCAGGCCAAGCGGGCACTTAAGACCGCCGGCATGCAGACGGCAGATTCGCTGTTCGTCGGCACCAATGCGTTGGTCTACGGCGGCGAATCGATTGTTGATCTGGTCAAGGAACTGGTTAACTCCAAGAAAGAAATTGAAAAGCTGGTCATTAAAGGCTCGGTCGTTGAAGGGCAGTTTCTTGATGCCCCGGCCACCGAAGCGCTGGCCAAGATGCCCAACAAACGCGAACTACAGGGCATGATTGTCGGACAGATTCTCGGCCCCGGCCGCAAACTGGCCGGCCAGATTGTCGGCCCCGGATCGAATATCGGCGGTATTATCAAAGCCGTTATTGAAAAACGGGAAAAGGAAACACCCGCAGCCGCCTGATGGTCGCGGGAGAATTGATGGTTTTGGTTACATTGCTTAATGTTTTGTTTTGAACGGTTGGAGCCTGCCGCGAGCAGTTAAAACGGGGCGCGTCGCCCCGGCTGCAATCGTCGAACATGTAAAGGAAAGGTGTTTTACCATGGCAGAATTTGCTGCTGAAATCACGGAACTTGGCGATAAGATCGTCGCTCTCTCGCTGCTGCAGGCGCGGCAGCTCAGCGACTATCTCAAGGAGAAGCACGGCATCGAAGCCGCAGCCGGCGGAGCGGTCATGATGGCCGCACCGGCGGGCGGTGGCGCCGCAGCGGGCGGTGAAGCGAAGGCTGAAGAACAGACCACGTTTGATGTGGTGCTCAAGGCGGCCGGCGAGAAGACCATTCAGGTCATTAAGGTCGTTCGCGCGGCCACCAACCTCGGCCTCAAGGAAGCCAAGGAACTGGTCACCGCCGCCCCCAAAGTCGTTAAGGCTGGTGTTGATAAGGCGGAAGCCGAGAAGCTCAAGAAAGAACTTGAAGCCGAAGGCGCAACCGTCGAGCTTAAGTAAGCCCAGCGGTCTCCATCAGCCTCTGCGGCTGATGCAAACGCAGATCACACAGGGGATGAAGTCCAATCGGCTTCATCCCCTTTTTTTATTATCGGCCAGATTGGGGATTGCGGCGCCATCGACCGGTGACCGTGCCCGCGAGCCATACAGCTGCTGAAATGAGTACCATCCACGGCACCGCAATGGCGGATTGGCGTTAACAAAACGCCCGACTACGAACACATCTCTTTGATCCCGTTCACGAATGCTCTGAAGGACGCCGACTGATTTCGGCGGGGAACCATGTGCTCTGACACTTTCCGCGCCACCTCGATCTTGGGCATTCCGGCCGGATAATATCCCGCTTTTTGAAGCTCCCTTTGCAACGACTCCCAAGTCCCTCCGCGAATTGCGTCCGGATTGCGATATCTTTGCCTTCTCGCAAGGGTGGGAGGTATTCCGGGATAAGCTGCAGCGAGCGCCTCAATATCGCCGAAAAACCACGCCTCCAATTCCTCAATCGCAATGCGATTGAGCACGTGGATACGGCCGTCAGCCCGGGGTCGCGTTTTGGTCCCAAGCCCGGCGTCGATCGCGGCCGCCTCCATCTCTCCCTTCAGATCGCGGCACTCATCCCGGTCGCAGTCGAGTAACACCACAATCCGCCAGTCAGGATCGATCCACTTTGCATACCCCGAGAGTCGCCGGGGGAGCTGCCGACGTAAATCCCTCTTCCCCTGAAAGGGGTGCACACGAAACTCGTCCCCAGGCCGCAGCAATTGCGGAGCGAGGATTCGAAGAAATTCCGCACAGGATTCCTCTTCCACAAGAAACTCGACGTGCATGCGACTCACCGCTCCCCATTCGCGGCTTCATTCCGCCCACCCGCCGGTGGGCGGCCGCCTCCAGTTCCAAATGAATCGCTAATATCTAAGAACCCCTCCATCCAGAGTTGGCCGAGCTTCCCACCAGTCTCCATGAGCTCCTGAATTAACTCCATGTCACTGGCGCAGCGCCCCTCTGTATAACCCTTGTCATCGCGGTACAGAACCCAGACCTCCTCCGGCATCAGGGCGTTGACAAAGTAGGGAGAATGCGTCGTCACCATGAGCTGGCTGTGGGCGGCAGCCTGCCGACATTCCTCCGCCAGTTCCGGCAACAACCGGGGGTGGAGCTGATTTTCAGGCTCCTCAATTCCAATTAACGGTGGCGGCGAGGGATCGTGCAGGATGGTGAGGTATGCAAGCATCTTGAGCGTTCCGTCGGATGCAAATTTCGCCAATACCGGTTTTTCAAAGGGCGCATCTTTAATCTGCAGCAGAAGGCGTCCGTCGGCCATGAGTTCCGCATCCACGCGTTCCAACCGTGGAATCCTCTGGGCGAGAATGGCGAGAATTTTCCCAAGCCGTTCCGGATGCTGCTCCTTGAGGTATTGCACAACATTCGCCAGATTGTCGCCGGTTTCCGAGAGCCTCTCCTGCGGCCCGGCTTCAGGTACACCGCGGGCGCTGTCGGCGGTCAGGTATGACAGATACCAACCGGTGATAAATCGACGCAGGGCACTGACCCTGGGGTGTTTGGCAAATTGGCCGAGCGTGTTGACCGCGAGCATCTCCCGCGAGTCGAGGGCCTCCTCAACCCGATCGTCCTTGTCGTCGGGAGTGTCGCCAGTGATTACCCGGCCCCAACCCTCCTTGAATTCCAGAAACCTGAACGGTGCCCCAAATTGTTTTCCACGCCGCCACTGGAGCCACTCCTCACGAACAAAGGGCCCCCGCGCATCCTCGTCAATCTTGAGATGATACGTAATCGGTGTTGCGCCGGGTGACTCACGGTATTTAACCTCGATTTCGATGGGGCCATCCGATCCACGTGTGCGCAGTTCCTTGAAGCGTCCACGCTTATCCCATGCCTTCCGCAGGCCGACCGAAAAGCATTCCGAAAGAAATGCGAAAACGTCAAATACAGTTGACTTGCCGCTACCATTGGGGCCAAGAAGCACCGTAAGGGGCGTGATCTTCTTCAGTTCCAAGTCGCGGATGGCGCGGTAATTTCTGATTCGCAGATATTCTATCCTCGGGACCGTTACCGAGTTTGATCGTGAGTCCGTTTGCCGCATACCGTCACCTCGCGAGGATCATAACACGGGCGGCACATTTTAAGGAAGGCATCGGTTGGCCAGCTTCCGGGAGAAGCTGGCAGATTCCGCCACCCCGCGCATTTTCACAGTTAAAAATGTATCAACCGCCGCGTGTCGGGTGATCACAATATTTCATGATCACGCTGAGGATTGACTTTTTTCTTCCGGCTCCAATCCCGCAGCTCCGGTGAGTTCCGCCATCAGATCAGGCATATCTCCGTCGGTAATCGGCAGTATCCGCGTCCCTTTGCCGGTCATCTGGACCCGGCGAATCGCTTCAACGGGGAAGCACCGCACCAGTTCAGGATTATGCGTGGTGATCAAAAACTGGGTGCCCAGTTCCTTTGCAGCCGCCAGCATGTGCTCCGCAAAGATGGGAAGTAAATTGGCGGAAATGCCGGTATCCGGTTCTTCAATAATGACCATCGGCGACGTGGTCGCCTGATAGATGGCCACGAGATAAGCCAAGATGCGCCTGAATCCGACCGATTGCTGGCTCAATGAAAGATGAACAGTGGATTCATTAAATCTGACGGCAACCGCCAACTCATTGTTGCGGTGCGGATCACGTGCTATTAATTCAATTTCCGGGAACCATTTGGTGAGAACCTCTTCGATGCAGCGCCAGCGAGGGAGGGTATTCAAATTTTCCATGATCCCCCGGAGCACCTCCCCCGCATTGGACCCGTCACGCATCATGGCATGGTCTGCCCGCTGGCTTTTGGTTTGCGTTAATACTGTGGGCGGAAATTCATAAAACGACACGCCACGTCCGAGCGTCAAGTAGGCGATATTGGCATCTTCGAGCGGGGTAAGCCAACGCAGCTTGGAGGGGTGGTTTTGCGGGTTCACGCCGTCGAGTTTCGGCTGGTGCGACCATTTTCCGTCGCGCCAAGCGAAGATCGGCTTGGCGTCTCCCGACTGCTTGAGCAGTTCAGCAACCGGTTCAACCGCATTATGATGAAAACCCACTTCCAGATTGTACGTCAGTTGTTGCTCTGTCCCCGGAGCGTCAAAACTCAGATCAAACCGGCTCCTGAACACCTCATTAGCCATGCCGCCGCCGGGCCGAATGTGGACCGCATTCGGCGTTACGCCGTTGAACCATGGTGCCGGTTCACCGGTGATGAGATAACGCAGCAGATCAAACGATTCCAGAAAGTTGGACTTTCCCGAACCCGTAACACCAGCCAAGACCGTCACCGGCGCAAGTCGGACTTCAACATCCACAATACTTTTGAAATTCTGCACACGGTATCACTTGATCATGTTTACTTTTCCGCCTCCGTATCTGGAAGGTATTTTAACTCCGTTTCGCGGGCCTGCTATCTACTCTCACGGGGCGATGACCGAGCGTCCCTCGATGCTTCCGGCGTCAGCAAAGGGCGAAGATGGAATGGGGCATTTGCGGGGCCGGGCCGGGCCGTCATCCTTTCAAAAGTGAAGAGTGAGACAAAGCAAAACAAGAAATCACACCAGCCGAGCCGCGTACCAGCAGGCCTGTGCTCATCACGTCAATAATAAAAGAAAGCTCGTCTTCATCTCAGGGGGTGTTAAAGATGAAATCTGGATTATGGAGCAAACAGGGACGAACAAATCTTAAAAACTCCGGACATCCACGGCTTACCTTGTGGCCAATTTTTAGCGTAGGCGTTGCACGAGGTGTAGACGGGAACCTGAAAGCAATTGCAGTTCCGCGAATGGAGTGCTAATCTCGCGATTGCGATTTTTGCTGTTGTCGACGTCACCGGTGCAGTGGGTGCGAACGAATGTATCTAAAACAGGATATCCTCATGCGACTTCATCGATTTGTCGGCTCTACCCGGATCATACCACTATCATTAATAATTGCTGCGACAATCAGCATGCCGGCGTTTGCGGCAAGCTTAAAGTCTCTCCATGTCTTCGTCGACCGCTCCCATCTGCTGGAAGGACAGTGCGTGGTTCTGACCGCCCACGCACTGAAATCTGACGGCAAACCGGCCGCCGGCTTAAAAGTCAGGGCATGGATGAATGGAAAACCTTGGTGTACGTATGAAAGAACGTCTGCTTCAGGGGTGGCCCGTCTGATTCTGCCCATTCCGGAGGTCGGCAACGTCAAACTTGCCGCGAAAGCGGATGGAGTGACATCCCCAAAGGTAATCGTGCATGTCCGCCGGCGTAAATTTCATATCATCACCGATCCGAATCATCTCATCGGGATGGAGTATGAGACTTGGTGGGGACCGGGTTATGCGAAGTGGAATCATGCCGAGGCGGTTCCGATCTTGGGGCATTACAGTTCGCTGGACCCGCGGATCATTAAGCAGCAGGCGCTCTGGTTTGACCGGATGGGTATTAATTTTGTGGAATTGGACTGGACCAACAACCTGGTCCACCCCTTTCCTGATGCGGTCGCCAAAGAATGCATGGCCGCCACCCGGCTCGTCTTTCGCGTCTATCGGCACATGCGGCAGCATCCAAAAATTGTCCTGCTCATGGGCCCGGAACACAATCTCTGGTTGGGTCGCAAAACGCCTTACACGGGCCCATGGTTCCGCAAGCAGGTCAATTATGTTTATCGACATTTTATTGACAATCCGCGGGACAGTGGGATGTATCTGCATTATCTCGGCAAACCGCTGCTGAACTTTTATCTTAACGGCCCCAGGTCGAATCGCCTGCCCAAAATCGTTGATCCCCGCTTCACGATTCGATACGTTGGCGCATGGCTGCAGACGACGAGGGAAGATCGCTACGGCGCCTGGTCCTGGTACGATCAAAAGCCCACCCCGACCTATTTCAATGGCAAAGTTGAGGCGCTAACGGTAGCCAGTGGATATCCGGCAACGAACCCGCCTTACTGGCGAGGCGCCCACGCCGGCGCCAAAAATGACGGTCTGACTTATCGTGACCAGTGGAGGGTGGCGGATCATGATCTGCCGCATTTTCTGTTTCTGTGTCAGTGGAATGAGTTTGCGAAACCGGACCAGTTCAATATCAACCTGAGCAACGATATGGAGCCAACCATCATGACCGAAATGGGATCGCACCGTCCCAGTGGCTGGGGATTTTATTACACACTCCTGACGCGCATGGAGATCGCACGTTATCATCGAATCATCGCGCAAACGGCAGACAGGACGTCAACCAAAACCTCAGACCAATAGTCGGCCGAGCGGACGAGCACGGACGGTATCGATGCATGGAGGGCCTCGGGCGAGACGGCCGCATGATGTCATTCGCCTCTGTCTAGCATCAAGAACACAAAGATTTCGTCTCGAGATACGCTCGCTTCGCCTCACCATTTCGGCTTGCTGGGTGTGGGGTGGGTCCATGCCAGCGGCGCGGGGAAAGGGGTCTTCAATTCGGGCCGGAGCGGGTATCCCGATGCAGGCCGATGGAGAGTCCTAAAATTCGGGACAGCTTACCCTTGACACCCTTCTCATTTTCGACCATACCATACGGTTCGCTGGTGGTTGGAAAAGTGACGACGGAAATGGCATGCTGACGATTACCTTACCTGATGGAAGCACCCGCACCTACGAGCAATCCACGCTTACCGGTGCAGACATTGCCCAATCAATCGGCAGGCGGCTTGCGGCCGATGCGATCGGCGTACTCATTGACGGGCAGCTTCACGATCTTACCTACCCCATCACCCATGATGCCAAGGTTGCGATTGTCACCGCCAAAACCGACGACCCCAACGCGATGTATCTTCTGCGCCACTCCACCGCGCACGTGATGGCGGAGGCGATTACAGACCTATTCCCGGATGTCAAACTTGCTTACGGCCCTCCGGTGGAGGGTGGCTTTTATTACGATATGGAATCGGCGACGCCGATTACAGAGGCGGACTTTCCGCGTATTGAAAAACGCATGGCGGAAATCGCCAAAGAGAACCGCCCGTTTACCCGCTATGAACTGCCGCAGAATGATGCGATGGCGGCTCTTGAAAGGCAGGGCAATCCGTACAAATTAGACAACGCGCGGCGGGCCATTGAACAGGACCCTCATGCCGTGATCAGTTTTTACGCCACCGGCGAGCCGGGGAAGAACTGGGAAGATTTATGCCGCGGCCCGCACCTCCCATCCACCGGCCGGATTGGGGCATTCAAAGTCACCAGTGTTGCCGGAGCGTACTGGCATGGGGATGCCAGCAAGCAGCAGTTACAGCGGGTGTATGGCATTGCCTTTTTCAGCCAGGCGCAGCTTGATGAATACGTTCACCAGCAGGAAGAGGCGAAAAAACGCGACCACCGCGTGCTGGGCAAGCAACTGGAACTCTTTACCATTTCGCCGCTGGTGGGCAGCGGATTGATTCTCTGGATGCCGCGCGGCGGTGTGATTCGGCAGGAGCTTGAAACCTTCATGCGGGAACAGCTCGCCCTGCGCGGATACAGTGCGGTCTACACTCCGCACATCGGGCATATTGATCTGTACAAAACCAGCGGCCACTATCCGTATTACAAAGATTCGCAATTTCCCACCATCAAGATGTCGCAGCGCGACCCGGACGATCAAAGCGAATACCTGCTCAAGCCGATGAATTGCCCGCATCACATTCAAATTTATGCCGCCCACCCGCGCAGCTACCGTGATCTGCCCATTCGCCTGGCGGAGTTCGGAACGGTTTATCGCTTTGAACAGTCGGGTGAGCTATCGGGCATGACGCGGGTACGGGGCTTTACCCAGGATGACGCCCATCTGTTCTGTACGCCGGAACAGGTGGAACAGGAACTGGTCAGC
Source organism: Planctomycetota bacterium (assembly GCA_021827645.1). Taxonomy (GTDB): domain Bacteria; phylum Planctomycetota; class Phycisphaerae; order WQYP01; family WQYP01; genus JAJZGD01. Next base: position 25,267 of record JAKAVA010000029.1, read on the forward strand.
ACGCTGGATATGGTGCTGCTGGTGCTCAAGACGCTCGGCTTTCAGGATTATCAGTGTCGGGTGAGTCTGCGCGATCCGGCATCGGACAAATACGCCGGCGACCCGCAGTTGTGGGACCGGGCGGAAAACACGCTGCGCCGCATCGTCGCGGGCTCCGGGATCAAATCGGTTGAAGCCGTCGGCGAGGCGGCATTCTACGGCCCAAAACTGGATTTTCTGGTCCGTGATGTGATCGGTCGGCAGTGGCAGCTCGGCACGGTACAGCTGGATTATGTGCTGCCGGAGCGTTTCGGGCTGGAATATATCGGGAGCGACAATCAGCCGCATCGGCCGGTGATGATCCACCGGGCTCCGTTTGGCTCGATGGAACGGTTCACGGGGATCTTGATTGAGCATTTCGCGGGTGCTTTTCCGGCGTGGCTGGCGCCGGTGCAGGCAAGCGTGCTGACCATCAGCGAGAAATTTCTGGATTATGGACGCGAGGTCCTCTCCGCCCTGCAGGCAGCCGGGATCCGGGCGGATATGGATACGGCAAGCGACAAAATCGGGGCAAAAATTCGGCGCAGTCGGGAACTCAAAACGCCGTATATGCTCATTGTGGGGGGCAAGGAACAGGAAAATCGCGCCGTTTCCGTGCGCACGCGTAAAGATCGGGATCTGGGCAGTGTGCCGCTGGATGAATTTATCCGCCGCCTGCGGGAAGAGATCACGTCCCGCAGTGTGCAGTCCCTGATGATCGACTGATGATCGCTGTTATATCTGTTTCTGTATTTATGGATTTATACATTGCCATGACACATCCCCCCCTTCATCACGACGCACTGTTGGAAAAAGTTATCGCTGCCGGTCAGGAACACGTTTACCGATTTTACGACTCTCTGACAGAAGCGGACAAAGAGCATCTGGACGCCCAAGTGGCGGCGATGGATTGGGAACTAATATCAAAGCTGGTGTCGGATGTTGTCCTCAGGCCCGTGCCCTTTGAATTGCCGCGCAGCATTGAACCGGCACCCTACCTACCGAATAAACCGATCGATGCGGCCACGCAGGATATATATGCCCGTGCCCGCCACCGCGGCATCACGCTGCTGAGGGATGGACAGATTGCCGCCTTCGTCGTTGCCGGAGGACAGGGCACACGATTGGGCTGGCCCGGCCCCAAGGGAACGTTTCCCGCCACGCCGGTGAAAAAAAAACCGCTCTTTCAGTGTTTTGTTGAATATCTTCGTGCCTTGGAGGCACGCCACCATACCACCATCCCTTTTTACATCATGACCAGCACCGCCAATCATGATGCCACCGTGGATTTCTTCCGGCGTCATGATTATTTTTCCATGCCCGAATCGCAAATCATGTTCTTCAGTCAGGATATGCTTCCGGCCGTGGGATTTGACGGAAAGGTGCTGCTGGAGACCCCATCCTCGATGGCCCTGTCGCCCAACGGCCACGGCGGATCGCTCCTGGCTCTGCACAAAAGCGGTGCCCTTTCAGATATGCGGCGCCGTGGTGTAACGCAAATCAGCTATTTTCAGGTGGATAACCCGATTGTTCGGTGCGTCGATCCGCTGTTCATCGGCCTCCATGATATCCACGAAGCGGATATGTCCAGCAAAATGCTCCCCAAGGCCTTCGGCAAGGAAAAGCTCGGCAACTTCTGCCTCGTTGATGGAAAGATTGTCGTGATTGAATACAGCGACCTTCCCGAGCAGCTCGCTGAGGCCCGGCAAGCTGATGGAGAGCTGAAATTCCGAGCCGGCAGTATTGCCCTGCACGCCGTCCGGCGGTCTTTTGTTGAACAGCTCAACGCGCATGGTTTTGCGCTTCCCTATCACCGGGCAGAAAAGAAAGTTCCGCACATCGATCTTCATACGGGTAAGCCCGTCAATCCTGCTTCCCCCAATGCCGTCAAGATGGAGACGTTTGTCTTCGATGCCCTGCCGCTGGCAACCAAGTCGATCATCTATGAGACCGACCGGATTGATGAGTTCGCACCAATCAAAAATGCCGAGGGAGTGGATTCACCTGCGTCGGCGGCGGATATCATCACACGCCGCAGTAGCCAGTGGCTCGCCGCGGCAGGGATCGATGTGCCGAAGAAACCGGACGGCTCTCCAAACGCCGTCATTGAAATCAGCCCATCATTTGCCATCTACCCCGAGGATGTAGTCGACAAATACATGCAGGTTCCGCCGATCGCCCCAGGCTCGCAGGTCTATCTGCCATAGGAAACGGCTCAGCGTAAGTTTGTGATGATGCGGAATCGGATCCGTCGGTTTTCGGCTGAAATGTCAGTCATCGCACAGGTGCGTCTGGGATTGCGTGTAGGCCAGATGGAAGACGCACCAGGTTGCTTCATCATCGGGTTTATCGAGCCGGGTTCGGAAACTCCGCAGTTCGACATAAACCGACTTTTGATCGCGGGTTTCAACAAACGCAAAGGGAGACCCGTCATCATTCTCGCACCGCAGCGGCCAGGGCACCGCATCCATCGGTGGCTCGGGCTGATCCCCTGCCGCAAGGAGCAGGCCGTCAGGTGTACGTCCCACCCGCCGCATATCCGCTGGGATTGCATCACCCGGCAAACAGAAGATGTACCCCTCGACGGTCCATTGCGGATGGAGCAGCAGCGGCAGGGATGAAATATATTCGCTGGGCATAAATCAAAGCTCGGCGGCAATCAGGTCGTGGTAGGTTTCGCGGCGGCGCACCACCCTCCATTCCCGTCCGCTCACCAGCACCTCGGCGGCACGCGGCCGGGCATTGTATTGACTGCTCATGGCAAAACCGTAGGCACCGGCGGAAAACACCGCGATCAGATCGCCGCGCTTCAGCGGCGGCAGATACCGATCTTTCGCCAGATAATCGCCGCTCTCGCAGACCGGACCGACGACATCCACTTTCTGATCACCCGCTGTCCGGAGGGAACTGCCGCGATGCGGCGGGGTAAGCGCACCGCCGGGATTTACAGGCCAGATGAAATGGTAACTTTCGTAGAGTGTGGGACGAATCAGATCATTCATTGCCGCATCGGCAATGACAAATTGCTTACTTCCCCCCTGCTTGGTGTAGGTTACCCGCGATACCAGAATGCCTGCGTTGCATGATATGGACCGCCCCGGTTCAAGAATAATCTTCAGTCCGCGGTCGCGCAGCAAAGGGACGATGGCGGCGGCGTAATCGGCGGCCGACGGTGCCTCATTGCCTTCATAAAACGCAGCGAAACCCCCGCCGATATCGAGGGTGTCAATGACGATTCCTTCCCGCGCCAGCTCATCCATCAGCCCGAGCGCCTTGGTGATGGCATCTACATAAGGCTGAACCGATTTAATCGGCGAGCCGATATGCAGGTGCAGGCCGGAAAGGGAGAGGTGCCGGGCCCGGGCGGCATCGCGGTAGAATGCGGCCGCACGATCGATATCCACGCCGAACTTAGTCTCTTTTTTTCCGGTGAGGGTTTTCACGTGCGTTCCCGCAGAAGCGACATCCGGATTCACACGGAGTGCTCCGCGTGCGGTTTTTCCCCGCAGGCCGCAGATTCGGTCGATGTTCCAGAATTCCGCTTCGCTTTCGATATTAAAAAGCAGAATATCGGCGTCTAATGCTTCATTAATTTCAGAATCGGTCTTTCCCACGCCCGCAAAGACGATCCCCTTTGGATCCCCCCCCGCCTGCAGAGCGCGAAAAAGTTCACCGCCCGAAACCACATCAAACCCGCTGCCGAGCCCGGCAAGTGCACGGAGTATCGCGAGATTGCCGCAGGATTTAATGGAATAGCAGATAATCGGGCGCAGAGGTGCAAAGGCCTCCGCCGTGCGCCGATAATGATTTTCGAGGGTGTTTCGACTGTAAATATAGGCCGGCGTGCCGGTTTGAGTGATGATGTCATCAACCGCGGTGCCTTCGGCGTAAAGTTTTCCATCGATATAACTGAAATCGTCCATACAGGCTCATCTCCACACGAGAATAATCCGTTGGTCACATGTAACGCTGCAGATATTTCATCGCCTGCAGGGCGGCATCCTCCGCCGTGGTTTCATAGGGGTAGAGCTCAACCGTTACCCACCTCTGATAACCGATCTTGCGGATCATGCTGAAAACGGCGTCAAAATCGATGGCACCGGTGCCGGGAATTAGATGCTGATGCACTCGGTTGGCGGCGATATCCTCCACATGGATGTGGGCGATGATGTCATGGCAGGATTCAATCACGGCAGCGGGGTCTTCGCCGACACAGAAAAAATGCCCGATATCCGCATTCATCCGCAGATGCGGATCGTTGATCCGGCTGATAAATTCCCGGCATTGGGCGCTGGTTTCAATGAGCAGCCCCGGTTCGGGCTCGACGGCGAGCGTGATGTTACGGCGGTGGGCCTCGGGTAATAATTGCGTAATACCATCGGCGTATAAATCCAACGCGTTTTCCGCCGATTGCCCGGTCAGCGGGCCGCCGGGCTGAAGGGATATCGTCGATGCCCCCAACTGCGCCGCCATTTCAATACACGCCGCCGTGTGCGATATTCTCTGCCGGCGTATGGCCGGGTCCGGATCAATCCATGTCGGCCGGTAAGTATCCCCCAGTGCAAAAAGGGTGAAAGCATTGATATTGGATATCTGCAGGCGTAATTGCCGAAGCTGCGCCATCAGAGCCGTCACCCGCTCGGTCGGCATGTGCGGCGGATAGGCGTGCGGAATATCCGCCATGATCTCCACGCCGCTGTAACCGCACGACGCAATGGCTCTAACCGCTTCTTCCAGCGAGGTTCGCTTGAAGGCATTGGTGGAAAATGCAAACTGGGTCATGCTTTAACGGCTTTCCACCTCACCATGTGCCGACAACCGGCGATACGTCATCTGATTTAGTTTGGAGCCAAACTCCGGATAGAAGCCGAAGAGGTTGATGAGCGTGGCTTTCAGACTGGAACGGGCGCCGACGTCGTCAGTCCGTAACTTCAACTCCCATGGATCGGGCGGAGCCGGCCAGCGTTTTCATCGCGCTATCGACCGATCCTGCATTGAGATCGGGCAGTTTAGTTTCGGCCAGTTTGCGCAGTTGGGCCTTGGTGATTTTGCCGACCTTTTTCTTATTCGGTTCGCCGCTCCCCTTTTCAAGGTTGATGGCATCTTTGATCATCACGGACGCGGGCGGCGTCTTGATGATAAAATCAAACGTCCGGTCGGAAAATACGGTGACTTCAACACCGACAACCTTGCCCTTGAGGGCGGCGGTGGCGGCATTGAAGCGGGTAATGAACTGGCCGGGGTTCACACCGTTGGCACCGAGCACGGGGCCAATCGGCGGCGCCGGAGTCGCGGTCCCACCGGGGGCCTGCATCTTGAATTTTTTAACAATTTCCTTAGCCTTAGCCATGAATCAACCTCATATTACACCGGCAGTCCGTCAATCCCTGTGCGGCCCCGTCCCGCCCCGTTCTGCCACAGAAACACAATCTTGTCTATGGGGACCGATGTCAGCCGATCGGCGGCTGAAATGAATCCCTCACCATCACCCGAACATTTTTACGCCCATCCGCAGGCAACTTCGTCCGCCACCGCCGAATTTTACGCCGCAGCGGCAGCACGACAAAAAACAAGAACGCCGCCACCATCGCGGCTATCAGTACGATGGCAAATCCGAAGATCATCAGCGGCACCAGAATAATGAGTGCCACGACTACCCACACCCAGTGCGATACGAGCGCACCAGTTCGTTTCTCGGATTCCGGCGGACTGAGAAACAGGATTCGCATGTCGCCTTTTCTCCTAGTCTCCCGCTCCCGCCGGCGCACCACCGTCCTGAATCTTCTCCAACTGCCAATACTCCAATTCAAGCGGGGTCGAACGCCCGAATATGGATACAATAACGCGAACGAGTCCTTTTTCAGAGTTAATTTCGTCCACCTCTCCTTCGAAGCTTTCGAAGGGACCTTCGCGAATTTTAACCTGATCGCCCTTGCGGAATTCAACCTTGACGGAACTTCCGGCATCCGGCTTTTCCGCCTCGGCAATAATCTTTTCTACTTCCTTGGCGCCCATTGGACTGGGTTTGTTGCGCTCACCGATAAAGTCTCCGGCTCCCTGAATATCGCGGAAAGCGTACCAGGCACGTTCGGGAATCTTGCCGTCCTTTTCCAGAACCATTTCCACAAACACATAACCGGGATAGAGTTTATGCTCCGCAACTTTCTGCTGCCCCGACTTGACGCGCTTGACACGCTCGCGCGGTACCAACACGCGGCCGATAAGATCATCCAAGCCTTCTGCTTTTATTTTGCGTTCTAATTTATCTCGGACATAGTCCTCGCGGTTCGATGCTACTTTGAGCACGAACCATTGCATATTGGTAACGGTGGTTTGAGCTTCAGCCATAATATCCTGTAAACCCTGTTCAATATTCCGGCTTTTGGCGGAACGAGCCGCCCCCAAGCCACCCTATTTTAACGCAAAATGTGGATTTTTTGAAACAACCAGACAAATCCACCATCAACCAACCAGAGCATGGCCGCGAGACCGAGCGTCATCAAAATGACCAGCCGAGTCGAACGGACGACTCCAGCAGGCGTCGGCCAGACTACCTTGCGCATTTCACTTTCGGTCAGGATCATGAAATCGGCATTTTTTGGCCGGTTTACAACCAAAAATGCCAAGAAAACGCCAAATCCAGCGATTACGATCGAGACGACCGCCTGAATATATTTGGGTTGCGTGGGGATGATTCGGTGCAGAGTCCAGTGAATGGCCAGCAGCGTCATAATGGCGACACCGACCGCGGTTCCAATTCGAACTGCCCTTCCCTGCTCTTTTTTATATATTTTGAAAAATGACACGCGGGTATTCGCCTCTGTATACTGATGCCACCTTGAACCTACCGGGCCGATTACCGAACATTTAAGTTAGATCGGGTCAATCCGGAACACCATCAAAATTCAACACGCCAGATCAACGCGGCCAACACGACAGGCAGGAATCGAACCTGCAACCTTCGGTTTTGGAGACCGACGCTCTGCCAGTTGAGCTACTGTCGTAACAGATTTCAACCCGGCGTTCTGAATGCGGTTATTTTCCCTTTTTCACCTTGTGTTCCGTATGCTTTCGCAACCGCGGCGAAAACTTGGAAAACGTCTTCTTGGTGTCGAATTCCTTCGGATTAATAGTAATCCGATAGTTCAAATCTTTCGTTTCGCTGCAGACCAGCCAGACCCATTCGCGAGCCATGATTTATTTACTCCAAGTTTTCACATGGGCAACGTCGCCGACGCTGCCCATACCAAACCATCCCGGTATCCAGTTACCAACGCTACCAGCACGAACGCCCCCTTTACAGGAGATCGCACTACCTCAGCGCTTGGAGATGGATGATATCCGATACCGCTACAATTACCAAATAAACAGATTGGGAGCCGCGACATTGATCATAATTCGCGACCCCCAATCCGATGTATCGAACATCAATCAGGCGATGATTTTGGTCACCACGCCCGCACCCACGGTGCGGCCACCTTCACGGATGGCAAACCGAACGCCCTGCTCCATGGCAATGGGGCAATCGCCAAGATCAACGGTGATCTTGACATTATCGCCCGGCATCACCATTTCCGCGCCGTTGGCCGGTTCCAGCGAGCCGGTCACATCGGTGGTACGGAAATAGAACTGCGGCCGATATCCTTTGAAGAAGGCCGTATGGCGACCCCCTTCATCTTTCGTCAGCACATAGATTTCCGCTTCAAACTTGGTGTGCGGGGTGATGGAGCCCGGCTTGGCCAGTACTTGACCGCGTTCGAGCTCTTCTTTTTCCACACCACGCAGGAGCAGGCCCACGTTGTCACCCGGAATGGCCTGATCAAGCGTCTTCTGGAACATTTCCACGCCGGTGACGACGGTCTTTTTGGGTTCTTTCTTCAGACCGACGATTTCCACTTCATCGTTGACCTTGATGGTTCCGCGTTCCACACGGCCGGTACCGACCGTACCGCGGCCCTTGATGGAGAACACGTCTTCAATGGGCATGAGGAAGGGCTTGTCCACTTCGCGGACCGGTTCCGGAATGTAGGTATCCAGAGCCTCGACAAGCTTCATGATCGGCTCGATCGCCTTGGCATCCGTCGGGTTTTTGAGCGCGTTGACCGCGGCGCCGCGGATGACGGGAACTTCATCACCGGGGAACTTGTATTTGCTCAGAAGTTCGCGAATTTCAAGCTCGACGAGTTCCAACAATTCAGGATCGTCAACCAGATCGACCTTGTTAAGAAACACGACGATCCGTGGCACATTCACCTGGCGGGCCAGAAGGACGTGTTCACGGGTCTGCGGCATCGGACCGTCAACTGCGGACACCACGAGGATGGCGCCATCCATCTGTGCGGCGCCGGTGATCATATTCTTGACGAAGTCGGCGTGGCCCGGGCAGTCAATGTGAGCGTAGTGCCGCTTGTCCGATTCATATTCCACGTGCGAAACGGCGATGGTCACGATCTTGGACGGATCGCGGCGCCCCTGCTTTTCAGAGGCCTTCGCCACTGAATCATAAGATACCGCCGATGCCAGGCCCTTCTGAGCCAATACCGTTGTCAATGCAGCGGTGAGAGTGGTCTTACCATGATCGATGTGACCGATGGTGCCGACGTTTACGTGGGGCTTTTTACGTTCAAATACGCCCTTAGCCATGTGAATAAACCTCCTACGGTTAAAAACATCTCAATTCATTTAACCCGACCGGCTTACACTGCCGGGTCAGTATCCAACCCAATCATTTTCCGATATCGGCGGCGTCTCGGGCATTTTTTCGGTATGCCGCGCCGGGATCATCACGCTGCCACCCGCACAATCGATAGCTACTGATGGGACTTGAACCCATGACCTCGTCCTTACCAAGGACGCGCTCTACCAACTGAGCTACAGCAGCGATGTAAATACCAGCCGCCCGCCCGGCCTGGCGCACCAACCGCGCCATTGCACGGCCCTAAGGATAAAGCCCGCATATCAATCCGCCGGGGCCGCCATCCACCGCACCACTTCGCTGCATCTGGGACAGGGACATGCCGCTAACCCGATTCAGCAAAGCGCAACAGTGTACTATCACCAATTATCCCCTGCAACCATTCGAATTTTAGTTCAACCGGGGGTGGAGAGGGGGTGGTTCCGGCTTTCGGTGCCCATCGTGGTAACGCGATCGTCGGATTGGGATACAATGCCAGCATGCTGGCAGGTCAAGAACATGATTCTTAATTTCATTCGCGCGATTTTTGTTCTGCTCGTCGCCGTGGTGGCGATTTCGTTTCTTTCTCAGAGCGTCGGCGCCGGTGATAACTGGCCCTACATCGTGATGGTGATATGCGTGGTGTCCGCCTTTGCCATCATCATTGTCGACTATCTGATCAAGCGCAAAAATCTCTCCGCTATCGCGGGACTGTTCCTCGGCATTCTGGTCGGCATGCTGGTAACGGTCGCACTCGACTATCTTCTGTCGCAGGTATTTAATACTTTTTTCCCCACGCTTTCGTATCCGGTCATCACCGGCACCAAACTGCTTCTGGGGATTGTGGTCTGCTATCTGAGTGTATCGCTTATCCTGCAGACCAAGGATGATTTCCGTTTTGTGGTGCCGTATGTGGAATTCAGCCGCGCCACCCGCGGATCACGCCCGTTCATTCTCGATACCAGCGTGATCATCGACGGACGGATCGCCGATGTCGCCGCCACGGGTATTTTTGAAAGCCGCATTCTAGTGCCACGATTTGTTCTCAATGAACTTCAGACCATTGCAGATTCCAGCGATAAACTCAAACGGGGCCGCGGTAAACGAGGTCTCGATGTGCTGCAGAAACTCCAGTCGCTCGGGCGAATTGAGCTTCACATCTGGGACGGCACGCTGCTCGGTGATGCCGGCGTGCAGGGTGTTGATCAAAAATTACTGCTGCTGGCCAAGCAGGAGAACGGCCGAATTATCACCAATGATTTTAACCTCAACAAAATCGCCGCCTTGCAGGGCGTCCAGGTGTTGAATCTCAACGATCTGGCCAAGGCCGTCAAACCGGTCGTGCTGCCGGGCGAAACACTGGATGTGCGAGTGATCAAGCCAGGGGAGGGTGCCGGGCAGGCCGTGGGATATCTCGATGACGGGACCATGGTGGTGGTGGAGGGTGCCCGGCAGCGCATGGGGACGGTGGTGCGGGTTACGGTCACCAATTCCGTGCAGACGTCGGCTGGACGAATGATCTTCGCGCGCCTGGATGACAATGGGGATCGCGGGACCGAAAAATCTCCACAACCGCAATCCGCAGGTTCGGATCAGAACTGACCCGCCCTACTGTCCAAACGAGCACCTCAGGATGATCATTACCGGGTTAGCAAAGGCCGCTGGTGCCGACGGCCGAAATCAAGCCATTCCGTAAAAGCCGATGAAATGAAGCTGGTTACGCCGTCATTTTTTTTCTTGCCTAGAGGCCACAGTTTATGCAATAATAGTGGCAGATGAGTCCCACAGCAGATGAAAGGAGGCGTAGTCGGCAAACAGGGTTTGATCAGAAAAGATCAGACAGACAAAACCGCTGAGCGAGGCAAACCTTCCGCCGGACAATAAAGTTCATCAAACCGCCATCATTTTTTTATACGTGGACGGGGAAGTATAAAGACCTTGTAAAGCGGTTTTTCATTGCGCCGAATTTTGAACCCGCAAAACCGTCGGCGGTTTGCCCAAGGGATCGCCGAGAACCGATTTTCATCCAAGCCGAGCCCCGACAAAACGTATCACTTCCCGCCATGAAGCGATTGGGACCGCATTCTGGGCCGCATTACTTTTTAATGGTCGGCCGATCAGGAGTCTTTTCCGGTTTTTCCGTCTTATCCGATTTTTCAGCGGTCGGGGCACCGGCCTTTGTCGCACCGGTGCCTGTCGCCCCGCTGGTTGCCGCCGGGGTTCTGCGGGAGAGGATGGCGGCATGAATCTCCGATGCGGCGTCGGGATTATCCTTGAGGAACTGTCGGGCCTGCTCGCGCCCCTGACCGATGCGCAATGGGCCATAGCTGAACCATGCACCGGATTTTTCAACCACATTGTCCGCCACGGCCATATCGAGCAAATCGCCGTGATAGCTGATGCCGGAATCAAAGAGAATATCGAATTCCGCCTCGCGAAACGGCGGGGCAATTTTATTTTTGACAACCTTCGCCCGCACGCGATTACCCACCGCGGCATCCCCCTCTTTAATGGTATTGATGCGCCGGATATCAACGCGTACAGATGAGTAGAATTTCAGCGCCCGGCCTCCGGTGGTCGTTTCCGGGTTGCCGAACATCACGCCGATTTTTTCGCGTATCTGATTTATAAAAATCACCAGCGACTTACTCTTGGATACCGCCCCAGTGAGTTTTCGCATGGCTTGACTCATTAATCGCGCCTGCATACCCATCGATGCATCGCCCATCTCCCCTTCAATTTCCGCCTTGGGTATCAGAGCGGCGACGGAATCGACAACAATCACATCCACCGCATTGCTTCGCACCAGCAATTCCACAATTTCAAGCGCCTGCTCTCCCGTATCTGGCTGACTGACCAGCAGGTCTTTGAGATTCACGCCAAGGCGTTTGGCCCACGTCGGATCCAAGGCATGTTCCGCATCCACAAATGCCGCCATCCCCCCGAGTTTCTGTGCCTCCGCAATCACATGCAGGCAGAGCGTCGTCTTACCCGATGATTCCGGCCCGAACACCTCCACAATACGCCCGCGCGGCATCCCTTTGCCGCCCAACGCGAGATCCAATCCGATTGAACCGGTCGGGATTCCCTCCACAGCCAGCGTGGTGGTGCCGTCCAACACCATGATGGCCCCCTTGCCGAATGACTTTTCAATCATGGCAACGGCCTGTTTGAGAGCCTGATCCTTGGCAGGGTTTACCGGAGTGGTTTCCTTCGACATGGGGTGCGCCTCACAAGACAATTTCCAACTACGTTCCGAGCAGATTCCGAATACGTCTTGCACATGCTGCCGACGGTTAGATCGATCAGCAAGGCTCACGCATCATACCTAACGAAACTCTAACGTCAAGCAACCGTTTTGACACCGCCTGATTATCTGGCACAATATCACGGAGCCGAAGTGGGGCACTGTGTGGAGACGGCGTAGGGTATATGCTTAAGCAGCACAGCCAACTGATCGGTTTTGTCCGCGGATGTCTTGATTTGATGGTTGCCGGCGCCGCTTGGGCGGCCGCTTACTGCATCCGGTTTGACCTTCTGCCCCATAACAAAGGTATCCCGCCACTCCATGATGTGATCGTGAACCTGATTCTTTTTCTGGGGCTCATTGCCGTCTGTTTCAACGGTGTTGGCGCCTACAAACCACGCCGCATTAAATCCATTATCGAAGAACTCCGGGTGATCTTATCCGGTTCCGTCATTGCATGGATGCTCCTTTTGGTGTGCATTTATTACATCGAGCAGACCAAATTCACCCGGGGCCTGTTGTTGATACTTTTACCCTTGTCCGTTGCGATGCTTCTCTCAGAAAGGCTTGCCGCTCGAATTGTTCTGAACACCCTCCGCCGCAACGGCTGGAATCTCCGCTACGCCATCATCGTCGGATCAGGACGGCTGGCGCAGAAAACGCTTTATCGCCTGCGCGAGAATAGCTGGACGGGTATCCGGGTCGTCGGCTTTGTTGCCGAGGAGGATCGCATCCATGGACACATCCGCGGCCTGCCGATCCTAGGCAACCTCGACGATCTGCCCCGCACCATTGAAACCCAGCAGATTGATTCCGTTTTCGTCGCCATGAGCGGGCGCCATGCTCGTTCCATACGTCGGGTCATGAAGATGCTTGAGGATACTGCGGTGGATGTTCGCGTCATTCCCGATATCTACGGATCACCGGTGACCAGCAATCTTTCGGTCAGCGAACTCGACGGCATGCCCGTCATCAGTGTGCGGGAGAACCCGCTGGAGGGTTGGCGGGCCATTTACAAGCGAACATTCGATATCGGCGGCGCATCGCTGGCGCTGCTTGTCTTCGCGCTGCCTATGCTGCTGATTGCCCTGGCGATCAAATTTACCTCCCGCGGCCCCATTCTTTACCGGCAGCAGAGGATCAGTTTCGGCGGTAAGCCCTTTGATATCCTCAAATTCCGCTCCATGGTCATCACCGCTGAACATGAGAGCGGCGCAACGCTCGCCGTACCCAACGACCCACGCTGTACCGCCGTGGGCAGATGGCTGCGACGCACCAGCCTCGATGAACTTCCGCAGCTTTTCAATGTGATCGCCGGGCATATGTCGCTGGTCGGCCCGCGACCGGAAAGGCCGGAACTCATGGCCCGTATCCGACGGGAGGTGCCCGGCTTCCCCATGCGACTCAAGGTGCGCGCGGGGATCACCGGCTGGGCGCAGATCAACGGCTACCGGGGCGACACCAGCTTTCGCAAAAGACTGCAATATGATCTGTACTACGTCCACAACTGGTCGCCGCTGCTGGATATTAAAATTATGTTTATAACGCTCTTCCGCGGCTTCCGTCATCCCAACGCCTATTGACTCGGCGAACCGCAATCTGTCGGGACCTCGGCGCCGCCCATACGATGGCTTCGAGGCGAATGGCCCCGGACAGACATCGCGGCGGACGAGCCCAGACCGGCAGCCCGCACTCCCTCTGTCATCGCTCCGCAAAGGCCACACGGGCAGGAGCGGGAACCTCTACACACTTTCAGCGCAGTATCCTGTGGATATCAGAATGAAACATTAAATTGGATCCGGGCATAGAGCGCATTGGCAATCTGGCCCACCGGGCTTTCATCGCGGCCGTCGAAACCCTGACTGAACGCCTGATTGAAGGCATAACCACCGCCGAGCGTGAGTTGAGCATGACGCGAGAAACTGATCAGCTTCATTCCGGCTTCAATCCGTGACATGGTGAAGAAGAGCCGCTGGTCGGAATTGTACCGATCCACGTGAAAGGCCCAGCTTGAGGCGGAGAACTGCGAATACAGGTGCATCCATGGAAACACCGCATAGCTGGCCCTCGCCACGCCGTCATCATAAATATAATAATGCAGAAGCAGATGAAGTCGCGGCAGCGGACGCCAGTCCACGCCGACCTCCGGAAATCCCGCAATCAGAGTGAAGTTTCGCGTAATGTGCGCATACTCAATGGAAGGCAGAGGCACATCGGGCATGAACCCGCGATTGCCGTTGTAATCCAGCGACAGCAGCAGACGGTCTCGCGGGTTGAATTTATATTGAGTGGTGATCAGTGCCATTCCGTAGATGGAACTCGGGTCGTTGTACGGCGTGCTGCCCGCATAGCCGGCACCGAATGATATGCCGATTCCCCATTTGCCGATCCTGCCCACCGGGGTGCCGAACGACATGGATTGACTGTCCAGTTGCCGGGGCAGCAGACGGCCATTGGTATTCAGCGGCATCCAGAGACTGTTGTAGGCGATGGTGGGGCTGTACCGACCTGTATCGGCCAGCCGAATACGGCCCGCATTATGTACCCAACCAATCTGTGCGGGTGATGAATCGTTACGGATGTAACTGCTGTTCTCAAGAAACGTATCGTTCCAGCTTTGAAACCACTCATTACCGGTCCAACGATTCAGCGCGTTGTATTGCGTTTCATAGCTGCTGCCGCGCACCAATTGTCCGAAACCTGCGACCGCCAGGATCATTGCCGCTGCCCAGCCGATTCGATTGCTCTTTTTCAAAAATATCCACCTTTCGGTTTTATACGCCGATCATTACGATGGCTACCTTAGGCGTGCCGAAAGTTATAGTCAAACCGCTCGCTGACGGCGGGGAGACAACTCAGCGCAGTGGGGGGGTAAGGCATTCGCCCGGCTGCGAAGTTCACGCTTTATAGTCCGGCGGGTAATAGATGAGTTCCAATTGATTGCCCGCCGGGTCCGCGATGTAGATGCCGCGCGTGCCGTCACGGTGTGTCTTCACCGGTTGTTTATGCTGGGCTGCGATGGCCTCGAGTTGCGGCAGATCCACCCGCAGTGCGACGTGGGCGGGATGCTGCTCCGGCTTGACCAAGGCCAACTTTCCCTGCCCGATACGTAAAAATGCCCACGAAGCATCTTGATAGATGATCTGTGCGCCAAATTGCTTTTGGTAAAACGCGACACTGCCGGCAATATCCGGCGTCTGAAGCGCCACATGATCCAGTTCAAACATGATGCAAACTCCTTTCAGGTGCCATCGATTCACACGAATCGCCATGCCGCCCGTCGGATCATTTTACAAGCGTAGCCGGGGGGAGTAACTTTAGTCACGGAAGATGTGATTTTCAGAGGATCAATATTATGAATATAGCGGTAATCGGCGGGGCGGGGTTTATCGGGTCGCATGCAGTGAAACTGCTCATCGAACGCGGGCATCAGGTTCTCGCTGTTGATAATCTGGCCAATGGGCACCTGGGGGCTGTGGATAAGCGGGCGACTTTTCTTGTTTGCGACTGCAGCAATACCGCAGGACTGGCGGCCGCTTTTCAGAAGCATCGGATTGAAGCCGTGATGCACTTTGCCGCCAGCGCTTACGTGGGCGAAAGCGTCACCGATCCGCGAAAATATTATCGTAATAATGTGTCCAACACCGTCAGCATGCTGGATGCCATGCATCTGACAGGGATTAAGAAGCTTGTATTTTCAAGCACCTGCGCCACATACGGCGAGCCGCAGAGCGTTCCCATCACCGAAAATCTGCCGCAGAATCCAATCAGTCCCTATGGACAGAGCAAATTGATGGTGGAAAAGATTTTGCTGGACTGCGCACAGGCGGAGAGTCTGGCATTTGCTGCGCCCCGCTATTTCAATGTTGCGGGGGCGGCACTCGACGGCAGTATCGGCGAAGATCATCGTCCGGAAACGCATCTGATTCCGATCGTGCTGCAGGTGGCATTGGGACAGCGGTCACACGTGGATATCTTCGGTACCGATTATCCGACGCCGGACGGTACGTGCATCCGCGACTACATTCATGTGTGGGATCTGGTTGAGGCGCATCTGGCGCTGCTGGAAAAATTGCAGCCGGGGAAAGGGATGTTCTATAACCTTGGCGTCGGCAAAGGGTACAGCGTCCGGGAGATTATCAAAGCGTGTGAAAAGGTAACCGGCAAAAATATCCCGACGCGGGAAGGCCCGCGGCGGCCCGGCGATCCGCCGGCGCTGTTTGCATCTCCGGATAAAATCATGCGAGAAATTGGCTGGAAGGCGAAGATCACCGATCTGGAACAGATTGTCGCGTCAGCGTGGGCGTGGTACAAGGCCCACCCAAATGGATATTGATCGGGATGTTCCGTGCGCGGTACGCGTCCGCCACATGGCCGGCTCTCGATGGCCGTTGAGAGACCGCCCGAACGGCCGGGACCGATGGGTTACCGGTATCCGCAGGAGTAAAAAAGCGTGGCACATTTGATTAACAATATCCGCCTGCAAAATTTTCTCTCGTTTGGCCCAAACGGTAAGACGATCCGGATGGAGAATCTCAATGTATTGATCGGGCCGAATGGATCGGGAAAATCCAATTTCATCGAGGCGCTGGAGGTACTCCATGCGACCGCCGGCGGCCTGAGCGAATTGATCCGCCAGGGTGGCGCTCCGGCGGACTGGATTTGGCGGGGACGGAATCCGGGGAGACACACATCTTTGGCTGAGGCGCAAATTGAAGCAGTGCTACGCGAGAATCAGCCCACGCCCGAAATGATGTATCGACTGGCGTTTACCGAAAGTGGCGGGCGGCTCGAAATCACCGATGAGGCACTGGAGGATTGGATACGCACTGGCCCGACCAAAGAAGACGTCCGGTTCTATTACCGATTTCAGGCTGGCCGGCCGGTGATCCGCGTTACCCAGCATTCGGAGGACGACGCAACGCATCGCACAGTCATTGAGCGATTTCTTAAACGGGAAAATGTCGATCCACGCGAATCGGCATTGGTTCAATTGCGAGACCCGGAGCTTTATCCTGAACTCACCACGACTGCGAAGCGGTTTGCCGCGATCCGGATATTTCGTGAATGGAGCTTCGGGCGGACGGCAGGATTACGCATGGCTCAGCCTGCAAACCTCCCCACGGACACACTGCTGCCGAATCTCGTTAATCTCGGACTTATCCTCAACGACATGGAGCACCGGAGCGCTCGGTGGAACCGCCTCCTGCAACTGATGGGGAAATTTCTCCCGCGGTTTCAGCGGCTGAGCACCAAGGTGGCCGCCGGAGCAGTGCAGATTTTCTTTCATGAGGACGGCCTTTCGACGCCGGTCCCAGCCACTCGACTATCGGATGGAAGCCTGCGTTTCCTCAGCCTTCTGGCGATCCTGCTTGACGCAGATCAGTCACCCCTCGTGTGCGTAGAGGAGCCGGAACTCGGCATGCATCCGGACGCTATGGCAATTCTCGGCCAGTTGATGATCGAGGCATCGGAAATGACGCAGTTGGTCGTCACCACCCATTCCGAGGCGCTGGTGTCGGCCCTGAGCGACGAGGCCAAGTCCGTCATGGTATGCAACTGCGGACCGGATGGAACAGAGTTTGATCGCCTGGAACCCGACAAACTCAAATCGTGGCTGAAGGACTACACGTTGGGTGATATCTGGAGATCGGGCAAACTGGGAGGTAACCTCTGGTGAGGCGGGTGGAGGTTTACATCGAGGGTGGTGGGACCACCAGTTCACAGCGAGCTGGTCTACGCGCCGGATTTTCGGAATTCATCGGGAGCCAGCGCGAGGAGGCCAGGCAGAATGGTATCGAAATCAGGCTGATTTGCTGCGGCGGCCGAGCCGAAACTTATCGACGGTTTGTTGACGCATTGGGTCAAGGCGAAGACTGCGTATGCCTTCTGCTGGTGGATTCAGAAGCACCCGTTCCGATCGGCACATCGCCCTGGAGGCACCTTGAACAGTCGCCGGGTGACAAATGGAGCCAGCCCGAAGGGATTGGCGACGAGGATTGCCACCTCATGGTGGCGTGCATGGAGACATGGTTGCTGGCCGGAGGCGACCAGCTGAGTCGCTATTATGGTCGGAATTTTAGTTCCAAATCAATTCCTGCGGCGCAGGGACTGGAAGGTCAACCCAAAGAGACCATCATCAGATCATTCGTCGCCACCACGCGGAAGACCATCAAGGGTGAATATGACAAAGGCTGTCATAGTGCCGCATTATTAACAATCGTTGATCCCATCCAGGTACGCAGGAATTGCCGGTGGTGCGAGCGTTTTCTCCACAGGCTGGAATCGCTCGCCTGCCTGAAATTGCGGCTGAGCTGCGCGGCCTCACTACGACTGCGCCTTCTAATTATTTATTATTGATCTCGCAGCCGCGCGGATATCGGGATCGTCGCCAGCCAGGTGCGCCGCTGCCCGCGGAGAACGACAATGATTTTGGTCATATGCTTCGGGCGGCGAAGATAAATGATCAACCGTCGGCGCTTCCCCTCCCTCGTCACTGAAGCGGGCTTCATGAGACGATAACGATTTTTCCCCCCCACCGCAGCAAGCTGAATTCTGCCGGGTGTTTGCGATCGCGTCTCTATCACGATTTTGATCCATCGCCGATGCCTCCCGGACGCCCCGCTGGAAGGTACGACCGGTTGCCGTGAGGCCGATCCGGCCGGAACATGCCTGCACGTGGCGATTGAAATAATACGAGGTTCCAGACGCACCACCGCCGTGCGTACGGCCGCGAGCAACGACGCGGCAGACTCGGTAGATACCAGCATCGCCTCAGTATCAACGGCGGGCACACGCGGCAACCCGGGATACAGGGGGACGATGGGGCGGCCGTTGAGATTGAAAACTGAAATGGCGGCATCGGGATCCATGAATTGAATATACGATCCATCGTCGTACCGGCGCAGAAGCATATCCTTGAAAATATTGCGGCCAACCACACGATTTGGCAGCCAGATATCCGAATCTGTGCGAATTCGCTGGAGATGGGCTGCCGGAATGCGCGAAATGACCGCTACACTCCGATTGTTCATCTGGAAGATGCTTGCCCCCCCCCACTGCGGGAGCCTCTGATTCTCAAGCCAGACACCCGAGCCGAGCAGATGAATCAACCATCCGCAGTCGGTGTTTTTCCATGGTGGAGCGACGGCGACAACGGATGCGGGTGATCGGAGATAACGCGCGGCCGTGAGATCGGACTGCGGCTGCCGCAGCAACCCGGGAAGCGCCCAGATCGGCAGCGTTTTGCCAACGGTATCGGGCGGCGATGGATGGACGGGGGCGAAAGCTTCATCGACGGCAAGCGCATCGGCCAAGGCCTGAAGTTTTGCAGGCAAGACCGAATACCAGCGAGATGCGATCAGGATTTTGGCGTTGTCGGCATGCACGAGGGCGGCATCCATGGCAAATATTTTTTTCATCAACACCCGCTTTTGATCGGGATGATTTGGTCCGGAGAGGAAAATCGGCTCTACGAATGCCGGACGGGCCAGTTCGATCATCGCGTTATGGAGCCACCGGGTTGTTGCGGCGTAACGCAACCGACTGCGGGCGGATGTGGTCAGAGGATAGATGACACGAAGCAGCAGTCGGCCGCCCGCAGCCCGGAGTGTAGTTGCAAAGAGGCGTTGCCGAGTGTTGATGGGATCGCCGGTCGTAAGGGTGAGCGAGTAACGTTGAATGCCCGTGCGCTCGATCATATTGGCTACGCTACGGGCAAAGAAGGGCCCGGGCGTCCCAGGAGCGAAGCGGGGCATGGAGGTGATCCAATGCGTCTGCTCAACGGGGGTGTGGAGGCCGGTCGGTCGATAGATGCAGGTGAGTCGGGCGACGGAGCGATGAGCGTGGTTGTCATACCAGACGAGGCGATACCCCCCCACCTGCGGAACCGGAAGGACCAATTGAATTGCCACCCCCGCGTGAGGAGCCATGACGGTTCTGGCAATACGCGTGCGCCAGATGGTGCGGTACGGTTTCAGCCGGGGCTCCGCACCGACTTGTGAAGCATTCCATCGCAATTCACCGTCCAGCGTCTGCGCCTTACCAGTGAGGTTGCGCACAATCAATCGCGCATGAACACTTCGCTCAGGATAGGCAAAAGAGCTCCAGCGCCGATCCGGTAGCCAGAGGGACTTCCTTGGGAGGCCCGATGCTTTATGGGGCCGCGCCTTCAAGAACGCCGAAAAATGAAGCCCCGGCACGAGCGTACGACTTGAAATTTTCGCCCAAATCGCGGACGCGGACAGGCATAATGCAAATGCGCAACCCACGCACACCTGTGCGAAAAAGCCGTGGCTGCATACTCTACGGCGCAAGGCGCTTACAAGTTTCTGTGTTAACGGGTAAAATAGCTTCATGGCTCAAACGAACCTCTATACCGGACCGGGCATTCAACTAAGCGGCGACGCGTGGATCGATCGCCAGCAGTTAGTATATGAATTCTCGCGTTCGGGCGGTCCGGGCGGCCAAAACGTCAATAAAGTAAACACGAAAACTGAGTTGCGAGTCAATCCTGCTTTTATTTATGGTCTATCCAATAAAGCTCGGCAACGGTTGATGTACCTGGCAAGAAACCGCCTCGATGCGGCCGGGTTAATTGTGATGATCAGTTCCGACCAGCGGACGCAGGAAGCCAACCGGCGAAATTGCCTTGAAAAGCTGCGGCAATTGGTAACCGAGTCGCTCATCGAACCGAAGATAAGACGGAAGACCAGGCCGACTGCCGCGAGCCGTAGACGGCGGGTGGAAGGCAAAAAGACGCGAAGTAAAGTGAAGGAAGCCCGTCGCACGTCCAAATTGATTGCGGAATAAGCCTGCTTTATTGGGGGTATGCATCCCGCAAGGTCCAAGCTCGCGATTCGCAGAAATCATTCAAAAACAAGCCCCGAAGTCTGCGGCTAACTTGCAACGGTATTTGACCGAACGGCGGTGCATGAACAGCAGGGCGAACGCATACTCGGATCAGGTGGAGATAAGGCGTAGGAGATAGTTTTTGTCCCAGCCGGCGATGAAGCGTTTGCCACGGATGCTCGCCTTGATCGTTTTCTCGCGCTTCAGTAGATTCAACGCCAATCGGTTCAGCCGCGAATAGTTCTCCGCCGAATGATCCACCCGCTTGCGACTCCGGTCTTCGTTGAAGGTCACATCCAACTGCCAGTGCAGATGATTCTCCACCGC
>JAKAVA010000077.1 GCA_021827645.1 Planctomycetota bacterium
TGACAACGTGGGGCAGGCATAAGGCACTCCTAACCGCGAGACATCGCAGCCGGATAGAATACTACAAATCTAATACTCTGTCCACTCGCTTCCGGTTCACACAAGTCGGCAGACGGAGAGCGTGAAATGGAGCATGGGTACCCAAAATCGAATGGAAGCTGCCCTTGCAGACTGCGCGCCGAGACTCAATCCAGCCACGGAGACTAACCGTCTGCAAACACGACACTTACGACCTCCACCCCCGCAATCCCGCGCCGGTCCTTGAATAATCCGGGTTAAGATGATCGCATCCGGTGCCGCCGCGCATTCGCACTCCCCGCGGGGATTACTGGAAAAATTGCCCCGCCCGGCTCATGCCTCGGCCCGGGCCCGCACGATATCCGGAAAATCCGTAATCACGCCATCAAGACCCATCGCACCGCACGCCGCCGCCGCCCCCGGATCGTTCACGTCATACGCCCAGACGTGCGGCATCAACTCTTTCGCCATCATCGCCCGATCCAGCGCCCATTGATCAAACTTCATCACCACCCCGGTTATGCCGGCTGCCCGGCAGGATCGAACAGCTTTCGGCGACCAGCTATCCAGAAGTTGAAACAGCACCACCTTCCGGTTTTCGGCCCGCAGAGATGCCAAAATATTCTCATCAAAGCTCATCACCACCGCATCGGTCAGGATGTCGTAACGTGTCAGCAGGCTTATAACCATGGATGGGTTTATTGGCACCTTGATTTCAATCACCGGCTGTGCACAGGGGCTGATTGCCTGCAGAGCCTCCTCCAAGCTCGGCACCCGGCTGCCGGCAAATCGCGGGTGTTTCCATGACCCCGCATCCAATCGCAGAATATCCAGCCAGTTGGTTTCCGCTACCCGGCCCTTTCCATTTGTGGTGCGTTCCAATGTTTCATCATGAATCACCACGGGAACACCGTCAGCCGTCAGACGGACATCAAACTCAACGGCCCGACATCCGACCTCCAATGCGGCGTCAAACGCCGCGACGGTATTTTCCGGCGCCCATGCGGAAGCACCCCGGTGGGCAATGGCAATCATGCCTCGATTTTTCATGGCTGTAGTTATAACCGGCCAAGTTGGGCGAACAACCTCCCGCTTGACTCAGGTTTCGACCAGCCTATTTCGAATTTTTATTATTGCGTAAAAACGATTTTTGGCGTTTTCATTGGACTTTGGTCACCGATATTAACGAATCATATGAGGGACGGTTTGAGATTTTCTCGGTCCGGTCCCCGGTGTGCGGGGGCAATGAGGCAGGAGCCTCCGGCTTTTTGTCACCTTGCGGTACGATGCGGAGCCCAATTACATGGACGTGATGGAAAGAATTTCGACCGATGTGAAAAAGTCTTTTCGGATTGTCTTCATGAACGGTTTCCTTCAATCTCGCCAGCCTACGGCCATGATCGCGTCCTCCAACGCCGAGGATCGGGCCGTGCTGCAGCTTACTCCCCCCGGCGGGCGGGGTGAAGGATATACGCTGGTCGATGCCGGCTCGCTCTTTCCCGGTTATTCCCTTCGAGTGCCCCGCCGATGCGTTAAACCACTTCGGGCAAAAAACGCGGCAGATATCCGCGTCTACGTGCCGCTGTTCAAAACATCAACCGGCCTTCAGGCCCAGTTCCAGACTCCCATGTTAATTAACGAGGCCAATCACCGCGCCCTGCAACTTGACGAATCCATTTTAGAGGGTGATTTATGCCGTTATTAGGTCTAAAATATTCATACGCGGGCAAATGGCTCAGCAATCTGCTGCCAGCTCGCCAACTAGTTGGAGTTCATGCCGGCCCTCGGCCGGGCAAGGAGTGCAGCCATGCTGGTTCTTTCCAGGCAGCGCGATGAAAGCATCATGATCGGGGATGATATCCAGATCACGATCGTCGATATTCGCGGCGATAAAGTGCGGCTGGGCATCAGCGCCCCCAATACGGTGCCCGTCCATCGCAAGGAAGTCTATCAGGCGATTCAAAAAGAACGTACCGGAGGCAAAACCACCAACAATAATCCTCCCGGCACCGCCTCAGTTCCCGCGCCCGCTGATTAGTCAAGCTGCGCCGAAGGCCCTATGATATCGCCTGCTGAATAAGTCGGAGGCGCCTCATATGGTCAACGTCGCAACGCTCGGCTTGGCGGCCTTCCTTGCACCCGCCGCTGCTCATCCCAAACCCCACCCTCTCATTTCCTGGTCCATCACCCCCGTTGCTATCATTCGTACTTCCGCCGACATACTTGACCCGGATCAAAAACCGTATCTGCATTGGCTGCATAACCGCGCCGGGTTGCAACTGTTACTTCGATTCAATGGGCCGAAAAAAATTCGAGCCTTCAATCAAATTGTTATTACCCACGCAGGCGTCAATACAGGTCTCAACCTGCGGGTGTTGTCACCCAAAAACGGTGCATTTGTCCAGCCGGCTCTCTCCCGTCTTGGCCGCATTGCTCGTCAGGCAGCGCTGCCCGGCCGCATTCTTCCACTCCTGCTCTCCCTGCCGTCGCCCAAGGCGAAAATGCTCACCCGTCTGGTGGGGCATTGCGATCTGGTGGTCGGCGGACATGTCCGACTTATCGAACTCAAACATCTTCAGGCGATGCACTTGGGAACCGTGGAGTTACCAATAAAACTCTTTCCTCACGTCGGCCTTAAATTGCTCCAGAAACCCAAATCCGGACTGGCAGGAGTTGTGGCCATTGAAATCAGGGGTGGGCCCGCCACATTCCGATCGGCATCCGTGACCGATGGTAAAAAAGAGATATCTCGTGGGTATCTCTCGATCGGCTCACCCGCAAAAATTCAGAAAATCCTTCTGTTTCTCCGACATCCGCTCAGTAACCGATCCGAATTGAAATTGCGGCTGCTGACGAACCAGAAAATAATCGAGGTTCATTTTTCGCTCCACCCCATCAAGCTCCCGCACTGAACCGCAGGCGTGGCTGCCGGTTCATTTTTACTCCGAAAGTTTGTTTCCTCAGTTGGCCCGGCCCGAACCAAACACCGCTTCCACCACAGCATTCATTCCGATCGGCGCCCTTGTCTCGGATTTTATCGTTTGACTATATATGCTTAAGCGTATATACTGTAAGCATGAATCAACGTGATACCAAATCGAAAACACGACCCGTCTCCCGCGGGAGCGCCCGCCGAGCGGCTTCATGCGGTTGCGGTGGCGGTTGCCTGACGCCGACCGCCACCGGTGCCGGCTGCGCCAACCCCGCGCCGATAGCAAAAACATCGTCCGTCGATGTGAGCCGCATGTTCCGGGCATTCTCCGACCCTACCCGTCTGCGGATATTGAATCTGCTCTCCGGCGGCGAGCTTTGCGTATGCGATATTGTCCACGTGCTGGATATGTCGCAGCCCAAGGTGTCGCGCCATCTGGCCTACCTGCGCCGATCGGGCCTCGTGCTGGCCCGTCGGCAGGGGCTCTGGATGCACTATCGGCTCGCCACGCCTCACGGCACGTTCCATAAAACCTTATTGACCTGCCTTGCCGAATGTTTCGCCGATGTGCCGCAGCTTGCCCTCGACCGGGCGAAGCTCGACCAGATTCACGCTGGCTCCTCCGGCCGCGGATGTTCAACTCCCACCGACGATTTCGGCGGTTGATACCGCTAACACTCAAAGGTGGTGCATAAAACGATCGCAATCTTTGAAACAAGGAACCGACATGACAACCCAGCCAAAACTAAAAGTATTATTTCTCTGCACCGGCAATTCCTGCCGCAGTCAGATGGCCGAGGGATGGGCCAGAAAGCTCAAGGGCGACGAACTGGAAATCTGGTCAGCGGGCATCACAACCCACGGCCTGAATCCCCATGCCGTGCAGGTGATGGCGGAGGCGGGCATCGATATTTCCGGCCATAAATCCAAATCCGCCGCCGAGGTGGCCGACGTGCCGTTTGATTATGTGATAACCGTCTGCGGTCACGCGCACGAAACCTGCCCCACATGGCTGGGCGCCGGCGCCAAGGTGATCCACCGCGGGTTTGACGATCCGCCGAAGCTTGCCGCCTCCGCCCGCACTCCGGAAGAGGCATTGAGCCATTATCGCCGTGTGCGCGATGAAATCCGGCAGTTTGTCGAAACCCTGCCGCAATCACTTCAGGCCGCCGAATCCGCCTCGCCGCAGACCGCGGGGGAAAGGCAGTAGCCATGTCCACCATTACAAAAAAATTATCATTTCTGGACCGCTATCTCACCCTCTGGATTGCTCTTGCGATGGCCGGCGGCATCGGTCTCGCGTACGTCTGGCAGGGGTTTGGCACCGCGATGCAGAAAGTCCAGGTGGGGTCCACCAACATCCCGATCGCCGTGGGCCTGATCGTCATGATGTATCCGCCGCTGGCCAAGGTGCGCTACGAACAGCTCTGGCGGGTGTTTGTCGACTGGAAAATATTGCTCCTTTCGCTGGCGCAGAACTGGCTCATCGGGCCGGTACTGATGTTCGGGCTCGCGGCGCTCTTTCTCCACGGCCATCCGCTGCTCATGGCGGGCGTCATCCTCATCGGTCTGGCTCGCTGCATCGCGATGGTGATTGTCTGGAATGATCTCGCCGCCGGAGATGCCGATTACGCCGCCGGGCTTGTCGCATTCAACAGCATTTTTCAGGTGCTCTGTTACGGCCTCTACGCATGGTTTTTCATCAACATTCTTCCCGCTATGCTTCACATCCCCATGACGCACATCGATCCATCGAAGATATCCATTCCGAACATCGGCCGGAGCGTGCTGATTTATCTCGGCATTCCGTTTGCCGCCGGCGTGCTCACCCGATTCGCACTGGTGCGCCTCAAGGGGGTTCAATGGTACCAGCGGTCGTTTATCCCCCGCATCAGCCCGATCACGCTGGTCGCTTTGCTTTTCACCATCGTGGTGATGTTCGGCCTCCAGGGGCGGCAAATTGTGGCCCGCCCGGGTACCGTCATGCTCATTGCGATTCCGCTGCTGATTTATTTTGTCCTGATGTTCGGCATCAGCTTCTGGATGGCCCGGCGGCTGGGAGCGGATTACCCCCGCACCGCCACCATCGCCTTTACCGCTGCAAGTAATAATTTTGAATTGGCCATCGCCGTCGCCATCGCCCTCTTCGGCGTGGCGAGTCCGGCCGCGTTTACCGCCGTGATCGGCCCGCTGGTCGAAGTACCGGTGATGGTCGCGCTGGTGAAATGGTCGCTGGTTCTGCATCGGCACTGGTTTGGCGGCGGCCACTCAGCTTCGCTGCCGCTTTCGCCACCAACGGCAACGGCGATGCCAGTAAAAAGATAAGCCGTTGATCGCGCCAGACGCATACGCAGAAAAAATAGGAGCCAATCTATGAAACCTACTCAGCCAACCGATGTCCTCTCCACCGTGCAGAAACGCTATGGGCAGGTGGGGGCCGCAGGTCTGGGCGATCAGGCCGCCGGCGCCGACGCCGTCGCCAAGGCCTTTGGATATTCCACTGCCGAACTCGCAAGCCTGCCGGAAGGGGCCAATCTGGGCCTTTCCTGCGGCAATCCCACCGCGATGGCGAGCCTCCGGCCCGGCGAAGTGGTGGTGGACCTGGGGTGTGGCGGCGGACTGGATGTATTTCTCGCAGCGCATCAGGTGGGGCCGACGGGCAAGGCGATCGGCATCGACATGACGCCCGAAATGATCACCCGCGCCAAAGCCAACGCCCGCAATGGTCCGGACGGCCGGCCCTATTCCAACGTGGAATTTCATCTCTCCACCATTGACCGCATCCCCCTTGCCGACGCAACCGCCGATTGCATCATTTCCAACTGCGTGATCAATCTGGCCCCTGATAAAGCGGCGGTTTTCAGGGAAATGTTCAGGGTATTGCGCCCCGGAGGCAGGCTTGCGATCAGCGACATCGCCCTGCGGCAACCGCTTCCGAAGGAACTGGCGGATAACGTCGCCGCATGGGTGGGGTGCATTGCCGGTGCGATCAGCGTGCAGGATTACCGCGACGGCCTCCTCGCCGCAGGCTTCGCCCAGGTGCAGGTGATCGACAGTGGAGCGGACCTCAATGCGTACAAGCATGTGGCGGGTCAGAGCGGGTGCTGTTCCCCGACGATGGGGGATGATTCGCAGGCCGCAAGCTTGGCGGAGGATCGTCCCGCAGAGGGCGTAAAACCGCGCGTGTCGCTGGCCGTGCAATCGGCAGGGTGTTGCGGCCCGGCCCCATCCGGTGTGCATGACGATCTGGCTCGGCTCGCGGAACAGTATGATCTCAACGCCTACGCCGCCAGTGTAAAAATATTTGCGATGAGGGACTCTGCATAACAGCGGACACCCCCTCCGGGCCATCAAGATTTGCTGCGATGGCTGAACCTTATCCCGGCCGAAATCGCTTGGGTATAAATCTGATGGATCCGCTGTGCGGACGTTCCGACATGTCGGCCTATCTCGGCAAAATTCATCTGCGTATTCTCCAGCAGCGCCACAATGCGCAGCAGGCGGCGACTGGAATCCTTCAGTGGCTGCGTCTTGGCGCGGTCCAGAATTGATCTGATGCGATGATATCCAACATGATATTTCCGCATGAGAGACAAAATGGTGGCACCCTTGTGCGCTTCATGAATAATCGCCCTTCGCTGGGCTTCAGAAATAGACGGTCTCAAGGATATCCCCTCCTTTCGGCAAATGGCGTAAATAAAACTCATGGACACGCCGAAGCACGTGGCAATCTGCTGCGCCGTTCGGCCGCTACGGAAAGCTTCTCTGACAGCCCCAATTTCAGGCTCATGACGCGTGCCAATCGCACCGTGCGTTGATGGTGTAGAAATATCCAACGCAGTCATCGTCTCAGGCACATATGGCCGCCGTGCTGGTTGGTCGTCAGCTTTGGCAATGGCCGTCCGCATCGGCAAGGTTGGCATGAGGGTGTTGCGATCGTTTGCCATCATAACCTCCATAAATTGCGTTGGTGCGGGCGGCTTCTACGTTCGCCGACAACCGCTGATGCCCATTCAAACGCATGCGGGGAAAAATGTGATGGAAAAAATCTCAGGTGATGACAGATTCTGACATTGAACTAAACCCTAACCCGATAGGGATCACGTAAACTGGCCAATGTTCTGTTGACCGCAGGGCTTTACCCCGCGTGGGCCAACGTGAAAACAACATTGGCCGCAGGGGGAGAGACGGGTTCAACCGCAGGGGACGGTCGATTCCGCCGCCAGAGCGGGCGAATCAGGATCAGGGCAAATATTAGCCGGTGGATTTAATCCACCGGTGACCGCCGCGGTGGAAAAAGTCTTTGCTGTTGTGCTCCGCAGGACGCATACTTGCGTGACTTTCCGCGCCGCTTGACAATTCGATCTCGCGGGGCGAGGATATCGCCCGCCAAGTGTGGCCCGGATCGTTGCTCCGGCGATACCTGAGAAATGGAAATCAGGTGTCGCTTGACAAAAGATTGAAGCGGGTTAGAATACTTGGCTCTGATGGATTTGGCATCCAACCGGCAACGAGCCGAGAGGATGCTGAAAAGTCAGATGTGATCCACCGGGGTGAAGTGCCCGGATGGGGAACAGGTTGAAGTCAGGAGTAAAGACTTGCCGATTAACCAAAATCGGGCCTTTAGCGAGTTAGGTACCTGACGGCGTTGCGAATCAGTGCAGCCGTCACATAACCCTGCCGACGGCCGCGAAGAATATGAGAGTTAGAGAAGTCCTCAGCACCCGCTCACCGTGGCGGTGTCCATAAAAATGTCACCGTGGTTGGTGAGTGCTGGCGACTGAAAAGTCGGGTTCTTTGACAAGTGAAGATTGCGTGATGTGGATTCAACAACATTCCACATCGAGCTCGATAGTGCAGTGCTGAAGGTCACCGGCGCGAAGATGGATTGCGAAAGCAGTTCGTTGGTTGTGTTGGCGATCGGAGGTGCTGCAAGATCAAGAGCGCTAATGAGGTGTAATTGCGACACTTGTCGCAATTACAAACAAACCAGAGTTACTCAGGTGGTTTGACAATGGGTTCACCTTGAACCCCGCATAAGAGTTGTAAAAAACTCTGAATGTTGATCGGCAGCGGAAAGACTCGTGGCTGAAACCCTGCGAAGGGTGGCGGTGCGGTTCAGAAGCGGTTGATGAACAATGTGGTCAAGCTACTAAGGGTATACGGTGGATGACTTGGCGTGCAGAGGCGATGAAGGTCGGTGTAGCCTCCGATATGCTCCGGGGAGCTGGCAAACGAGTGATGATCCGGAGATTACCGAATGGGGAAACCCATTCACGGCCCGCTGAATGTATAGGCGGGTGCGAGCGAACGCAGGGAACTGAAACATCTCAGTACCTGTAGGAAAAGAAAGAGAAATCGATTCCGTCAGTAGTGGCGAGCGAACGCGGAATAGCCCAAACCGGGGGTAACCCCGGTGTTGCGGGCCTCAATGTGAGAGCTGCGTGGTTATCTGAAGCACTTGGAAAGGTGCGCCACAGAAGGTGAAAGCCCTGTAGGAGAAAACCGCAAAGCCTCTAGAGGTACCAGAGTAGCGCGAGACTCGTGAAATCTCGTGTGAAGCTGGGCGGACCACCGCCCAAGGCTAAATACTCCTGCACGACCGATAGTGAACCAGTAGGGCGATTGAACGTTGAAAAGTACTGCTACTAGCAGAGTCAAAAGTACCTGAACCCGTATACCTACAGACCGTGGAAGGGCGGATCCCGCAAGGGTGGCCTGACCGCGTACCTTTTGCATAATGGGCCGACGACTTATCGTTCATGGCAAGCCTAAGGTCTTAAGGACTGGAGGCGAAGGGAAACCGAGGCTGAACAGGCCGTTTCAGTCGTGGGCGATAGACCCGAAACCAAGTGATCTACCCATGGGCAGGTTGAATGGGGCTTAACCGCTTCAGGAGGACCGCTAGACGTGACCGTTGAAAAGGTCTGTCGTGACCTGTGGGGAGGAGTAAAAGTCTAATCAAACTTGGAGATATCTGGTACTCCTCGAAATACCTTTTGGGGTAGCCTCGTGCTATATCAAACCGGGGGTAGAGCTACTGAATGAAGTCAGGGGCCCGCAAGGCTGCCTGCTTCAATCAAACTCCGAATACCGGTGCGAGTTCCACGGGAGTGAGACCTGGGGGGATAACCTCCTAGGTCAAAAGGGAAACAACCCTGATCGCCGGCTAAGGTCCCAAAGAGTGTCTTAGTTATAGAGGAAGTCTAATTTCCGTGACAGCCAGGATGTTGGCTTAGAAGCAGCCACCATTTAAAAAGTGCGTAATAGCTTACTGGCCGAGAAGTTGGGCGCCGTAAATGACCGGGAATAAGGCATTCACCGAAGCCGCGGGCTCCGAGTAACATCGGAGCGGTAGAGGAGCGTTGCTGTCAGCGTCGAAGGTTAATCGGAAGAATAGCTGGAGCGGCAGCAAGTGCGTATGTCGGCATGAGTAACGATAAAGCAGGTGAAAATCCTGCTCGCCGTA
The DNA here is from genome assembly GCA_021827645.1 of Planctomycetota bacterium. Classification (GTDB taxonomy): domain Bacteria; phylum Planctomycetota; class Phycisphaerae; order WQYP01; family WQYP01; genus JAJZGD01. Next base: position 9,420 of record JAKAVA010000077.1, read on the forward strand.
AGTCTGAGGTTTCCTGGGGAAGGTAAATCCGCCCAGGGTTAGTCGGGTCCTTAGCCAAGGCCGAAAGGCGTAGGCGATGGACAGCAGGTTAATATTCCTGCACCGTACGTGAAGGTTGATTGCACGCGACGCTGAATTGGAGTCGGTCACCCGGCTAGATGTGGGTGTGCCGAAAGGCCGAGGTCTTGATACCGAAGCCGGCAAAAATTCAGCCAAGAAAAACCGTTGCATGACGACACGTATGCCCGTACCACAAACTGACACAGGTAGACGAGGCGAATAGCCTCAGGCGCTCGAGACAACTCCCTTTAAGGAACTAGGCAATTTTCCCCCGTACGTTCGCAATAAGGGGTGCCCACCGCAAGGTGGGCCGCAGAGAAAAGGGTCTGGGAACTGTTTATCAAAAACACAGGTCTGTGCTAAAGCGTAAGCTTACGTATACAGACTGACGCCTGCCCGCTGTCGGAAGGTTAAGGAAGTCGGTCAGCCGCAAGGCGAAGCTGGCGACCGAAGCCCCGATAAAAGGCGGCCGTAACTATGACGGTCCTAAGGTAGCGAAGTTCCTTGTCAGGTAAGTTCTGACGCGCATGAATGGCGTAATCACTGGACCAGTGTCTCAAAGGGAGACTCGGTGAAATTGGAGTTGTGGTGAAGATACCACAGTCCCGCGGCAAGACGGAAAGACCCCGTGAACCTTTACTGTAGCCTGATAGCGATCCCAGGTGTCGTATGCGTAGGATAGGTGGGAGGCGGTGATCCGTTGGTTTCGGCCAACGGGGAGTCAACGGTGGAATACCACCCTTATTACATTTGAGATCTAACCACATACCGTGAAGCCGGTTGTGAGACACTGTTAGGTGGGCAGTTTGACTGGGGCGGTCTCCTCCTAAATTGTAACGGAGGAGTTTTAAGGTTGGCTTAGCGCGAATGGAAACCGCGCTGTATGGGCATGGCCATAAGCCAGCTTAACTGCGAGTCGGATATGACAAGCAGATGCGAAAGCAGAACCAAGTGATCCGGTGATTCCAAGTGGAAGGGTCATCGCTCAACAGATATAAGGTACTCCGGGGATAACAGGCTGATCGCGCCCGAGCGTCCATAGCGGCGGCGCGGTTTGGCACCTCGATGTCGGCTCATCGCATCCTGGGGCTGAAGGCGGTCCCAAGGGTTTGGCTGTTCGCCAATTAAAGCGGTACGCGAGCTGGGTTCAGACCGGCGTGAGCCAGGTCGGTCCCTATCTGCCGTGGGCGCAGGACGTTTGAAGGGGATTCATCCCTAGTACGAGAGGATTAGGATGGACGGACCCCTGGTATACCAATTGCCCCGCTAGGGGCACAGTTGGGTAGCTATGTCCGGACAGGATAAACGCTGAAAGCATATAAGCGTGAAACCTCCCCCAAGATGAGACGTCCCCACTAGCCTCCAGCTAGACTAGCTGGTTGATAGGCCGGAAGTGTAAGTGCAGCAATGTATTGAGCTGACCGGTACTAACAGGCGACGGCTTGACCACTTTGTTCTTCCATCGATATGAATCGCTCCGGCGATCCTCAACTCGATGAAGTCATTCTGGTGCAAGTCCACCTGAGTAATGTAGCGCTCTTGAATTCATTTTCAGTTCGCAGGATTTTTGTTGCCTCCCTCACGCAATCTTCACTCGCCAAAGGGCGAGCCTCTGGCTCCCCGGGGACACCCGGTGAGCCGGTTTTCTGGTGCATTTACGTCAGGGGTAACACAGCTTCCCATTCCGAACAGCACCGTGAAGCTCTGACGGCCGATGGTAGTGTCCACAGACGCGAGAGTAGGTGAGTGCCAGATTTATGCCCCGGGTGGTCGAAAGATCATCCGGGGCTTTTTTTATGCGTCTCCCCGATTCTGGCGGCATCCGTCCCCCAGCGCCCGCGGACGATGCTCCATGACATCGGATGACGTCCGCTGGCTGGCTTACAGCATCGGATTCTATTAAACTTCCATCGGCCATGACCCATCATGGCGCAATTTACACCGGAGATATTCTTCATGGCATTTGAACTCGCAATGATCGGTGCGGGCAATATGGCCGAAGCCATCGCCCGCGGTATTATCAAGAGCGGCCTTTATTCAGCGGATCAGCTCATCGCCGCCGATCCCAATCCACAGCGCCGCGACTATTTCACCCGGGAACTTGGTATCTGCACGGTCGAGCACTCCGCTGAGGCCGCAGGTCTCTCCCCCCGCGTTTTCCTGGCGGTAAAGCCCCAGAAAATAGATGAGGCCCTCTCTGAAATCCGTCCCGTCGTACGCAGTGGCTCACTGCTGCTGACCATCGTCGCCGCCATCACCACCCGGTACATTGAAACCCAGCTTGATGGTAAATCTCTCCGCGTGGTTCGTATCATGCCCAATACACCGATGCTCGTCGGTGCCGGCGCCAGTGGAATTTGCGCCGGCCGCCATGCTTCAGCTCAGGATATGGAACTTGCACGCAGAATTTTCGGCTCCTGCGGTGTGGTGGTGGATGTACCTGAACATCTTATTGACGCCGTAACCAGCTTATCCGGCAGCGGCCCTGCGTATGTGTTTTATCTGGCCGAGGCAATGGCCAAAGCCGGCGAAAAGCAGGGCCTCTCCCCGGATGTCGCGGCGCAGCTCGCACGGCAAACCATCATCGGCGCCGGCCGATTGCTCGAACAATCCGCCGATTCACCCACCGAATTGCGGCGAAAAGTAACCAGCCCCGGCGGATTTACCGAGGCTGCGATTCAGTCGTTTCAAACCCACGGTTTCGACGCCGCCGTACTGGGGGCGATGAATGCCGCACTGCAGCGGGGGAAAGAGCTTTCGCGCTGAACGGAGACCAAAATGTTCGCCATCGAAATTGCAGATCACTTCCGTGCCGCTCATCAACTCCTGCTGCCCGATGGATCATTCGAACCGCTTCATGAACATGATTGGCAGGTTCTGCTGCGAGTGGAAAGTTCGCGACTCGATGCGATAGATACCGTCATGGATTTCCATGATCTGGCGGCGATATTGCGTCATACTATTGAACCATTAGCCGGACGCAATCTCGGAGAGACTTCCGTTGCCGCCGAGGGGCGAAACCCCAGTGCCGAGCGTGTCGCCGAATGGATCGCCGTGCAGGTATCCGCGCGGCTTCCGGCGGAGGTTCACCTGTCATTTTTACGGATCAGCGAGGCGGAAAACTGCTGGGCCATTTACCAGCCGTAAAGTGGTACGGTATGAATCGACCTTTGGTGTGTAGCCCGCATCATCTCTTCCTTGGCTGTTTCGTACCGGCGCGGAAGTTCCCCGACGATCCTCTCTCATTGGCATTGAAAAACCGCCGAATGAGCTACCAGCACGCAAGCGGCTGATTGGTGAAGACAAGGTGATCCGGCCCGCACGGACATGCCGCCATCAGATTCCTGCCTTCCATTTTCAGGGTCGCCGGTCCGCCACACCGCGTGCAATGGGCATCAATCGGAATAACACTCAGGCAGTCGATACAGTGATAGCTGAAACCCTCCGGCGAAATTTGTGCGTGCAGGCGATTGCCTCGGCAATGCGGACAGGATTGCCCATCCACCGCCGACTTCACAACCGGCTTCCGGCGCTGTCGCACGGCCGCCGCCGCCTTTTCAATTTCGCCTATCAGGCGGCCTCCCTCCAATCTTCTTACGCCGGTGACAATCAGGGCCAATTTGGCCCGTGTGCAGGCGACATAAAATGACGCCCGCCCCTTATCATCGGCGTGAAATTCATCGGCGCCCATGACAAATACCACCGGAGCGTCGTACCCCTTGGCGCTCGCGACCGTACAGAGCGTCAATATCCCCCGGTCAAAGAGCGGCTTGCGTTTATTTTCCGGGTGTTCGGCATCCACAAAGCGAATCGATCCATGATGTCCCAGTACGCCGGTAAGCGCCTCCTCCAGCCCGTCCATGAATTTATAATGCTTGGAAAGAATCAGGATATCGCTCGGCATGACGCCGTCCACGTGCAGCAGATGCCTGACGTACTCCGCGACAGCCTTTATCTCCTCCCTGCGGGACGCGAAAAATTCAACTCTCGGCGCCGCCCCGTGGCGCCTGCAGAATTCAATGTCAAATCGCGGTCCATCTTCACTGATCAATCCACGCTGGAGTAAATTGGCGACGTCCGCAAATTGTCGCGTGGTAACCGGTTTTCCAGCATCTGCATACGATCCGACGAGAACATTAAACGCAAAATCAATAACCTGTCGGGTATTTCGCAGACATTGATCGAGAAAAATCGTCCTTCCCACAATCTGAATTCCCAGCTTCTCCCACACCGGCGTCTTCACGCCGTAAATATTCTGTGCGTTGTCGTAAAACAGAATGAGGGTCTGGCGACCGTTTTCATCGCGCCGGGCCAATCGCCGGATAAACTGAAGCTCCTCCGGATACAGATCCTGCGTTTCATCCACATAGATATAGTCGAATTGCAAAGACGCCAGAACATCGGACGGCAACTGGTCGAGCGTCCGGCACATCAACTCGGCGCGGGCCGGGCGGTCTTCGTATGTGTAGGGCGTTTGAAGCGATGGTTCCGCTTTTACCAGATTGTATATAAGACCCTCCACATGCGTGACGATCAGACAATCTTCCGGTACGTCCGACCACGCGATCCGCTTATAACGCTCCTCGATCCGCTGGCGTAAATAGAAGGTAAGCGTGCGGTTGTAACACAGCACCAAAACCCGCGGCCGATGAACCGGCTGCTCAAAGAGATTCCCTTCGCGCTGCGACAGATCATATACCGCTTGCGCCGCATTCATCGCAAGAAGGATCGATTTACCCGATCCGGCCACACCTCGAAACAACCGGTGGCTACCGGAAAGATCGGCGTTGCCGAGAGATTTCTGCTGCTCGGTCGGTTCACGCAGGGCGTCTTCCATGGCCCGAATTTCAGCGCTGAACCGTGCGGCATTCGGAGATCGACCCAGGGATGAACGGTCAGCGCGCAAAATGCTCTGTCCCGTCAGAGCGCTGATTACCACCCGTGAATCTTCCCTTGATAACCGACGGCTGGGAATATGAGCCGGTGCGTGTTCATTGGCAAGGCGAACCACGACCTCGCGAAGGGTGCCGGCAGTCGCACACTCCTCGGCAAATAAAAAATCCGCCGGTGCGGTGATGGAGAATCGCTCTTCGTATTTTTTTCGATGGATCGCGGGCAGCACGGCAATCCGCAAAAATAATATGCGGGATACATCCACACGCTCTTTGCAGAGATCGCGGATACCGAACATGACGCGCTCCGCCTGTCGAAGCGGATCTTCCCGCGATAATACGCCATCGCGCTGGATGGTCAATTCCGCACCACGTACCGACTCAATGGCCGGTAGATCGATCCCCTTATTTTCAATTACCAGCACTCCGACCTGCGGATGCAGTATGACAAGATCAGGGCGCGGGATATTGGCGCGGGGCGAAAAGGTTTCGATAAAAAAGTAGGCGTCAGGTTCGTCGCCGAAGGCCTCCAGCATCAGCGTCACCAGTCGCCCGTGCCAGTAATGGTCGATTTGCTCCGCGCCGCTAACCTGCGCCCGAGCGGCTTTTACGGCCGATTCAACCCTTTGTTTCCACGCAAACCGTGATGTTTTCGGCAAACGGAGGCTCCTGTCATCCACTCGTTCCGCGGCGCCATTCGCGCTGACAAATGTGCACTCCATCCCCGCCAGAAGACACGCCATACCAAAGATCTATGCCGCCGAGCGAATAATCGCTAACATTGTGGGATGGATTGCGGTTTTTTTCCAGCATTTTTGCGTATGGATGGAAAAGAATCCCTCGTGGTGGGGGGTGGGGCGGTGGCCCTGCGCAAAATCAGTTCACTGGTTGCCTCTGGATCACGCGTGCTGGTGGTCAGCCCGGAAGTCAGGCCCGAAATCAGTGAATTCCACGGCGTTGACTTAAGAAAATCGGTCTACGATTCCAGCATCATGCGCCCGTCCGATCGGCACTGGTGGCTGGTTTTTGCCGCAACCAACCGTCCGGATGTCAATGCCCAAGTGTGTGCCGATGCGCGGGCCGCCGGAATCTGGGCCTGTAATTGCAGTGCTCCGGACGATGGCGATCTGATCTCTCCTGCCAATCGAACCGTGGGAGAGATAACGATTGCCGTATCCACCGGTGGGGGATCACCCGGGTTTGCCGCCCAATTGGCTGATCAGGCGGTGGCGGGCATATCCGCTGATCAGAAAATCCTCGTCGGCCTTCTGCCGCGATGGCGGATGCAAATTCGCAAGGCGTTCGATCATGAAGCGATTCGCCGCGAACTGATGCGCCGGATAACTGGAGATGAAATGCTCGCTGCCATAAAATCCGGGGGTGAAAAAGCGGCGGCGGACTATTTTAATCGGCTCGTGGCCGAGGCAAAATTCCACCACGGAAGGCAGGGCCAATAGCCCATGGTGCACGCGCAATTTTTGCCCCTGAACATTCCGGAAATTACCGCCGCCGCGGTTACACCGCTGATCCTGCTTGCGGCATTTTACTTCTATACTCGATCCAAACTCCTCCATGTCAAAGATGTTGCCACCGATGGCACCCCGAAAAACCTCACCGCCACCTGGCTGGTCGCCGTGGCCATGGGAATTCTGCTGATTCTGCTGGCTCTGCGCGCGGCCGCCGCCCATTCTCTCTCATCAACTGTGACGAACTTTTTCGATTCTTCCCTCGTCCTTTCCCTGCTGGTGCTTCTGGCGTGGGTCTATTACCGTCTCACGCACCAACTGCGCGATTTCGCCCCTTTTCTCCTACCGATGGCGGCAGCGCTTTTGATCTTGGGCGTAACGCTGAGTTTTACGGCCGAGCCGCACTTTCATGATGCCAATCCGTGGACCCTCGTGCATGTGGTCAGTGTGCTGCTCGGGTTTGCGTGTTTCGCGGTGGGGTGCATGGCCGGTGTGGTTTATCTGATTTCAGAATCGCAACTGAAGCGTAAAGATCGGTCGCAGTGGACTTTCCCTAAATTGCCACCGCTTGACCGTTTGGAGCGATTCACCCGGCACTGTATTGTGGTAGGTTTTCCGCTGCTGACGCTCGGTGCGATCAGCGGCATTTTCCGTGCGGTGGAAGACCCGCACGCCCTTGGGCGGGATTGGTACTTCTCGCCCAAAGTGGTGCTCACAGTCGTGGCGTGGCTTTTATACGCATCCCTGCTGCACGTCCGGCTGGCTCCCGCTTTGCGTGGTTCGCGCTGTGCGTGGCTCAGTATTGTCGGATTTTTATTTCTGCTTGCGGTGCTGATCGCGGCCAACTGGATGCCGCATGGATGAGATGAAATGGAATCGATGATTCCACATTCCTACCAGATGCTGATGGTCGGTATCAATTACCGCACCGCGCCCATTGAGTTGCGCGAAAAGCTCGCCTCCGGCGCCGATGAAACCCGCCGAACCCTCGGTGAACTGCATCTTAACCATCCGCACGCCGAGTTCATGCTCCTTTCAACCTGCAATCGCGTGGAACTCTACACCGCATTTCTCGTCGGACATGATATTCCTGAAGATCAGCTTGCCGCTCAATTGGCCCGTATCGGATCTGTCCCGTCGGAATTGCTCATGCCGCACTTGTATATTCATCGCGGTACCGGCATGGTGGAACATCTTTTCCGCGTCACCAGTTCCCTTGATTCGATGGTGCTGGGTGAAACTCAAATCCTGGGGCAGGTGCGCGATGCGTATCAGCTTGCCACTTCTACCGCTACCGTCGGCACCATGCTTCACGCCGTATGCCAGCGGGCGCTGGCCGCCGGCAAGGATGTGCACGAAAACACGCACCTCTCGGAGGGAAAAACCTCCGTCGCCGGGGCGGCGGTTGAACTCATCGGCGAAGTGTTCGATACGCTTGCCGATAAAACCGTGCTGGTGATTGGCGCCGGGAAGATGGCGGGCATCATGCTCAAGCACATCATGGCGCAAAAACCGCGGCGGCTGTTGGTCGCCAATCGGGATGCTCAGCGGGCCGGTTCGCTGGCGGAAAAATTTTCCGCCGAGCGCGTCGAGTTTTCCCGCCTTGACGACGGCCTCACTCAGGCCGATGTGGTTCTTTCAGGTACCAGTTCACGCGATCCGATATTAACCGTCGCCCGGCTGAAAAATCTCCTCAAGCCGCGGCAATATCGTCCGCTGTTCATTATTGATGTTGCCGTCCCGCGCGATGTGGAAGATGGCGTCACACGCCTTCCCAATACCTTTCTCTATAACGTGGATGACCTGAGCCGGGTGTCGGAACTTACCCGTGCCCGGCGCGGCGGCGAGATCGACAAAAGCACCCAAATCATTCAGCGGCACCTGGAAGATTTCACGGCCTGGCTGGCGGCCCGCAACTCCGGCCCGGTGGTCAAGGCCCTTTATCAGCAGTGCCGGGAAATCAGTGACCGCGAATTGACCCTGCTTCTCACCGAGCATCCGGAATTATCGCCCGAGCAGCAGCAGGCCCTGCGAAAATTCGCCCATCGCCTCGTCGGCAAAATATTGCATACGCCCGTTACGCAACTGGGCAACCACCCGGCATTCGAACGGCAACTCCAACTGGCCATGGCGGTAAAGGAATTATTCCGCCTGACCGATTCCTCATCTGATGATTCGGGTGCAAAAGGCGCCGCCGCGGATTCCGCCTCATAATATCCCCCGCCAACCGCTCCATATCGACAGATTCTCTCTGCGCGTTGTTAAATGGGTATTAATGTGCCTCCGAAAGCCTGATAAAAAAACAGAAGTCGATTTTTCAAATTCAGCATTGCATCCCGGTACGGCGTGTTCTATACTCTCTCTCGGGAATTGAACAAGAGAAGCAAGGTAGCTTGACGGAAGCAACTGCACCGCACCGCCGATCTACATTTATCAAAACAGCCATAAAGGCTCGGTTTGGGGTTTCCCCATCCGGGCATCTGTTGGATTCCAGCGGAGTCAAATCTGCGGGGATGTTGGCGGACGTTTCGCAGGTTGTTTGCTGCATAATGACCGGGCAATGTGCCTAGGCTGCTGCACAATCTGATGTTTTTTGGGAAGTGAGTCACAGGCCCCAATGAATCGGCCTTGAAACCGGACTCGCGTTATTGGAGGACTTCTTATGAAGTACGGTGTATTCTCTAAATCTCTCTTGGCAGCGGCGGCTCTCGTGGCCCTGGGTTGCGTCGGCGCGCAAGCTCAAGCCGATTCCATCAATGTGACCCAGACGGCCGCCAGCACGACGCCAAACGTCAATCTGACGACCCAGGGGTCGATCGACTGGTTCTACTTTGACGGAACCACCTCAACCACCTCGAGAGCCGCTGGCGCGGGAACCCTCGTACAGAAAGATGTCACCACCCACGCCATCACCCCACCGGCCGTCGGTGCTGGAGGCTGGAACGCCGGCACGGCCGCTCAGAAGTTTAGCTGGACCGACGGAACACCCACTGCCACCGGCACTTATGCCGTTGGATTCACCCACACTGACCCCGTAAGCAGCACTTCCACCAGCAGCGACACGTCCTTCACCTTCACCGTCACGGCGGATGGGAATGCACAGACACTTATCGTTGCCGCCGGATCGTACGGGTATAAGATCCCGGCCAGCGTCACCGATACCTATACACTCGGCAGTTCGACTCCCGTGAGCGTCACGAACACGTCTACCGGCGGCACCACCTGGTGGAACGATACCATCAATTTCCAAGGTACGGCTGGCGAAACACTTACGGTAAATCTGGCTGCAAGCGCCAACCCGGGCTCCACCTCCGGCGGCAAAGTGCTTTTAGCCGCTGCCACGCTCTCCGATGCATCCCCGGTGCCCGAACCCGCCTCGCTTGGTTTGATGGGGATTGGCGGTGCAGCCCTGCTGCTCGTCGGTCGCCGCAAGCGTGCCTGAGACGAATTAATATCGTAGTTTTTCCTCCGGCGTCGGGCGGTTTGATCCGCTCGACGCTTTTTTTATTCCGCACCATGAAAGGTTTTCGCACGCCCCTGCACCCGATTCACCGCCGCCCCTCCCCGTCTTGCCGAGCCGATATTCACTTACTGGTTCAACTTCAACAGGGTATGCGGCATCTCTGATTCAGCCGGTTGCGAACCGATGGTATCCACTTTCGTAACTTTGTTATATGTTAAGTGGCAGCGGCACAGGCATCCCCCGTCGGCTCAGTGCACCTCGCGGGATGCCATGGCAGGAGCATGATCAATGAAATCCAAATTACCCCGTCGTGATCTATTAAAATTTATGCTGCTCGCATCGGCGGGCGGTCTGCTTCTGCCGGGCGACGCGTCGCCCGCGTCGGCGGCGGAACTGCCGACCGGGCGGCCGTTTTCCCATCCACACCGGATCCGCTACGACGGGAAATCGTTTTACGTGGAAGATAAACCTTTTTTCCTCTACAGCGGATGTTTCCATTATTATCGCTGCCCCAAACCGATGTGGCGGGCCCGCTTTGAAAAAATCAAGGAGGCCGGCTTCAACACCGTCCAAACCTATGTGCCGTGGAACATGAGCGAAAAAGCGTCACCCGCCTCCCTTTCTGATTTTTCCCATGTCGATTTGTCAGACCTTGATGATTGGCTGCATATGGCGACGGAGGAATTCGGCCTTTATGTCACCATCCGCCCGGGTCCCTACATCTGTGCGGAATGGGACACCGGCGGCTTTCCCCAATGGCTCCTGACGCATAAACCGCAGGGGTATCGCGGTGAATGGTTGCGCAGCGACAACCCCATCTTCGTGGCATGGAGCCGACATTGGTATGATGCCGTCTGCCCGGTTATTGCCCCGCATCAACTCACGCGCAAGCCTGTCGGCAAGCAAGGTGTATTTTTGTTTCAGGTGGAGAATGAATATGACTTTACGTCATTCCCGGTTGACGTAAAGCGCCGATACGTGGAATCACTCGTTGATGGAGCATTACAGAATGGGATCGATGTTCCACTGTTCATCAATTGGGGCAGTTGTGTGCTTCACGCAAAAAATCCGGCTGTCCGTCGCGTGTTTGATACCATGGATTTTTACCCGCGGGCGAATGTCAACAGTGTTCAGGGGTCCATTGACGCCATGCGCCGCAGCCAGCCTGATGCGCCGCTGATGACGGCAGAACTTCAGGGGGGCTGGTTCAGCTCAGTCTATGATGTTCCGTACCTGCGCACCGACGAAGATCACTACGGTAACGGCATTGGGCCGGAACAGATCAACAACCTCACCCTTTTCTGCATGCAGAACGGCGTGACCATGATGAACTATTACATGCTCTTCGGCGGGACGAATTTCGGCTCTCATCCCGCTCGCAGTATCGCAACGTCCTATGACTACAGTGCCCCGATCCGCGAAAACGGCGGCGTCGGCGCCAAATATCTGCGGGTCAAGGCGCTTGCCGCCATGCTCCAGAAGCACGGCGCAGAGTTAGCCCGTTCGCAGATGCTCAAGATGTCGGCATCTGTCGAACATGCCGATGTGAGCATCGCCGCCCGAGAAGCCCCCGGTGGAGGTATCTACGTCTTTGTGCGTAAAATCCGCGATGGTCAATCCCGCTCCGGCCGGGCGAAAATGACGGCAGGGCGTCTCAACGGTGTGGAATTCAAATATTCGCTGGAAAAATTTGGTTCCAAAATACTTTACTTTCCTCCGGGCGTATCGTCCGCAGCCCACGCCCAATGGCTCCCGGAGGAGTCGGTTGCCATCCGGCGTCCGGTGGCTCATCTACCCAACGCGGTGGAAATAACCCGCTGTCGAAACGCGGTCGATCCAATCCCCAGCCAATGGGCCGCTGTAAAACCGGGGCAGTCACTTGCGGATCTCGGTTTCTATGACAGTGGTTTTAATTATTACCGCGCTCGACTGACCCTTGAGTCCCCGCCCGGCGATATAACCCAAACCGTGCTCGCCGCCGCCGTTGCGCCCGACGATGCAGCCACGGCCATGGTTGACGATCACGTGCTTTATGATTCCGGAACAGATCGCAATTCATGCCTGTTCCTGCCCGAATCGAAATGTGCTCCGGGCCGCCATGATGCCATGCTGGTTTACGAAAATCGCGGGCATCCCAACGGGGGTATGCCGATGGAGCAACCCTACGGCCTTTTTGACCTCTCATTCAAAGGCATATACACTCCGGAGCGTTTGCTGAAGAACTGGCGGGTAAAACGTATCGCTCCACCAGTCCATCCAGAGGCGGCTGACTTTACCGGTGCTGAGGTATCCACCGCCGGCTGGCGGCACACCCTCTGCGGCGGTGCCGATTCGGCGGCACAGCTTCCGCCCGATTCCTGGGCGGTGTTTCGTTGCCCGCTGATGCTCACCCGAAAAGAGATTCAATTGCATCAGACTCAACTGGTCCTCACTCATGTTGCAGCTCAGGGTTGGATATTCGTGAATGGTAAATTCATCGGTTCCACCAATCACTGGTTCCAGATATTTGCTTTTGGTGCAGCCAGAGTGTTGAAGCCTGGGCTCAACAGCATTGCCATCCTGGTGCGAAGTGACAGCCGCGCCGGTGGTCTCGGGCTGGTGAAACTGGTTTCTGCGAAAGAGTCGCGCTCGTTTTCCCATCTCGACGGCCCGATGGAGATTGCAGCGGCGCCCGTCGGTATCAGCCGCCGATGGCATGAAACGGATTTTGATGACAGCGCCTGGCCTTCATATCCCCTGCAACAGAATCACGATGTGTCCAAAGAGCCGCATCTGCTTTCATGGCATCGCATGGAATTTCATCTGCCGCCCGTGAATCCAAATATCTGGCTGCCGTGGTGCCTTAAAATTCAAGCGGTTGGAACGGGCTTCATCTACCTCAACGGCCACAACTACGGCCGCTTTTGGCAGGATGGCGGACAGCGAGAATATTACCTCCCCGAGTGCTGGCTTAACCCGCACGGAAAAGGTAAAAACGTCATTGCCCTGTGCCTGCGGGCGGTGGACAGACCGGCGCAAATCCTCTCCGCCTCGATCGTGCCTTACAATATTTACGCCGAATATCGGCGTTCATAATTGCAGGAAATGTAGGAAAGTGAACACCAGAGTGACAAAACTTTCCCGCCGTGATGTCGTCAAGACTGCCGCCATGGCCGTGGTCGTCGGCGGCGCGTCCCGTGCGGGTGCCACCGAGGAAAAGTCTCGACCCGCAAGTCCGACGCATCTGACATGTGAATATCTGGTAGACCCCCTCGGTGTTGATACGCCGCATCCGCGATTAAGTTGGGTGCTCGGTTCATCCCGCCGGGGCGAACGGCAGACCGCCTATCAGATATTAGTGTCCCGCGATCCGGCGCTGCTTCAAATCGGAAAGGCGGATGTCTGGGATTCAGGCTCCTGCCGATCTGATCAGAGCGTGCTGGTTCCGTACGGTGGTCCGCCTTTGACGTCCGGTGGGCGCTATTTTTGGACCGTACGCACCTGGAATGCCGATCGGATCGCCGGCCCATGGGCTGCGCCGGCGCGTTGGGAAATGGGAATGCTCACGCCCACGGATTGGCGCCCCGCACAGTGGATTGAATTGGCAAAAGATACGCGCAATTCTCCATGGATTATGCGTCCGTTGCAGACCAGCGGCATGAAGAAACCCGCCTACAAAAAGACGTTCCCCTCTCCCCTGTTTCGTAAAACGTTCAAGATCAATAAGACGTTAATCCACGCGCGGATGTATATCTGCGGACTCGGTTACTATGAACTGCATATCAACGGCAGGCGAATCGGATCGCAACAATTGGATCCGGGGATGACCACCTACGATGCCCGCTCTTTTTATGCGGTGCATGATGTCACAGACGCTCTCCGTAACGGCGATAACGTCGTGGGGGTGATGCTTGGAAATGGATTTTTTGGCCAGAATATCGTCTGGGCATCGTGGTTGGCCTGGGGGCCGCCTGTCCTGCTTGCCAAATGTGTCTTGGAATTTTCGGATGGCTCCACAGACATAGTGGCTACCGATTCCACCTGGCGGGCCACCACCGGCCCGGTACTTTTTGATAACGTCTATGCGGGTGAAACATACGACGCCAGGCTTGAAATTCCCGGCTGGGACCAACCCGGTCTCGATGATTCGCATTGGCAGTCCGCCCGCGTGCGAGCCGCCCCAACGCACAAATTGCAGAGCCAGATGATCCAGACGATTCAGGACACGCGAATCATCAAAGCCAAGCGTCTCATCGCTTCCCCCGGCGGTAAATGGATTGTTGATTTGGGCCAGAATTTTGCCGGGTGCGTGCAACTCAAGCTCAACGAACCTGCGGGCACGCGTATCACCCTGCGCATGGCTGAGATACTGGCTCCTGATGGTGTGGAAATTGATCCTGGAACAACCGGTGTTTACGCCACCGGTGTCGTACAGACGGAAATATATGTCTGCAAAGGTGGCGGCGAGCAATGGCGCCCCCGTTTTACCTATCATGGATTTCGGTTTGTTGAAGTCAGTGGCTTAAAACGCAGGCCGAATTTGGGCTTTATGCAGGGCATCCAGATGCGGACTGCCGCCGAAAAACGGGGCGACTTTGTATGCTCCGACCCGCTGCTTAACCGCATCTACCATACGTCGCTCTGGACACTCGAGAGCAACATGCACAGTATTATGGAGGATTGCCCGCAGCGCGAAAAATGCTCGTGGATGGGAGATATGGAAATCTCCGCGCAGGCTGCCATATTCAATTACCAGATGGCACCTCTCCTGAATAAACTTGCCCGCGACATGGATACCGTTCTGGGCCGCGGAGGAATCACCAGCTGGAATACGCCCGCGTCACCAGGACTTCCGTGCAATATCGCCACCGGTCGTCGGCTCTGCGATCAGGCGAATCCGGATTGGGGCGATGCCTTGGTGGCGATACCCTGGTTTATTTATCTCTACTATGGCGATGCCTCGACGCTCAAACATCAATATCCTCATATGAAGCGTTGGCTTCAATTTGTCGCATCTCCTGTCGTGAGCAAAAACGGCATTGTGCAATACGGCTTCGGCGATTGGTGTCCGCCGGGTGTCGGAGGCGCTAATCCCCGCTGCCCCGTGCCGCTTACGTCTACGGCTATGCAATATGGCAGCCTTGTCATCATGACCAAAGCCGCCGCTTTACTCGGCCGCACCGAGGACGAAAAATGGTTCAAGCGTCAGGCGGCGATGGTGAAGGCCGCCTTTAACCGAACCTTCTTCAAATCGCCGACGGCTGGATATGGTTCACAAACCGGCAACGCTGTGGCGTTGCGTTATGGATTGGTTCCCGAGGCACATCAAAGCAGCGTGGCTGCTGCACTCTCCAATGAAATTCAGTTCCGGCATGATCATGCGGATACCGGTGTCATGGGTTCCCGGCCGCTGTACACGCTACTTAACGACCATGGCTACGATCCGCTGACCTACCGCATGATGACAAAGATGGACTATCCGAGCTACGGTTATATGCTTTCCCGTGGGGACACCACCTGGCCGGAAGTGCAATTCGACACACCGCTGAGCCAACCTCAAGTGAACTGCTCTTACAACCATGCCATGCAAAGCTGCTTCGCGGCATGGTTTCACGAAAGCGTCGCCGGTATCCGTCCTGCGGAGGATGCTCCGGGATTTAAACAAATTGAATTGCGGCCTCATAACTTCCGGCAGTTGCAAACGGTTTCAGCCTATCATCAGTCGATGTATGGAATCATTAAAAGTGAGTGGCGTCGAAATGGCCTGCAATTCAATTGGGATATCACCATTCCCCCCAATACGACGGCCCGGGTGGCGGTACCGGCCCACTCGGCGACCTCCGTGCGGGAAGGGGGAAAGGCCATCACTCGCGGCAATCCTCACATCCGTTTTATGAAATGGGACAGACAATGTGCGATATTTTCCCTTGCGTCCGGATGCTACAAATTCTCATCGGTTATGGACGGATTATGATTCAGTGTCGTGCGGCGGGAATGTCGTTCATTCGGGGCCGGTCCGTGTAAACCCATTCCTATCCATCCGCTTCAGAGACATATCGGATAGATGCCGGATAAAACCTTCAGCCTGGTGGAGCATCCGCTGGGACAGACCGGTTCCCGCTGAAGAGCGTTTCAATTTCCTCAAGCGTTTTATTACGCGTTTCCGGCAGCAGAAACGTTGCCGCCAGGAAGTAGATCACCGTGCAACCGGCGAACGCAAAAAATACCGTGGCATACCCATATTTTCCCACCACGGGGAGAAATACCGCCGAAATAAAAGCTGAGATGCTCTGATTGATCAGCAGTGCGATACTCATCCCATTGGACCGGATGCGTGTCGGCATTAATTCTGAAAGCGCCAGCCAGACACAGATGCCCGGACCGGCTGCAAAAAAAGCAATGAATCCCAGCAAAGTCAGCGTTGTAAGCTCGCCGTTGAGAACGCTCGGCACAGGGGTAAGCCAGGCATGATCGATCTTCAGCGGGGCCTTGCGGGCGGCCTCAAGATTGGCAAATGGATTATTGAAAAATGCAATGACACCGTTGGCCGGCACGCACATCGACCGTGAAATGCTGAGGGGTGCAGCGACTGAATGGTCTGACCGGGCGGCAACCGTGGCAGCCGTGAAATCTCCATACGAATAAATAATGGTCAGGGTGGTGGGGTGTTTAAGCGCTGCCGGGTTTCGAACGCCGGTCGTCCGCAGCAGTTTCGACGCCACGGTCGAATTGAACGGAAGCTGGAGAGACTGATGGTGAATCATCGCGGTAAGCGCGGTGGCACAGTCACGGCGGTGCCTTTCCACATGTTGAAACAGCAGTCCGGTACCGACCAGAGATGCGATAATCCCTGCCGTACCGATGGATAGGAGTCGTTTTCGACCAATTCGGTCCACCAGAAGCACACCGATAATCGTCATGAGAAAATTAACGGAAGTGAACAGCAGGTATCCCCAATGAGCCTGAACATCGTTAAGTCCGGCCTGAATAAGAATGGTAGCGTTGTATCCGATGACGGAATTGACCCCGGTGGTTTGGGTACATCCCAGAATCAGGCACGCCAGTAGAAACGGAAGTACATATCGGCGCTGCATCAGAGATTCCCGTCGCCGGGACATTTGGGCTTTTTCAAGATTCCGCGTATTCTCCATTTCCCTCATTTCCAGGTCGGCCTGTTCCGGCGAACGCGAGCGGAGCAGCGCTCCTCGGGCGGCATCATGTTTTCCGCGCCGAAAAAGCCACCTAGGCGACTCCGCCACAAAAAAACTTCCCCCAATGAACAGGATGCCGGGCAGAAGAGCGGTCCAGAAAATGCTTCGCCATGCCCAATCTTTGAAGGCAAATAATTCGCGTGGATCATGCAGTTTTGCCACGGCCGCAACGCGATAACTGAAGTACATCGCGATTCCGGCGGATGTCACAAACCCCAGTGTCAGCAGCCATTGAAAGGTGGCCGTACCACGACCCCGTTTCTCCGGAGTCAGGCATTCCGCCAGATACAGGGGTACCACCACGCCGATGAGCCCGGCGCTGACGCCCTGAAGCAAACGTCCCAAAAGCAGGGGGGTATACCCATGTGACATGGCGATGATGGGAATGCTGATCACAAACAGAATTCCCGAGATGATCATCAGAAGTTTTCGGCCCAGGAAGTCCGCCAGCGCCCCCGCGAAAAGCGTGGATATCGCACCTCCAAGTAGTACAGCCGCGACGACAATGGAAAGCTGATTGGCCGTAAGACCGGAGGTGGCCTGAAGGTACGGAAGTGCCCCCGCGATGATCCCTACATCGACGCCGTAAAGCAGGCCTCCCAATCCCGCCACCAGCAGCAACATCCGGTTATAGCGCCGTACGGCGGAATGATTTGGCATCGGATCGGGCGTTTTCATCAGCACCTTTCAGGTCAGTACAAAAATATCATCTCTGCGATACGTTCTCCCCGCTCCCCGTTGGCAGATGGGCCGCTGCAGGGACGTGCGGAGAGAACTGCGCAGAGAGCGACCGTGCCTCTCCCATGCCTTTCCATCAACAGGTTCGCCGCCATCAACAACCGTCAATCGTCGGCAATCGCCCATTGAACAAATCCCTCGAGCGCCTCATATTCCGCCAGACCCAGGCGGTTAAAAATATCGGCGGTACCGCGGTTACGCTCCTCGGCACGCTGCCAGAATTCCCTTTGGTCTGCGCCCGGGAACATCGCCCGATCCTTCTGACTTTGATGTTTGAATATGGCGTCCCGCTTGCGTGCCAATTCTCCGGGGCTCAGTGGAATCGCCATTTCGATGGATTCCGGCCCCCATTCCTGCCAGGCGCCGCGGTAGAGCCACACTTCGGGTCGCGGTTCTGGTGTGCGGGGTTTCCATCGCTGCAGCGCCCGGAACACAGCCTCCAGGCACATACGGTGGGTACCGTGCGGATCGGATAAATCGCCGGCGGCATATACCTGATGGGGCGAAAGAGTTTCCAGCAATTTCAGCACGATCTGCACATCCGCATCGCTGATCGGGTTTTTCCGAATCACGCCGGTTTCATAAAACGGCAGGTCCAGAAAGTGCGTGCGCTCCGGCCCAATTCCGCATGCCCGTGCCGCCGCCCGGGCCTCGCAGCGGCGGATGAACGTCTTGATCTTGCGGAGGGGCGCGGAATCCGGATCGCCGGGGTGTTTGCGATCAACAAATTCCTCCAACTGCCACTCCAGTTTTTCCGCCGAAGCAATCTCCAGGCCGAAACCTCGGTTAAATTCGCGAACAAAATCAGCATAGCGCAGAGCATCCGCGTCGAAGACCGCTATGTTGCCACTGGTCTGGTAGGCAATATGGACCTCGTGGCCTTGATCCACCAGCCGGATGATCGTGCCGCCCATGCTGATAACGTCATCATCCGGATGGGGGCTGAAGACGAGAATTCGCTTCGGAAATATCTCATCCCCCGGACGGCGAATATCTCCAGGGCGATGCAGAGAGATCGGCTTTCCCGCAGGCCAGCCGGTAATCTTCCCCACCAGTTCGCGGAATACCCGCAGATTGATGTCGTAGGCCGGGCCGTGGCTGGCCAATAAATCCTGCAACCCATGTTCCCCAAAGTCTTCATCCGTGAGCTTGAGTATCGCCTTCTTGAGTCTCAGCGCAAGCCAGATGACCGCACGCTTGATCATCTCTGTATTCCAATCCACCGGCCCCAGTAACCACGGGCTTTTCTCGCGTGTGAGTTCCGCTGCCGCAGCGCTATCCAGCACAAACTGCACGGCAGGGTGTTTCTGCAGATAACTCGCCGGTATATTGGCTGAAATCGGCCCTTCCACCGCCTGCCCTACCGTCGCGGCTTTGTTTTCTCCGAAAGCCATGAGTATCACCCGGCGTGCTTCCAGAATCGTCCCCACGCCCATCGTAATCGCTCGCCGGGGCACGTGCTGCTGGCCATAAAAATCACTGGCCGCGTCGAGCCGGGTTACACGGTCCAATGCGATCAGACGCGTGCGGCTGTCCGCCGGTGATCCGGGTTCATTAAACCCGATGTGGCCTGTGCGTCCGATACCCAATAATTGCATATCTAAGCCGCCCGCATCGCGAATGTGTTGTTCGTACCGGCGGCAATATTCACCGACCTGCTCGGACGGACATTGGCCGTCGGGGATATGCACATTTTCAGGCTTGATATCAATATGCGAAAAAAGATTCTCGTGCATAAAACGGTGGTAGCTTTGCGCAGCGTCAGGGGTAATTCCATAATATTCATCAAGATTGAAGCTGATCACATGGCGAAAACTCAACCCCTTCTCCCGATGGAGACGCACGAGTTCGCGATACACCCCCAGAGGCGTTGAACCGGTAGCCAGCCCCAACACACAATGCGCTCCGGCCTTGCCACGTTCTGAAACCAACCGGCCGATTTCTTGGGCCACGGCCCGGCTCGCCTCGCCGGCCTCGGCAAACACTGTAATCGGAACACGCTCCGGCGGCTGTACCTTGGTCGATAGTTTCTGCAGAATCTGATCGTCCTGCTGATGACTCCGCTGAGCGGAGAAAATATCATTCGCCATCCACGAAACCTCCCCCAGGTTCTGTTGATATTCGGCCTCTCCTGCTCCGAGAAACCGATAGCGGAACTCGACAGGCAAGCGGAATATCAGACGCCCCGGTTCCGTGATTGATTAACTACACCCCTTAAGGTTGTCAAGCTGACGCGTCAAACAGTCCGCCATATGCAGGGCACCGGCAGAAAAGTTTGAGAATGGGAATGCATGCCAGTGCACGATTGAACGAGGCGGCACCCTCATATATCCGGGAAGTTTCTCTCAGGCCATCTCGGCATTTCGCTTATGCGGGTAGCCGAAAAGGCCGCGTTTGCGGATAAGTGCTTCAACAGCCTCCGGTACCATCCGCTGCCAGGAATCATCACACTTTTTAATTTTTTCCAGAACATCGCGTGAAAAAATCTGCAGATAATCAGGATTGTAATTGTCCAGTTGGATGATCCAGCCGCTTTCAACCAGATAACGATAGAGACAACTCAGTTCGGGCGTCAACTCAAGATTGCGAACCGTAACAAGCTGACTCTCTGCCGAGCGTTTCAGCGGGTAAACGTAAAGACGGTGGTCATTCTTGAACAGACGGCCGAAGGATTCCAGAATTCCACCCTCCAGATCCGCGTAGTAGGTGACATCAAATAGATCAATGAGTGTGGGGATGCCCATGAGCAGTCCGACGCGCTTTTTAGTAAATTGTGAGAGATAGCCGGCCAGGCGGTAGAATTCAAAATAATCACTGATGATGACCGGCATGCCGCAGGCGCCGATCACATCGGCTCGGGCGAGAAAATCACGCAGGTCGATTTCTCCGCCGGCCTTGAGATTCCGCATGGTAATCTCCATCAGCTCGACGGGTTCTTCTCCGCCTGAATCGGGCGATGCCATGAAGTGCTCTCGGGCGCAGCACATCATATCCAGATTCACATGAGTGACGGGCCGAAAGCTGCCGCGCTCGACCAAGACTGGTTTTTTGTGCAGAACCTCAGACGGCTGGAGTACCTCTCCATTGGGGCCGAACATGGCAGCGGGTGAGAGGCCGAGTTCCACCAGTCGAAGGCTCATGATGCGATTATCCACATGCCGGAATTCAATGCCCGAGAATTCGATCATGTCGATTTCAATCCGCGCCGCTGAAACGCCGTCCATCAGCGATCGCAGCAGCAGTTCCGGGTCGTAATGGTAGAAGAACGCCCCGTAGAGCAGATTCACGCCCACGATTCCCAATGCTTCCTGCTGCTGGGCGGCTTCACGGTCGAGCAGCCGTACGTGCAGGATGATCTGGGAGTCCTGATCGCGAGGATGGGCCTGAAATTTCACACCCATCCAGCCGTGGCACTGTGAAGTGTTTTTGAAACTTTTTGCGGCGACGGTGTTGGCAAAGGCAAAAAAAGCGGTTGTGTCGCCGCGTGATTCGTTGAGGCGGTCGATATTCAGTTTTTGCTCATATTCCAGCATCGCCTCCAGCCGGGCGCGGGAGACATACCGGTCGCAGTGGCCGTAGATCGCATCGCTTACGGACATG
Source organism: Planctomycetota bacterium (assembly GCA_021827645.1). Classification (GTDB taxonomy): domain Bacteria; phylum Planctomycetota; class Phycisphaerae; order WQYP01; family WQYP01; genus JAJZGD01. Next base: position 30,829 of record JAKAVA010000077.1, read on the forward strand.
TCGTAGGCACTGATACTTTTGGCGATGGTGCCGGCGGCTCCACCGACGCGAAAAAACCAGCGTACCACCTCCTGCCCGGCACCGATCTCGGCGAAGGTGCCGTAACGGCGGGAATCAATATTAATTTCAAGGGCTTTACGCTGTGTATCGATCAATTCGCCGTCACGAGTCGTGGCGCCAGGTCTGATTGCGGTCATGCTTGCTCCAAAAACCTGCGGATGCTCATAGGCGTATGAGTGTAACCCAATATCGGGCGGGGTGGGAACACTGCGATGCCGCACCTTTTGGCCTCATGCGCTTGCCGGTGCCATGCCGTGTGGTGTGCAAGTGGGCCTGAGCAACCTGCAGCTGGGACGCTTCAGGATGGGATCGGCGGCGGCTGCGGCGGGAAGACCCCCTTGAGTTCGTCAACCGTACCGGCTGCCGACCACCCGGGCATGCCATCCTTCCATACCAGTGTTTCAGGCTTCAAATCGCCGGAGGCGACTTTGGCCGCGAGCGCCGTCATATCAAACGGGCCCGCCTGTTTACCGCCGATCGCGAGGTAGTAGGAGGACGCCTGCGGAATCGGCGGGGGGCGGCTATTACCAGAGGCCATGGCTGCCCCCATCTGGTTGCCCATGGCCATCCCGGCGCCCAAACCAACGCCGATGGAGCCCATACCGCCGGGGTTGGCCGCCGCGATGGGAATAGCCGTCGCCGTTTGAAAGCGCGTGTATTGCCCCATGTCGCCCAGTGCTCCCATGGAGGCGCGGGTGTCAATTGCTTTTTCAACCTCAGGTGGAAGCGAGATGTTTTCCACGTAAAATAGCGTCAGTTCAATGCCCAGTGTGGCAATGTCCGCTTTGATTTTCTGCAGTGCAAGTTGGCTGATTTTGTCATAGTTGCCGGCCATCTCCAGCGCGGGAATATGCGATTGACCGATGACGTCCGTGAAACGGGCGACAATGGTGTCGCGAATCTGGCCCGAAACCTGTACCGACTCAAAGACCGGATTGGTTGCAACCTGCTGCTTAAGGAATGTCGCCGGGTCGCCGACGTGCATCGCATAGGTGCCGAATGCCCGCAGTCGGATGATGCCGAAGTCGCTATCACGCATCATGATCGGGTTCGGGGTGCCCCATTTCAGATCCGTAAACTGTTTAGTGGAAATAAAATAGACTTCCGCCCGGAACGGTGAATTAAAGCCGTATTTCCATCCCTTCAACGTGGAGAGAATCGGCATATTCTCGGTGGTCAGCGTATACATGCCCGGCTTGTAAACATCCGCAAGCTGCCCTTCGTTGACGAATACGGCTACCTGCCCCTCGCGAACTGTCAGCTTGGCGCCATTCTTGATTTCATTATCGTAGCGTGGAAAACGGTAGGCGAGGATGTCGTTATCAGCGGGTTCTGTCCACTGAATAATGTCAATCAGTTCGCCTTTGAGTTTCTGCATGAGCGACATGGTGGGGCACCCCTTTAAGTAGACATCAACGTCTGTTTGTCATAACCAGAAATGCCGAAAATGTCAAAAAAACAGTCGCTGCCCCATCGGCCAGCCATGCCCGCCATCTTTCATTTTTCCATCGGTTGCCCGGCTATTCGCCGGGCGTTATCGTAAACCGGAGAGATAGCTAGACTCGGCCACGCAGCCCTGTAAAGCGTTTTGGGGATCAGCGTCCCGGGAATATTCCCACGGTTGCGTGCTTCAGGTCTGTTAGGCCCGGTGATGAAAAGCAGGTCTGATATCATTATACGTCGCCGGGCGCGGGAGTGATGGGCAATCTATTTTTCATCAGGTATCAGGAGACTATTGATGTCCAAAGTGCATCGTCGTGCAAGTGTGATGATCTGGCTTGCGTCCGTCGTCGGGGTGATGTTGCCCCTGAGCCTGGCGCAAAGGGCCTTAGCGTCAGTTCACTCCCATCCTCTGGTAACCCGACTCTCGCCGCCGGTGCGATGGATACGAACCGGTCCGGGCGACTATTTTGCCGATTTCGGCCTGGACTGGTTTGGCCAATTGCATTTACGCATCGACAGTCCGTCTGCCGGGAAAGTCATCACCGTTTTGATGGGGGAGAAAGCATTGCCGGACGGACGGGTAAATCCGCATCCCGGTGGCCAGATCACCTTCTACAAAACCCATCTGACACTCCTCCGCGGCGTTCATCACTACAATGTACCGCTACCTCGCCCGGATTACCGGCGTATGCCGGCCTCGATTGGTGCGGTCATGCCGTTTCGATACGCTGAGATTCTCGGTTGTCCGTCCACGCTCCACCGCCGTGACGTGCTTCAGATGCGTGTGCATTACCGGTTTAATCGCCGGGCGGCCCGATTCGTCTCCTCCAATAAAAATCTCAACGCCGTCTGGTCGCTCTGCCATCACACCATCGAGGCGACCAGTTTCTGCGGAATTTTTGCCGACGGCAATCGGGAGCGTCGCCCGTATGAGGCGGATGATCTGATTGCAGAGCTGGATTGGTTCAACAATACCACAGATACCACTCTGCCTGAAATCAGCGACCGCTACTTGATTGATCACCCCACCTGGCCCACAGAGTGGATCATGCAGAGCGTTCTGATGGCCTGGTATGATTACCTGTACACAGGTCATAAAAATCTTATTGAAAATAATTACTCCGCACTCAAGGCCAAAACGCTCGTTGCACTCGAACGGCCGGACGGTCTTATCAGCACCGTTTCGCCGCCGGTCTCTCAAGCCGTACTCAAATCCATCTATCGTCGCAAACCCATACGGGATATTGTCGATTGGCCGCCGGATATGCGTGATGGTTATGTGATGAGGCCGATCAACACCGTGGTCAACGCGTTCCACTATCGGAGTATGGTTCTCATGTCACGGATTGCCGCCGCTCTGGGGCATAAACGCGACGCACGTTATTTTTCCGCCCGTGCCCGATTGATACGCCGAACCATGAATCGGCTGTTGATCAATCCGGCAACGGGGCTGTATGTCGACGGTATCGGGACCACGCATAGCGCCATTCAGGCGAATCTCTTCCCGTTGGCATTTGGTATTCCACCCAGAGCCGACCGTGCACATATCGCTGATTTTCTGGTTAAACAGGGGATGCGATGCAGCGTCTATGGAGCTCAATATCTGCTCATGGCTCTCTATCGGACCGGTCGCGGCGGGGCAGCTCTCAAATTGATGACCTCCACGGGCACAAACAGTTGGATGCATATGCTGGCAGAAGGAACCACCATGACCGCCGAAGCCTGGACTTTCCGATCAAAACCCAATGAAGACTGGAATCATGTGTGGGGTGCGGCGCCCGCCAATATTATCCCGCGCTATCTGATGGGAATTCGTCCGGGACAACCTGGGTTCACCGAAGCGGTCATCGCCCCGCAACCCGGCAATCTGACCTTTGCGCATATCACCGTACCTACGGTTCGGGGCCAAATCGCTGAAACCATTCGACAGGGTGCAGAATATTTTCAAATGGCTTTTACCCTACCCCATGGTGTACTGGGTGCCATCTCTCTGCCGCCAAACTGGCGTAAGGCTCACACGATAACGCTCAACGGCATGGTGCTGCACTCTGGCGCCCGCGCCAAGCGGCTCTCGAACCTGCGGTCGGGACACTATGTTGTCAAAGCATTGAAATAACTCAGGTTCAAGGTTCCATCACCCAGTATGCTTCAGATGCGCGCAGGCTCGGCATTGGGGGTAAATATCCATTTCTGCCACTCGCGCGGAAATTTCGCCATGATTCGGCCCGGAAGTCCCGTCCAGAGCACCGTGCGAACGATCACTGTCGCTAACACCGCCCCGGCCACCACATCCGACGGATAATGTGCATGCCGTAGAACTCTTTGTACCGCCACATCCCCCGCCAAAAAATAGAACAACGCCCGGCCGTTGGGATAAAACCACGCCAATCCGGCCGCCAGCGCAAAGGCTCCGCTCGTATGGGCACTGGGAAACGATTGGTAGGCCGCCGAATGAAACCCCATCGCCGGCCCGTAGAGTCCATAGATATGTTTGTGGAGTAACCATGGACGCGCGCGGCCGAAAAGCCCCTTGAGCAGATAGCAGGCCGCCACCGAGCAAATGCATCCAACGGCAATCGAAATCGCCTTCTTTCGACCGTTTCGATCCAGCATGGCAACGGCAATAATGGTCAGCACCGAACAGGTCCATTGGCCCCATTGCATGAGCATGATCATTTCAAGATTGATGTCGGATTTGAATTGGATCGGGTGCTGAAAAAGCCATTTCGCAATTGGCAGATCATAATAAAGTGCGACGAGAAAAAGGATGGTTACAAAAAGAAATTTCGTCCATCGCGGCCACGCAAGATCGAAATGCCTGGGTGCGGATTCATAATAAATTTCAGGGATATTCGGTTCGGTTTCGGCCATCAGAAATTTCAACTCCTTTAAGCTGATAAAAGAAAAATGCTAATCTATCAAAATGAATACCGAATGAAAATCGTCTGCCGGTCGCCAGCCGATCGCGTGTCAGCCTGACCGCCCCAGTCCACGCAATGATCAGAGATAATCCTGCCGCAGGTATTTTTTTGCCAGTTGCAGCGTCTCATCCGCCACCGTCCGTGCCCGGCGCGTACCTTCCTGCAGAACTCTCAGCACATGACCGGGATCTTTCTGCAGTGCAATCCGGCGCTGGCGTATCGGCTCAATGAGAGCCGTAAGCACCTCCACCAGTTTCTTTTTGCAGGGCACATCACCGATCAACCCCCGTCGGTACTGATCTTCAGCATCGGTTACCCATTGGCGATCGGGATTGAACGTTTCGTGAAAAATCCACAGCGGATTATTTTCCACCGTTCCCGGGTCGGTCGCCTTTTTTCGGTTGGGATCGGTGTACATACCCATGACTTTTTTGGAAATGGTGTCGGCGTCGTCGCTCAGATAAATGGCATTGTTGAGCGACTTGCTCATCTTCAGCAGTTGACCCCCCGGCCCCGGACCGCCGGTGCCCACCAATCTCCGAACGCGGCCCAATTTGGGCTCAATGATGGGGAACAGGCCGCCCGCCGTCACATAATCCGCGTCCGGAGTCTGCGGATCAACTCCGCAATAGAGCTGATCAAATCGTCGCGCAACTTCCCGCGTTAATTCTAAGTGCGCCAACTGATCTTCACCGACCGGCACCAATTGCGGTCGAAACGCGAGAATATCTGCAATCTGCCCGACGGGATAAAGCAGAAAGCCGAAGCTGTATCCATCTCCCAGCCCCTTGTCCCTGATCTCATCCTTCAGGGTGGGGTTGCGCATCAGGCGGTTGTACGGCACGAGCATGGAGAAGAAAAAGGTCAGATCCGCAATGGCTGGTACTTCCGACTGAACAAAGATCGTGCTTTTGGATGGGTCAATCCCCGCCGCCAGATAGTCCGTAGCAATCTCCAGCACGCTTTCCCGGATATCATCCGGTTTTTCCGCCCTTGTTGTAAATGCGTGAGCATTGGCAATGATGAAGAAACATTCATATTCGTCCTGCATCGCGACGCGGTTTTCAAGCGATCCTACCCAGTGGCCCAGATGCAGTCGTCCAGTGGGGGTATCTCCCGTCAGAATTCTCGGCTTATGTGGGGACGGCTCAGTCATGCTGCGTTCATCCTGATATCTAATAATCCCTTGAAGTTTTACGTTGCATTCCAACATGGAATGCCGATACTCGATACATAATCGAATTTCCGATGCATTATCGGCTCAAATGCAGCGTTGTAAACCAGAGGCGATGTCGCCAGCGACATGGTTGGATGTTGCGGCGGATAATAACGACCTTGGAGATGTGTTTACTGGAATCCGGTGTCGCTCACGGTTATCCTTTTGGCGGTGAGAGGGGGTAAGGTGCCTGATGTCGACTCAGTTTTGCTTCGGCCCGGTGATCGAGGTGACGGATGCATGGACGATGAGATCGATATCGTAGTTTGCACGGGTAAGGTAAAACCCCCAAGTTGGTAAAGCGAACATGGACATCCTGCAAGGTATCGGAGTTTCAAGCGGTGTGGCAGTTGCCAAGGCGCTGGTTATTTCCGACGACCAACTCCGAATCGGTTCGCATACCGTCGAAAGCAAGAAGCTTGAGGCGGAGAGGCAAAAATTACAGTCAGCCATTACGGCCAGCAGTGAAGAAATCAGAGAACTTCGTGATCAGACCTCGCGACGGCTGGGTAAGGAAACCGGAGCCATTTTTGATTTCCACCTTGGTCTGCTCAATGATCCGGAACTGATTCGCACCTTCATCAACCTGATCAACTCGCAACGCTATTCCGCCGAGTATGCCGTTTACCGTGCGCTCCGGGATTATGCCAAAATATTCACCGATCATTCCGATGCTTATTTCCGCGACCGCGTCAAGGATATCTTCGACATTGAGCGCCGGCTTCTTTCCAAACTCACCGGCGCGGAACGGCTCCGCATCGGAGAACTTACCGATCCGGTCATACTCATCGCCAGCGATTTAACCCCGTCCCAGACGGCATCGCTCGATAAAACCATGGTGCGCGGCATCGCGATAGAATCCGGCGGTAAAACAAGCCACACCGCCATCATCGCCAATTCGCTGGGTATCCCTGCAGTCGTCGGCCTCGAAGGCGTCATACGTGAGGTTCGCACCGGCGATATCATCATCATCAACGGCCACGAGGGACGGGTCATTGTTGATCCCGACACTCTTACCATCGATGAAAGCAAATTTCTCGAACAGCGTCAAATCCGCCATGCCACTGAACTCGATCGGCTGCGCGATGAGCCCGCACGCACGAAAGACGGCGTTGACATTACCCTCATGGCAAATATCGAATTTCCGCACGAGGTGGATTACGCCATGCGCAAGGGGGCCATGGGTATAGGTCTCTACCGTACGGAATTTCTTTATCTCGGGTCCGACAAGCCCCCTTCAGAGGATGATCATTACGCCGCGTACGCTGAAGTGATCAGGCGCCTGGCCGGTAAACCTGTGGTGATCCGTACCTTGGATCTGGGCGCAGATAAATATTCCCCCAACTTGAATCTGCCCCCCGAAGCCAATCCATTTCTGGGGTGCAGATCCATCCGGCTCTGCCTGGCCAGTCAGGAAATGTTTAAGGTGCAGTTAAGGGCGATCCTGCGAGCCAGCGTCCTTGGCGATGTCCGCATCATGTTCCCCATGATTTGCAACATGATGGAACTGCGCCAGGCAAAATATGTTCTCAAAGATACCATGGAGGACCTCGACGAAGAGAGGATTGCGTATAATCGCTATATTCGCGTCGGCATGATGGTTGAAGTGCCGTCCACCGCGCTGATGCCCAAGCCGTACCTTCGTGAAACCGATTTTCTTTCGATCGGCTCCAATGACCTGATCCAATATACCCTTGCTGTGGATCGGGGTAATCAGCGGGTTGCTTCTCTTTTTACCGGGGCTCATCCCGCGGTTATTCGTCTGATCCGACGCGTCCAGCGCGCCGGTCGTGCGGAAGTAAAGAACGTTTCACTTTGCGGTGAGATGGGGGGCGACCCGGATTACACCATGCTTCTGCTTGGTCTGGGCTTGCGGACACTTTCCATCACACCCAATAACATTCCGGAAATCAAACAATTGATCCGGGAAATTACACTCAAGCAATGTGAAAAATTGGCCAGCAAAGTGCTTAAGCTGGAGCATGGCCATCTGATTCTTAATCTGCTGCACGACGAAATGCGGCGGTATCATCCCGACTTTTATCGCGATGATGTTTCCAAGCTCGCCCATCATTCTCAGGAAGCTTGATCTGTGGCTCGCTACTTTGATACCTCCAATCCCACCTTTCGCATCCAGGCGTTGACCATCCTGATGTTGTTGTTGCTGGCTCTTGCCTTGACCTCCGCCTGGGGCACCATGGCATACCGTCGGCACCTTCAGGGGCCTTGGTATAAAAAACTATTACCCCAAGGCGCTGCGGCCTCCACCTCCGCCCGAGCCGGATTCCCTGGTAATGCGGCAACATTCTCCTGGCGCAGTAAGCTCCATCCGTATCCCCTTGAGATGACCTTTTTCAAAGTAGATCGCTCGGCCATCGAAGCTGATCATTCAGCTATGCAGAAAAGTCCGCTCGCGATTCGACTGTTTCCCAAAAGTCAGGGCTGGCTTCAGCCGCACATGACCATCGAGCGCGTGCTGGGGATCCCCTTGCTGCTGTGGCAGAGCTTTCTCGCTGCGCCGCCGAAACCTGCATCATCGCACACCATCATCACGCGTATAACCGCCTTTCGTTACGTGGTACTGAAACCTGTGGGCAGCGATCGATTCGATGTGCTGGTGTTTGGCGCCCATCATGCTCCCGGACGTTTTGATAATGCGTTGTTTGCGCAACTTGTTGATCGTATGGTTGTCGGTGAACATTAAGCTCGGCAGACCGGGAATCACCCGGTACCGTATGCAGGGGTGGCCTGCGGTATACTTTTCGCGGAGGAATATGTGACGTGCATGAACGGGTAGAGCGGAAACCGGCAGTTCAAAATCCCAGGCGCGGTGAAAACTGCGGAATGTTGTCTTTGGCAAGGGGCGTAATGTGCCTTCTCCTGGCCGTTTCTGCATCGGTCTCGCTGCCAGTGGCCCGGGGATCCGGGCTTGACACCAGGCTTGCACCTGCCTGGCGGGATGATGCCGATGGGTTCATTCTCCGGTCGCCGGGTGATTCGGTGGTTTACCCCCGCAAGGGGAATAATATCGTCAGCTTCACCTATGCTCCTCTGCGATGGGGCCTGATTGTCCATCGGAGTTTTTTTGCCTCGCCGGTATCCGTGGCGAAAATTGTCAGCGAATCACTTGCCGCCGACCGACAGGACTATAAAAAAGTCCAGGTGTTGGTTCGTAAAAAGATAATGGTATCCGGCTGCAAGGCGATGCGATTTACCATTCGCTTTCAGGCGGTTTCCGATAAACACCCCATTTCAATCATGCGCCAGCAGGTGCTGATTCAGAAGCATCCTAATGAGATATTTCTCCTGACCTTTTTCAGCCCCGGCGATCTACATACCGGCGCCGTTTCCATGTTCAGCCGTATCATCCGATCCTTTCAGTTTATCAATACTCGGGCTGAGGCCAGATTACGGCTTGCGGCAGCAAAACATGCAAAAAAATGGCTTCATACGATATCCGCCGAAAAACTGCTCAAGGTTATCCACCTCGGCACACGGATATTTCAGATCAAAGCATATGGCCGACCGATCGGCTATCTGGCCGTACAGACATACAAAGGCAAAAGCGATGGTCTGGCGGGTGTGTTCTGTTCCATCAACAGCCGCGTTTTTTTGAGGAATGGTTCGGACATCTTCCACAAGGAAACTTCATTCTGGGCGTTTACTCACCAACCGGGTGTGCCGGGTCCGCCGACGCATTTTTCTCAATGGACCGACTCTGTCGAGACGATGGTGCCATTTCATAATCCTGTCATTGCAGAACTTCATGCGCAGCGTATTGTTGTGGATCCAAAAACCCGCAAACCCAAACTCATCAAACTGCACCCGCTGTATCCCAATTACGATACCCACTGGGTTACGCAGGTCGGTGATGCGACCACCGGCTTTTTCCCCATTCTGGATTCCCACGGCCGCCCCACGGATGGTTACGTATACCGCACGCATGTTAAAGTTGTTCAGACTCTCAGCCATGTTGTCGCCGGGATGCATGACAGGCCGGTACGGTTTGTCCTCCGCCCCGACATGCCGGCTTTTATGCCTCCGGTCTTGAAGTTGCTCTGGCCGCACCTGGTGAATCTTGCGAAGTGTAAGCCGCTTGCCATGGTCACCTTCAATAATCAGGCCCGGCGCCCGGCGCTGCGAGTTCTCTCGGTTCAATCCCGTGCTGTCATCAATGTCCACGGCAGGATGGTACGCGCCTATCTGGTAACAGATCAGATGGACCCGTATGAATCCAAAATGTGGGTAACGGCACGCGGGCATCTGCTCAAATACATTGCGGGTGACGGGTCCGAATGGACGCCGACCACCGTGGCCGCCATGGCGAAACGGTGGCATGCCCGTTTGAAGGAGTTGACGGCTCCTTTGATCCGATGATGATCGAGGTTTCTGGTGAGGTCGATCGATGAAATGGGGTCGCGCTGTATTCTGGTTGGTGGTGGTTGCGACTCTTATCGCCTTGGCGATCCATTTAACCCGCGATTACCGTTCTCACGATGCGCAAATCGCCGAATTAAAAAAAGAGCGCGCTGAATTGCAGGCCATCATCAAACGCCTCACCGGGCGAACGCGTAAGGCTCAGCTTGTTGTCGAAGGCCAGGTAGTCAACCGTCGTGGTCGTGTTGTAAGGACAACATTGCTCTGGCGCGAATTTACCATCACAAAAAATGGACGGGCGGTCACCCTCCCGCTGAAAAAAATTATTATCCCCGGCGATGAACCCTATATCGGCGGATATGTGCTGAAATTTGCCGACTCTTTTGTAGAAGCCGGGAACCCGCTTCGCGGCAAATCCATCGGGTTTTTCACCAATGTATTTTCCAGCTCGCAGGCACCGGATCAAGGAACGTCTCTCTTGAGTAAAGAGGGCGTGCCGCGAATTCTGGAGCCCCGCTACGGCCCACCCAATCCATTTGCGCTCTCGCTCTGGCGTCAGATACAGCGGCTGATTCGTTCGCGGCGTGCCGATAAAAAACTTGGCCTGAAGGTGGTACAACTCCAATATGTCGCCAAACCGGTTCGGCCGGGGGTTCTCTACACCATCTACCTTCAAAATAATGGTGGATTTGAATTTGTCGCAGAGCCCGGCCACAAGGCTCTGATAGATCGATTGTTACATCAGAGTTCGCTTCCCGGGCAAAAATGAAAATAAACCGACAGAAAGTATTTCCGCCCCGGCACCCGGACGGTTGACTATCACCCTTAATCTGCTAACTTCTTTTGGCCTGATTTGCGATTGCGTCTTCGATGAGGTCTACATGATAGACTGCCAAATTCGAGGAATCTGGAAGATTTCACAGGCTGCGCCGCACAGGATAAGCATCGCCACGACGTGGATATCGCGCTCCGTATAGCTGCTTCTGATGGTGGCCTATCGGCTTCATCCTCGCGGGTCGCCTGTGGGAAAAAGGTGTAAGATATGCTCGAATAGTGTAGAATATCACACGCGCTTTTGTTCTGGCGCAGCGTAAATGTCAGTTTGTCTTTTTAGGCGTTTCGGAATTTGATATGGCCAAAGCTCAAGCGACCGTGGTTGTAGAGGGACCGGGGAAAGGCAAACCGTTTTTTGACCGTGCCAAGACGGTTGCGGATACGGGTAACTTCGACTACGCCATTGACATGTATATCCAGGGCCTGCTGCGCGAACCCGACAATCTCGATGAACATAAGGCCCTGCGGGATGTATCCTTGCGTCGCAAGGTAAGTGGGGGAAAACCCGCCGGTGGTTTTCTCGGAACCAAGCCCTACTTTTCCGGTAAATCTCCCAAAGAGCAGATGCTCAATGCTGAATACCTTCTCGCCAAAGACCCCGGCAACATCACCCATATGCTCAACATGATGAAGCATGCTGCTCTTGGCTCCTATCGCGATATTATTATCTGGTTTGGGCCTGTTGTATTGCAGGCCATCAGCACCTGTAAAAACCCGAATGTCAAACAGTATCTCGAAATGGCCGATTATTTTGAACAAGTTTCAGAATTCTCCAAAGCCGGTGAAGCGGTTCAGTTGGCATACAACCTCACTCCCACCGATCCCTCATTGGACCAGCGCATCAAGGACCTGGGTACACGTGAAACCCTCAAACGCGGCGGCTACGAAAATGTGCCTGATTTCAAGGAGTCGCTCGCCAACAAAGCCGGTACTCAGGAGTTGCTGCAGAAGGATGCCCTGAATAAAACCGAAGAATTTCGCATCAAGCTTGTGGAAGATGCTCGCGAGGCCTGGGAACAGAATCCACTCGATGCGCAGAACATTGCCAAGCTCATCAAAGCGCTTCTGGATGTCGAGTCAGATGAGGCCGACGAGGAAGCGCTGGCGGTCTTGGACCGAGCCTTCAAGGAAACCCGCACCTATCGATACAAAATGCTTAAAGGGGACGTGCACATTCGCAAGTTCCGGCGCGACTTGAGAGAGTTGAATGATCAACTTAAAGCGCATCCGGACGATAAAGAGCTGCAGAAAAAGATCGCTGATCTGGATGCGAAAAAACTGGCGTTTGAGGTTGAAGAATTTGCGGAACGCTTCAAAAACTTCCCATCCGATGCCAACGTCGCCTATGAATATGGACTGCGCCTCTATCGCGCCCGTCGCTCGGAAGATGCAATTGCCGTCCTGCAGCAGGCTCAGGCAAGTCCGAAGCACCGGGCCGATGCACTGCAACTTCTCGGTCGGGCGTTTCTTGACCAAGGCATGTACTTGGAGGCGGGGGAGACACTCCAGAGAGCCATTGAAAATTATGAGCTTGCCTCGACCGGCGACGGCCGCAGCAAGGAAATGCACTACTGGCTGGCACGTGCGTATGAACTGACCAATCAGGGACCGGAAGCGGAAAAAATCTACAGCAAGATCACGCAGTGGGATTTCAACTTTCGCGATGCACGGCAGCGGCTTGCGGAACTCCGCAAACAGCGGACAAATGCCGGCGCCTGATACGCTCGAGCCAACCCCTCTTAGCTCTGAATCCGGTCGGCTTACCTCTGCCGGCAGGTGCTCATTTCCCTCCAGCCGGTTGGGCACCGGCCGGTAGCTCACCCGGCAGGCTTGTGTTGAACGGCGCCGTCGGACTCGGCGTTGGGGTTGACCCCTTGGCCGTATGTTGCATCGTACTGTGGCTGGGGCGGGGTTGATTAAGACTCGCCATCAGCATCCGGGTCTTTCCCGTAATACTTTCCATGACGAAATCGGCATTGATCTGATGAGTATGGCAGAGCGTGTAGAGCATCTCCACCACACGTTGGTACGACGCACCGATAAATGCCTGACGCGGATTATAATGCTTTCCAAATGGATTCGGTGCCCCCGCCAGAGTCGCCAGGATCGCAGGTACAGCGGCTCCACATTTTAATGAGACGGTCTGGCCGGTGAGCGGATTACGATAATACAACTCCACCGGTTCCGCATTCGCTGCTGATTTACCGTTCCCCGAAGGTGCGCTGGCGGTGGGAGAATAATTGACGGTCAACGTATCGTGCGGACTGATGTAGAGTGAACCGGGAACCAGCGCGGGTATATGCCCGAGGAATGCGATCCTTGGCAGGTGGTGTGTGGTGACATAGATTGTACACTTCTGCCGACCGGGAATGATATCCATGATAAATTTCTGGCTGATATCCTGCGAATAGACAATGGATGAATGGATCGACACAAGAGCCTTGTACCCCATGATCTGGACGCGGCGCGACGCCGAATGCAGCAGCTTGCGAAAGGTCAGGCCGGCCAGAAATCGGTCGTGACAATGCGCCAGCGTGTAAATCGCCCGGCGCTCAAACGGGCTCGTGGTGTCCAGCGCTATTTTGCTGATGGCGGTGATCGCGTCGCTGTCGCCCAGGCGCGCCCCCGTCTGCAGACAGTAATAGGCGACTGCGGCATTGGATGAGCCATAATGTTTTTGCAGTATGGGAAGAATCGGGGCTCCGAGCTGCTCCAATGCCACCGCCAGCGCCTCGTGCGGCGCCGCCGGATCTTTCAATGAGTTAATAATCACCCGTGCCTGACGATCATTAAAGCCCGGCACATCGCCCGCCAGATAAAGTTCCAAAACTCGCCGCACAAAACGCATCGGATCATGCCGATAGCGATGAATAATCCGTACCCTGACCAACCGATCATTTTCGGCCGTGGCTACGGGCGGGTAATTACCGTAGTGCTGATTGATCACACGTTGAATCAGATCGGTAATGCGATACGACGGGTTATAAAGTTCGAGCAGGCACGGCACACTTTCCTGCACCACGGCACCGCCTATCACCCTTCCCTCGCGAACCAAGGTACTGGTGGGTTTGAGTTTCCCATCAGAAGTAAATGGATCGCAGAATACCGGCCCGCGGGCCCTGGCCACGACGCGGCTCTGGTCGACGAGGCGAATATGCACCCGCAGGCCTACCGGCCAGAGCAGGCCGTTTTCAAGGCTCGTGGTGGATGTATTCGGCAGCGCCTTGAGATAGACATCAAACGTGGTCCCCCGGACCGCCAAAGGCGGAATGGCCCCTTCAACCGCCACCGCCGCTACCTGCTTGGATGCCAAAATTTGATTGGGGTCAATATTCCCCGTATCGTGCGAATAGAATCCCACGCCCGCTTTAAGTAATCGATTGAGCATCAGAGCCCGAATCGGAGGCGGCATCTGTCCACTGCCCGTATTGGGTAAACCCGCTACGAGCCCCCAGCCACGCACCACGATCGGCCCGGTGTACCCCAGTCCGACATACTCCCCGACCGTCCCTCGAAGGGCCGGATAGACCGAGGGCAGAGGAACGCGATCCTGCGCGGCGATCGGAGGTGAGGAGGACTTTGGTCCCTGTGAACACCCCGATAAAACGATAGTGGAAATCATCCCTGCCGCAGCCATCACGATCGCCCACGGCTTTTTTGCTTCAACTCGCATCATGTCGTTATGCTACCCCGCGCGTTAAGTCAAACCACCAAACTCCGCCGAGCATAACCGGTAAACCGCCGCTGCGCCAAAAAGACGCGGCGTTTATGGTTGAAATAGTTCCGGCTGTTGCGGATCTTTTTTGTCATCGTCCATGACACTCTGCACTTCCTGCGCCAGTTCTCCAAGATCCCGAAATTCCCGGTAAACCGACGCAAACCTCACAAAGGCGATGGCGTCAGCCCCCCGCAGATGTTTCATAACCAATTCCCCGATCTCGGAACTTGGTACCTCCCGGTCAAAATTACGCTGAATCTGTTCTTCCACCGAATCCACCATGCTGGAGATGGTCGATGCCGGAACCGGCCGCTTGTAACACGCCCGCTGGATGCCGTCGAGCAATTTATTTCGGTCATACGGCACGCGCGAACCATCTTTCTTCACAACCGTCATGCGGACAGCTTCCTCCACGCGTTCATACGTGGTGTAGCGACGCCGACATTTCTGGCATTCTCTTCGCCGCCTGATCGCATCACCCCCCTCGGCTGGACGCGAATCAATCACGCGATCGTCGTTTTCACTATGACAAAATGGACATCGCACCGCTTTTTATCGCTCGTCACAAACTCTACAAGCACCTATATTAGCCTAAAATCCATCGAAAGGGGCGTCAATCGCTTCCTGCCGTCAATCTTGGCGCGTTGCTGGGCGCGAACCTTCCATCTGTTGAGTTCCCACGAGGCTTGTCATAGTCTGCTGAGCCGACCCACTTAGCCCGGATTATTCACGGTCATCGCGGCAGTGCTGAGATATGCATGGTTGTATATACATCGGTGGCATGGCTGCAGGTTTTTTACGGTTGTGGGCAGAAGGCCCCCTTACCCCCATTGGCCGATCGGGT